>RAYB01000025.1 GCA_003669055.1 bacterium 1XD21-70
TTTATCAGCATGTCCTTACCCCCTGATTTTATTATATCAAAAAAAGCCAGCTTTTGCTGACCTTTTTTGACAGTCTGTTAAATGATCCTGGATCATTTAAAAATATAACTATCAACCAATATAAGAGGAAGGAGAAACAAGATGAAAAAAGTTTTGGGTATCTTAATGGCGGCAACAATGGTGGCAGCAATGGCAGGGTGCACGAAGATTTCCACTACGGAAACGGCTGCACCGCAGGTTTCAGCGGCAGCAGGGGAAGAAAAGGCAGAGAAGGAGGAAAACCCCGCTAAGGCAGGGGATGCGGAGGCTCCGGCAGCGGAAGCGGCAGTCAAATTGATCGGCGCACATGTGAATTCTATGGACAGTTCATACCAGGCAGGGTTTGAGGCATTGCAAAAGAAGCTGGAAGAGGTTTCTGGCGGGACGATGACCGTGGAGATCCATCCGAATGGTGAACTGGGCGGGGGCGAGGCTGAACTGGTTGAGAAAATGGCGACAGGCACGGTCGATATTATTGTGACAGCGCCGAACTTTATTGCAACGACAGGGGTGCCGGAGGCGGACTTGTTCTCAATCCCGTTCTTGTACAAAGACGTAGACCACTGGACTACCGTGGTGGACGGCGAGGTGGGCCAGGCGATCTCGGAGAAGGTCAATGGGGCCGGGACGTTCCATTCCCTGGGCTATTGGAGCTGCGGGACAAGGGAGTATTTTGGCGTGAAGCCGGTCAATACGGTGGAAGACTTTAAAGGGGTGAAAATCCGGGTCCAGGATTCGGATACCGTGCGTTCCGTGTGGGGTGCCCTGGGGGCAACTCCGACCGTGCTGGCCTATAACGAATTGTACAGCGGCCTGCAGAACAATGTGATCGATGCGGCGGAAAATGACCTGGGCAATATCCTTTTGCAGAAATTCTATGAGGCCGGGCCCTATGTCTCCCTGACAGACCATGATATTGCCACCCGGCAGCTGCTCATTTCGGCCCAGAAATACAATGGCCTGACCGAAGAGCAGAGGGCATGGGTGGATGAGGCCGCTGCATATGCCTGCGGGGAACAAAGGAAGTTTGACAAGCAGTTAAACGATGAGGCGCTGGAGAAAATCAAGGCTAACGGGGGCATTGTCAACGAGGTGGACAAGGATTCCCTGCTGGCGGCCTGTGAGGAGGCAAAGGTGGCAGCAGCCGAGAAAATTGGCGTGACGGATCTTTTCAACAAAGTGAACGAGGCAGCAGAATAATTTGGGTCAGCACAAGGCAAGCAGAAATCGGGAAAGGGATAGTATGAAGCGGTTATGTGACTGGATGGAAAAGGCTATGTATGTGGCAGGAATGGCTGCAGTGGCAATATTTTTTACCTGCACAGTGGTTCAGGTGTGTTCGCGCATGTTTGGCTTTCAGGCATCCTTTACGGAGGAGGTGGCCAACACGGCGCTGGCCTGGTGCTGCTTTATCGGGGCGGCGCCTATGGTTCGTTCCAATGAGCATTTCAAGTTCACGGCATTTACGGAGAAAATGAAGGGGAAGATATTTTTTATCGATGAGATGGCTTGCCTGGTATTGGTGTTTCTTTTTAATGCTATTGTGGGCTATTATGGGATTTTGCTTGTGAAGCAGTTTTCAACCTGGAGGATGACCTCAGTGCCGGTCAGCAAAGGCTGGTGCTGGCTGTGTGTCCCGCTGTTTGGGATAACGGCGGCGGTTTTTACATTGGAGAATATTGTGGAATACATCAAAAACCCTCAGAGCCGCCAGGTGGTGAACGCGGTGGAGGAAGCGATGAAGGAGGCTGACGTATGATAGTAGTACTTGTGGCTGCATTTCTGCTTTTTCTGGCTATGGGGGTGCCGATTGCATACATTCTCGGGCTGGTGGCCCTGATAGGGATCTCCCAGCTGGAATCGATTTCAATGATTACTGTGGTACAGAAAATGTTCACGGGGTTAAACAGCTTTACACTGTTGGCTGTCCCGCTGTTTGTATTGGCAGCCAATATCATGAACCGGGCAAAAATCAGTGAAAAGCTGATTGAATTCTGCAACGGGATCGTGGGACGTTTTCCAGGGGGGCTGGCCTATGCAAATGTCTTGGTATCCATGCTGTTTGCAGGGATTTCCGGCTCCTCCCAGGCGGATACGGCGGGAATCGGGTCTATCCTGATCCCCGCCATGGAGAAGGAGGGGTACACCAAAGAAACTTCGGTCGGGGTCACGGCGGCTTCTTCCACGATCGGCATTATTATCCCGCCGTCGATTCCCATGGTAGTATATTCCTCCGTGGCAGGAGCCTCTATCGGCGCATTGTTTTTGGGCGGTGTGGTGCCGGGGGTTTTGATTGGCTGCGGCCAGATGCTGGTAATCTTTTTGGGCAACAAAAAGTACCATTATCCCCGCCAGGAGGCGATGTCCATGAGGGATTTTGCGAAGCTGGCAGTCAAATGCCTGCCGCCGGTGCTGACTCCGGCGATTATCATCGGCGGTGTGATTGCAGGAATCTGTACGGCTACGGAGTCGGCGGCGGTTGCCTGTATCTATGCGTCCCTCCTTGGCATTTTTGTATTTAAAAGCCTGACCCCAAAGGATATCAAGCCTCTGCTGTATGATACGCTCCGCACAAGCGCCACTTCCCTGCTGGCCCTGGCCACGGCCAATGCACTGGGGCAGCTTTTGAGTTATTATAACATCAGCACGATGGTGCAGGGGATGTTCGTGGATTATTTCCCGTACAAATGGCAGTTTTTGCTGGCAGTGATTGCATTTTACCTGTTTTTGGGCACCTTTATGGATGCGATCCCGGCGATGATTTTGTTTGTGCCGGTGCTGATGCCGGTGGCATCCGCATTTGGCATCAGTGCCGTGCAGCTGGGGCTGATTATCGTGATCACCCTTGCCGTCGGGCAGGTGACGCCCCCTTACGGTTTGTGCCTGCTGATTGCCGGGAAGATTTCGGGAATGAGCGTGCAGCGGTCGTTTGTGGCAGTGGTGCCTTATATTATGGTTTCGGTGGCGGTGGTGATTTTGATCGCGTTTTTCCCTGAGATTGCATTTGCCCTGCCGAAGCTTATGAGGCCGGATTGGTTTTAAACGAACAGGAAACGATGAGGATGAGAAAGAGGATACCAGGATGCAGAGACAGAAAGTAGCAGTTGTGACCCTGGGCGACAGCCGCAGGGAATTTTACAGGAAGCGGGAACATATCGCGCTGGCAGAGGTGGAAAAGGTAAAAGAGGCATTTGGCGGGAAATATGAATTGTTTATGCCGCAGGTTGTTTTTGATGCAGAGGAGGGGCAGGCGGTGGCGGACGAGATCCGCAGGAGGGGAATCGAGGCAGTGATCCTGCATGTCCCGATCTGGGCGACGCCTTCACTGGCTTTCCGCATTGCCTACGGCACCCGTTACCCCGTGCTTTTGCTGGGGAACCTCCAGCGGGATACCTCCAGCCTGGTGACGCTTTTGGCAGTGGCAGGGATGCTGGACCAGACAGGGAAGACATGCTTCCGCGTATCCGGGGATTACCAGGACCCGGAGATACAAAAGAAGGTGGATGTGTTTGTAAAAGGGATCTATGTGGCGGAAGGGGTGCGCCGGTCCAGCTTTGGGATGGTGGGCGGCCGCAGCATCGGAATCGGCACGACGGTTGCAGACCCCAGCCAGTGGCAGAGCCAGTTTGGCATTGAATTTGACCATTGTGACCAATATGAGATCGTTTACCGGGCCGGGGAACTGGACGGTGAACGGGTAGAACGCCACCTTAAGTGGGTGAAGGAACAGGTGCCGGATATCCGGTATGGCGGAGGGTTCACGGAGGATGCGCTTAGGCGCCAGGTGCAGAGCTACCTGGCACTTAAGGATATGGCGGCGGAAAAGAAATACGATTTTATAGGGGTCAAATGCCAGCAGGACATGAGTGACCATTTTGTCTTGCAGTGCCTGGGCGTGGCGCTTTTGAATAACTGTTTTGACGCGGACGGCGTGAAGGATCCGATTCCCACCTCCTGTGAGTGTGACTGCGACGGGGCATTGACCATGCGGATCTTGAGCCTCTGTGCCCAGGGGGCGCCGTCCTGCCTTTTGGATATCAAATTTTTTGACGGGGACAGCAAAGAGTTTGTACTGGCGAACTGCGGAAGCGTGGCGCCCTATTTTGCAGACCCGGATGACCCGGAGGGATGCATGAAAAAGATAGCCCTGATGCCGCATATCTTTGGGGAGGCAGGGGGCAGTGCAATCCAGATGATAGCAAAGCCGGGGAAGGTGACCGTGGCGAGGCTCTACCGCAGCAAGGGAAAATATGTGCTGGGATGCTTTGAGGGGACAACAAAAATGTATCCCTTAGAGAAGCTAAAGGAGACGACATACTGTTATCCGCATGCTTTTGTGGAGGCGGAGGCAGATTATAACGGGTTCTATCAAAAGATCAATTCCAACCATTTACATATGGTATACGGCAGCTATGCAAAAGTGCTGGAACAATTTTGCAGGATTGTGGGGATTGAGTATATTTGCTTTAACCAGTAGGGATACCCCCAGCGGACAAGGGATAGGCGCCTTGCCCGCTGGGGGTATCCTTTGCCATGCCGGAAAAGGCCTATATAAAACCAGATGTTTGTGGTAATATAGGAATGGAAAAAAGCCGAAAAGGCAGTTAGAGGGAGGAATAAACTTGTTTTGTACAGTCCATTATACGATCCGATCCCACAAAATACCAAAAGAATTTGACGGGTTTTGCATTGTGCATCTGTCTGACCTCCACGGTGCGCTTTATGGGGAGCACAACCGCCTCCTGGTTCAGGCAATAAGAAAGGCTAAGCCGGATGTGGTCGTCATGACCGGGGATATGGCAGACAACTCCTGGCAGTCAGCTGCCCTCCTGCTGGAATTAAGCCGCAGGCTTTGCAGCGATTATATGGTCTGCTATGTTGTCGGCAACCACGAACAGTGCATGGGGGAAGCTGCGCTTGCAAAGCTTGAGGGGAAGCTGAAAGCGCTGGGGGCCACGGTGCTGGAAAACAGCTGGTGCACCATATCCCGCGGCGGCGCCTTTGTGAAAATGTATGGCCTGGTGACGCCGATGGTGTATTATAAAGACCGGTTAAGGGAATATAAGAAGGGGATTGTTTTCTCGGCAAAGGATACCAGGGCGGCATTGGGGCCTGCAGATCCCGGCTGCTTTAACATCCTGCTGGCCCACAATCCTCTCTATTACCCTTCTTACCGCCAATGGGGGGCAGACCTGGCCTTTTCCGGGCACATCCACGGCGGGGTCATCCGGATCCCCAAGTTTGGCGGGCTGCTGTCCCCGGATATGACATTATTCCCTAAGTATGACGGCGGCTGTTTTAAGGAGGAGGGGAAACACCTCGTGGTCAGCCGTGGGCTGGGCAACCATTTCTTAGTCCGCATTATGAACCCGCCGGAACTGGTGGTCGCCACGCTCCGTCCTACAGATTTTGCCGGGAACTGCTAATGAGCGGATGGCGGGAAGCCCACCGGGAGTACGCCGAAAAACATGGCGGCAGTCAGCATTTCGGCTCCGGCGAATACCCTCCGCTTAAATTCTGGTGCGTCTTCCGGTACCCGGACGGGGTCATCCCGGTTACAGATTTGAAGACACGGTTAAAGTGTGTCAGGTTGGAAAAGCCGGTCTCGCTGCAGATTTCCGTGATATTTTTATCTGTTTCCATGAATTTTCTCTGGGCGTTCATGATCCGGGTGATGTTCACATATTGGATGACAGTGGTGTCGGTGTGGCGCTTGAACTCCCGGCACAGGTAGTATGGGCTGATATAGAATCTCCTGGCCAGTGCTTCCAGGCAGATATCCTCCTGATAGTGCCCGTGGATATAGCTGATAACCTGGCTCATCCGGCAGCCGTCTTCCTTGCGGGCAGGAGCCTGCCGCTGTACCTGGAAAACGATAGAAAACAACAGCATATTTAAAACCGTATGGCGGTAGCCTCTGGCCAGTTCGGAGGGATTATCCTGGTCACAGAGCAGGGTTTCCAGGAACCGGCGGAGAATCTGCCACATCCGGGGCTCCGGGCGGTACATGCCGTTGCCGGAGTCCAGGGCGTTTTGCAGCTGCCGGCATTCGACCTCGTTTCTGTGGAAATACAGAACCAGGCGCCGGAAGGGCATGTTTTCATCGCCGTAGGAGCGGTGGAGCACGTATGGGGAGAACAGGATCAGTTCCTTCGGGTGCATCACATACCGGTCGTCCTGCAGCAGGTGATAGCGTTCGCCGCTTTCAAGAAAATAGAGTTCATAGTAATTGTGATAGTGGGATTTTATCATATTGTCATTGATTCCGCTTATTCGTTCACAGGCAATGGTAGCGCCCTGTGCCATCCGGATTCCTGCCTGGTCAATCATATTATCCTCTCATTTAATCGAAATTTCATTCCTGTTTGTTGTGCATCTGCCTGCCCTCAGTGGACAAGGGCGTGTGTCCCCTTGTCCATTGAGGGTACTATACCATTAAAAAACGGAAAATGCAAGATATGTAAAAGATTAGGTAAAATATATCAATATTCGTCTGGTTTTGAACCGGTTATTTGATTATGATAAAAATACAAAAACCGGTTTGAGTAGAGAAAAATGATAAGGAGGTATCAGGATATGAAAATCTGTACAGCAGCAGAAACCATCCGCCAGCAGGATAACTATTTTTCCATTATGACCAATAGCGTGGAAATCAGGCTCTGGTTTCTGACGGATTCGATCCTGCGGATTCGGGCAGGCTTTGACGGGGATTTTGCGGAGGAATCTTACAGCCTGGTTATGACAGCCTGGGAAGACCGTATGGATGGGTTTTTGAAGAATTACCGGAAACGGGTCTCTGTGGCGGATGCCGTACTTACGGATGGGGAAGAAAAAGCCGTAATCCAGGGGCAGGAACTTAAGGTGGTGGTGGAAAAGGATCCATTCCGCATCTGTGTCTATGACAGGGAAGGAGAGCAGCTGCATGCGGACATTGTTGACCTTGCTTACCAGGAGGACAGCAATCACCGCCGTATCCATACCAGCGAGATTTCGCCGGAGGATTGCTTCTATGGCTTTGGGGAAAAGAGCGGGGAATTTAACAAGGCTCAGAAATTCATGGGCATGAGCCCCAAGGATGCCATGGGCTACAATCCAAAGGAGACGGATTCTCTTTACAAGCATATTCCCTTTTATATTAAGCTGAACCGGAATACAAAGAAGGCGGTGGGGTATTTTTACCACAATACTTATGAGTGCGATTTCGATATGGGGCGTGAAAAGAGTAATTATTGGAAAATGCACAGCCGTTACCGGGCAGACGGGGGAGATATTGATTTGTTCTTGATTGCCGGGCCTTCGGTACGGCAGGTAGTGGAGCGTTATACGGATTTGACGGGAAAATCAGCCATGCTTCCGCGTTATGCCCTGGGGTATCTGGGGTCTTCCATGTATTATCCGGAGCTGGAGGCGGATTGCGATGACGCCATTGTGGAATTTATCGACACGACGAAGGAAGAAAATATCCCTGTGGATGGTTTCCAGCTTTCTTCTGGCTATTGTACCGTGGAGACGGACAAAGGGATTAAGCGCTGTGTATTTACCTGGAATAAAAAGCGGTTTAAGGATCCCAGAGATTTCTTTCAGCAGATGAAGAACAGGGGGATCACGGTGACGCCGAATGTGAAGCCGGGAATCCTGCTGATTCATCCGATGCTGGAGGAAATGAAGAAGAGGGGGATGTTTGTCAGAGCCAGCGACAGCGACGAGCCGGGGGTCGGTACCTGGTGGGGCGGCAAAGGGGTGTTTGTGGATTTCACCAGCGCGGATACCCGCAAGAACTGGAAGGCGCTGCTTCGGGAAAATGTGCTGGAATACGGCACGAATTCGATCTGGAATGACAACTGTGAGTATGACAGCATAGTGGATAAGGACTGCCGCTGCGATTTTGAGGGCAAGGGGGGCACTGTGGGACAGTTAAAGTCGGTGATGTCCAATATCATGTGCCATATTACGGATGAAGCGATTCATGAGACCTTTGACAATACCAGGCCTTACATTGTATGCCGTTCCGGGCACTGCGGGATTCAGCGCTATGCGCAGACCTGGGCAGGGGATAATTTGACCTGCTGGGAGGCGCTTCAGTATAATATTGCCACCATTCTGGGGATGGGGCTGTCCGGTGTGGCAAACCAGGGCTGTGATATCGGTGGTTTCTACGGGCCGGCGCCGGAGGGGGAGCTGTTCCTCCGCTGGATTCAGAACGGAATCTTCCAGCCGCGGTTTTCCATTCATTCTACCAATATTGACAATACGGTGACAGAGCCATGGATGTACAGTGATTTGAAGGAGGATATCCGCAGGGCGATTGAGTTCCGTTATCAGCTGAGCCCGTATTTGTATTCGCTGACCAGGCGTGCCCATGAGAGCGGGCTGCCGATCATGGAGCCGATGTGCAGTGCGTTCCAGAATGACCCGCATTGCTATGAGGAAGGCGTGGACTTTATGTTCGGGGATTCCCTGCTGGTTGCGAATGTGGTGGAAAAGGGGGCAAAGACCAGGCGTATCTATCTGCCGGAGGGCGCCCGTTTCTATGATTACTATACCAGGGAGGAGTATGCCGGCGGACAGACGGTCGAGGTTCCGGTTACTTTGTCCAGCATTCCGTTGTATATCAGGAGCGGCGCGCTTATTCCCATGGCAGGGAACCGGCTGAAGAACCTGATGACCGAGCAGGCGGATTCCATCCATCTGCTGTGTGCTGCGGATGCCGATGGCAGTTTTACCTTGTATGAGGATGACGGCATCACGATGGATTATGAAAAGGGGAAATATCTCAAGACCCGGATTACCATGGCAGCGGGAGAACGTACCTGGCTGGAATTCTCTCAGGAGGGAAGCTATGAGACGGCTGTGGAATCCATGTATATTGACATGGTGCATCGGGAGAAGGCTCCTTACTGGGTGGCAGTGGACAACCAGCAGCTGCCTCATTTCCTGCACCGGAGGAAATTCGAGGAGGCTGAGTGCGGCTGGTATTACAGCCAGAGGCTGAAATCCGTACAGATCAAGTATAAGAACCCGAAGAAGGATTATAAGGTACTGGTTTCCTTTGAACAATTTGATTTGATCGGGATGTAAAACCATTACGGAATATTAACAGAAAGGGTATGAAAGCATGAAAAAGATTGCAGCGATTATGATTGCATTGAGCATGGCAGCGATGTCTTTGTCCGGCTGTTCGCAGTCTGGCGCCGGTTCCAGTGCGTCAGCCACGCCGGAGAATCCGATGGTGCTGACGCTGGCCCATGGGCTCAGCGAGACGCATACCGTACATATCGCCATGACAGAATTTGCTGACCAGGTGGAGGAAAAGACCGGGGGGCGCATCCAGGTAAGGATTCTTCCTAACGGCCAGCTGGGGTCTGAGAACGAAAACATGGAGCAGCTGATGGCTGGCGTGATTTCCATGACCAAGGTTTCTGCACCGGGGCTTGCCACGTACAATGAATCTTACCATACATTTGGCCTGCCTTACATTTTTGATAACACGGAGAATTTTTACCATGTGATGGATTCTTCCCAGATGCAGGATTTCTTTTTGTCGTCGGAGGCGGACGGGTTTGTGACACTGACTTATTATACTTCGGGAGCCCGCTCATTTTATACCAAAAACAAGGCAATCCGCAAGCCGGAGGATTTGAAGGGGCTGAAAATCCGTGTGCAGGATATGAAATCGCAGACAGACATGATGCAGGCATTAGGTGGAATCCCGGTTGCCATGTCTTATGGGGATGTTTACACTTCCCTGCAGACGGGCATCATCGACGGGACGGAGAATAATGAGACTGCGCTGACAACCGGAAAGCACGGGGAAATCTGTAAGGTGTATTCCACAGACCAGCATGCCATGATCCCGGATGTCATGGTGATGAGCGCCAAGGTGTGGGCGAATATCAGCCCGGAGGATCAGCAGATCATCCTGGAGGCGGCGCATGCCTCCACGGAGAGCCATAAGATTGCCTGGGATGCTGCGATTGATGAGGCGGTTGCCGAGGCGTCCTCGCAGATGAATGTGGAATTCGTCAATGATGTGGATAAGGAGGCGTTTCGTGAGGCCACCAGCGGGATGATCGGAGAGTACTGCGAGCAGTATCCCGGTGTTCAGACATTGCTCGATATTATTGATTCTGTAGAATAAGGGGGAGGTTTCTAAATGAGAGAATTATTTACTGTGGTAAAAAAAGTGATGACGAAGCTTCTCGCTGCCATTGCGACGATTCTGCTGTCGGTCATGACACTGCTGGTATTGTACCAGGTGTTTACCAGATATGTCCTCAACAGCCCGGCTGCTTTTACGGAGGAACTGGTGCGTTATTTCCTGATCTGGACGGGGTTTGTGGGGGCGGCCTATGCATTTATCACCAGGGAGCATATGTGCCTGGTGCTGGTTCGTGACAGCTTAAAGCCGGAAAGCCGCCGGGTTCTGATGACAGTGATTGATGTGCTGATTCTGGTTTTTGCCATTTTTGTGATTACCATCGGCGGCTTTAAGCTGGCTATGAGTGCACAGAAGGTGTTTTCTGCCCTGCTGGGGATTCCCAGAAGCCTGGTGTATGCGATGGCGCCTGTTTCCGGCCTGTTTATTATTGTGGCACAGATCATCAATATCTATGAGGATGTGACAGGCATTACGATAGAAGGAGGGAATGAATCATGAGTATTGGAATGACAACCCTGATCCTGTTTGCGGTGTTTGCGGTTCTGCTTTTTCTGGGCTGTCCGATTTCCGTGAGCATTGTGATCGCATCGATTGTGACGGCGGTCTCTTCCCTTTCCTGGGATCAGATTACTTTTATTACCATGCAGAAAATGAACAGTGGGGTGGAGAGTTTTTCCCTGCTGGCAATTCCGCTGTTTATCCTGGCCGGCAATATCATGAACAATGGCGGCATCGCCAGGCGCCTGGTAAACTTTGCCAAGCTTTTTGTGGGCTGGATCCCCGGCTCCCTGGCACAGGCGAATGTGGTGGGCAACATGCTGTTCGGCGCCTTGTCTGGCTCTTCAGTGGCAGCGGCATCTGCCATGGGCGGCTGCATCTATCCGATTCAGAAGGACGAGGGCTATGATCCGGCTTTTGCGACGGCAGTCAATATCGCTTCGGCTCCGACCGGCCTGCTGATTCCGCCGACGAGTGCATTTATCGTATATTCAACGGTAGCAGGAGGCGTGTCGATCTCCACGCTGTTTATGGCAGGGTATGTTCCTGGCGTCCTGATGGGCCTGGGTTCCATGATTGTAGCTTTCTTTTATGCAAAAAAGCATAAATATCCCACAACCGGAATCCCGGGGGCATCGGAATTTGTCAAGGTGACCTTAGAGGCGCTCCCGAGCCTGCTGCTGATCGTGATTGTCATCGGCGGTATTGTAGGCGGTATTTTTACCGCGACCGAGGGGGCAGGAATCTGTGTCCTGTACTGCCTGATTCTGTCTCTTTGCTATAAGAGCCTGACAGTGAAATCTTTTATGAAGATTTTAGTGAGCAGTGCCTGCACCAGCGGCATCATCCTGTTTTTGATCTCGGCCTCCTCAGCGATGTCTTTTGTCATGGCTTACTCGGGAATCCCGGCGGCCATCAGTGCAGGGATTATGTCGATCTCCACGAATAAGTATGTGGTGTTCCTGCTGATGAATGTGATCCTGATGGTGGTGGGCATGTTCATGGATATCACGCCGGCGATCCTGATCTTTACGCCTATTTTCCTGCCGATTGCGCAGAGCCTTGGCATGTCTGATATCCAGTTCGGCGTGATGCTGATCTTCAACATGTGCTTGGGCAACATCACCCCGCCGGTGGGCTCGGTTCTGTTCGTGGGCTGCGGCATCAGCAAACTGCGGATTGAGGATGTGACGAAAATGCTGCTTCCGTATTTTGCGGTTCTGTTCCTGCTCTTGCTGGCAGTGACGTATGTTCCGGCGCTTTCGTTGGGGATTCCGGGGATGATGGGACTTTTGTAAGGGGGAAAGCCGAAAGGGCGCCCCACTTGACAAATCCCCCATTCCCATATATAATCACCCCTATCGAAAGAGAATAAAACTGCGACGATAAGAACAAGTAGCGTCCCCAAACCACCACACAGAAAGCAGCCGGCAGATGAGAGGCGCGTGCATGGAGGGATGTGAATACGTCTTTGAGCTTCACACCGAACAAAAGAAGCCTTGCAAAGGGCAGATTTTCAGTAGGCTGTGACGGCTGCCGGCACCCGTTACCGTGCCAGGGCATCCAGGTGCAGTGTTTTGCAGGCATCCGGCCTATAAAGGCCGCTGCAGGCAAGGGCTGTCGGCGGGGGTGCCTGCTAAGGTAGGCGGTGTGAGCCGTCTATGAAGAAAGGTGGTAACACGGGAATATGGCCCCGTCCTTTTGTAGAGATACAAAAGGGCGGGGTTTTTGGTTGGGACGCTTGGGAAATGTCTGTCCGCGGCAGGAACAAAAACCAAATTAAGGAACTAAAAAACAAATGCAAAATAAGGAGAGAAAGATCATGAATTGCTACGAAGAACTAACGGCACGGGGGCTGATTGCCCAGGTGACCAATGAAGAGGAAATCAAGAACATGGTAAATGCCGGGAAGGCTACCTTTTACATCGGTTTTGACCCGACAGCAGACAGCCTGCATGTGGGGCATTTTATGGCGCTGTGTTTGATGAAGCGGCTGCAGATGGCGGGGAATAAGCCGATTGCCCTGATCGGCGGGGGAACCGGCATGGTGGGGGATCCCTCCGGGCGTTCCGATATGCGCCAGATGATGACCACGGAGATAATTGAACACAACTGTGAGTGTTTTAAAAAGCAGATGAGCCGTTTTATCGATTTTTCCGAGGGCAAGGCGCTGATGGTGAACAATGCGGACTGGCTGCTGAAACTCAACTATGTGGAACTGCTGCGGGAGGTGGGGGCATGCTTTTCGGTCAACAACATGCTCCGTGCCGAGTGCTACAAGCAGCGGATGGAGAAGGGGTTAAGCTTTTTGGAGTTTAACTACATGATTATGCAGAGCTATGATTTCTATATGCTGTTCCAGGAGTATGGCTGCAATATGCAGTTCGGCGGTGACGACCAGTGGAGCAATATGCTAGGCGGCACGGAATTGATCCGCCGGAAGCTGGGCAAAGATGCCCATGCCATGACAATCACGCTGCTCTTAAACTCCGAGGGCAAGAAGATGGGCAAGACCCAGTCCGGGGCGGTGTGGCTGGACCCGGACAAGACCTCGCCCTATGAGTTTTACCAGTACTGGAGGAACGTGGCGGATGCGGACGTGCTGAAATGCCTGCGGATGCTGACATTCCTGCCGATCGAGCAGATCGATGAGATGGACTGCTGGGAGGGAAGCCAGCTGAACACGGCAAAGGAGATCCTCGCCTGGGAACTGACCAAGCTGGTCCATGGGGAGGAAGAGGCCAAGAAAGCCCAGGCAGCGGCCAAGGCATTGTTTGGCGGGCAGGGCAACCTGGAAAACATACCCTCCCATTGCTTAAAGGAGGAGGATTTTGTGGAGGGCAGGATCGATATCTTAGCAATTCTCCAGAAGTCCGGCCTGGCTGTGTCCCGGTCAGAGGCCAGGAGGAATGTGGAGCAGGGCGGGGTTTTAGTCAACGGAAGCCAGGTAAAGGACATCAAGGCGTCCTATGGGAAAGAGGATTTTGCCGGGGACGGGATGATGGTGAAGCGTGGGAAGAAGAATTTTAGGAAGGTGACGGCGGAGTAGTTTCGGGATTTAAGGAGACATAAAGCTTCCGGGTTTTGTCTTGTCTTTAACAAAACCCGGAAGCTTTAAGATTTCTGGAATCCGTTATTTTAGGGAAATTTTGATTTGGTATTTTTGGAGCCAGTAATTGATTTGCAGGAGGTAGGCCATCATCTGGGGGGCCGCCATCAGCTGGCCGTACCAGGGTTTTCCGTAGTCGGAGGGGGAATTTAAAAAGCGTTCGGTTTTTTGGCGGTCAAGGAAGGGAAGGACGGGGGAGGAGGGATCATGGAGGATCTCCTCGCGGACGCGCCCGGCCAGCAGGGCTTCGTAGCCTTTGTCGTAGGTTTTGGGGTAGGGGGATTTGCGGCGGTGGCGGATTTCGTTGGGCAGGTAATCGCGGCCGCACTCGCGCAATAAGGCCTTGGCTACGCCGTTTCGGGCTTTCATGTCCCACGGGACATTCCATACATATTCGAGGATCCGGTGGTCGGCGAAGGGGACGCGGGCTTCCAGGCCGGAGTACATGCTGGTGCGGTCCATCCTATTGAGCAGGGTCTGCATAAACCATTTCAGGTTCAGCCAGGAGATCTCGCGCCGCCGCCTTTCCTTGGGGGTGTCGGAGGGGAGGCGGGGAGTTTCGTTTACGGACTCTTCATACCGGGCGGC
Organism: bacterium 1XD21-70; assembly: GCA_003669055.1. Taxonomy (GTDB): domain Bacteria; phylum Bacillota; class Clostridia; order Lachnospirales; family Lachnospiraceae; genus Brotaphodocola. Next base: position 14,394 of record RAYB01000025.1, read on the forward strand.
TACGTATTCCTCCATATTCAGATAGTCCAGGAAATCGTCGTTTAAGAGGGCTTGGCGGGCTTTTAAGTCCATCGTCCAGGGGAATGTGCGGGCGAGGAAGCATTCTTCCTTGTGGAACCAGGGATAGCCGCCGAAGATTTCATCGGCGCATTCCCCGGTCAGTGTGACTTTATGGCTGAGGCTTACCTGGGAGCAGAAGTAAAGCAGGGAGGAATCTACGTCAGCCATGGCGGGAAGGTCATGGGCGTCTACCGATTGTTTGAGGTAATCGGCCTGGCAGGATGTCGTGCATTCGAGATAGTGGTGCTCACTGCCCAGGAAAGCGGCCATTTGCTCCACATAGGGGCGGTCCTGGGAGGGCTGGAAGGAATTGGCCTTGAAATTTTCCTGGTTGCCGGTGAAGTCAAAGGAAAAGGTGCATAGCCTTTCCCCTTTTTTGCGCAGTTCGCTGGCACATACGGCGGAGACCAGGCTGGAGTCAATGCCGCCGGATAAAAAAGTACAGATAGGGACATCAGAGACCATTTGCCTCCTGATGGAATCCAGTACCAGGGCGGTGGTCTTTTCTACGGTGGTCGGATAGCTGTCCTCATGGGGACGGCTTTCCAGCTTCCAGTAGCCGTGCTGGGAAAAGCCGCTGTTTTCGTAGAGGGCGAAGTTTCCGGGCAGTATCTCGCAGATCCCCTGGAATACGCCGCATCCCCCGGTGCGGGCCGGGCCCATGCCAAAGATTTCATTTAAGCCCTGGCGGTCCAGGCGGGCTTTCATGCCTGGCCAGGCAAAAAGGGCTTTGATTTCGGAGGCGAATAAAAGCGTGCCGTCCTGGAGGGAGTAAAAAAGCGGTTTCACACCGCAGCGGTCCCGGCATAAGAGCAGGCGGCCGGCGGCCGGATCCCAGATGGCAAAAGCAAAGATGCCGTTTAAGCGGCTGGCAAAGCCTGCGCCGTATTCTAAGTAGGCCGTGAGGATGACTTCCGTGTCGCTCGTTGTTGCGAAGGTATTCCCGAGCAGGGACAGTTCCTGCCGGAGTTCTTTTGTGTTGTACAACTCTCCGTTGTACACGATGGCATAGGTATAGCCGCCGGATTTTTTGAGCATGGGCTGATGGCCGCCATCCAGGTCAATGACGGAAAGGCGTGCATGGGAAAGCCCGGCATGGCCGGCCAGGTAGATGCCATGGTCGTCAGGCCCGCGGTGGGACTGCAGCCGGTGCATCCGTGTAAGGATCCCGGAAAATTTCCCGGGATGGCAGGTAAAGTCCTGATGAAAATCGCAGAATCCGCTGATACCGCACATAAGGTCTCCTTCTTTCTTTTCTTTTTAGAGCAGCAGGCATGCCACGGCAAAGGTACAGGCAAAGCCGATGGATACAGGAAGCAGGTTTCTGCGTGCCAGTTCGGTAGGGCTGACATCGCAGATAGCAGCAACCGGGATAATGCCCCACGGGACAATGGTGCCGCCTCCCACGAAGATAGCAGTGATCTGGCCGAGGGCAGCAAGGACAGGCACGGAGCCGCCGGTCACCAGGGAGAAGGTCCTAGACAGCGCACCGGTAAGAGGGAGCCCTGAAAAACCGGAGCCGTCCAAACCGGTCAGCGCCCCGATGGCCATCTGCAGCAGGGCGGCCATATACCGGTTGAGCGGCGTTTTCCCGGCAAGCCAGACAGCCCAGTCGTTCATGATCCCGTTCTGGTATTGTTCCCCAAGGATCGTGGAAATTCCCTCGCCGCCAAGGAAAAAGAAGGCGCCGATCAAAATAACAGGCGCGAAGATCCGGATCGCGAACAGAAAGCCATGTGTGAGGTAATCCGTCACCTTCTCCGGGGTCTTGCTCCCAAAGCCAAGTGCGGTGCCAAGAACCATTAAGAGGGTGGCCGTGCCAGAGACCAGGCTGGTAGCGTCGCCGCCCTTAAGGCCGAAGGCAAACATCAGGAAAATGTCACCCAGGAAAGCCAGAGGGGTAAAAACGGCAATAAAAAGAGACGCCCTGCCTTTTACCGGCGCCTGGCTCGGCGCTGCGGGCTGACGGGAGGCTCCTTGTAAGGAGACCGGCGTATGGTCCATGGATCTGCGGTTGAGGAAGAAGGCGCAGAGCACGGTTACGGTTCCCATAGTGATGAATAAGGGGGAGCCGGCAGTGAGGATTTTGGTGGTGTCGATGCCTGCGGCGGATGCCGAGATGGCAGGGGCACCCTGAATGATAAAATCATAGCTGAGGGCGATCCCGTGGCCGAACAGGTTCATTGCCATGGCAGCAGCCAGGGGATTTAAGCCTTTTTGGATGACCAGGGGCAGCATGATGGCGCCTACCAGCGCCACGGATGGGGAAGGCCAGAGAAAAAGTGAGAAAAAGAGCATGGTAAGACCCAGGATCCACCAGGTGGCAGACGGATTGCACATGACCCCTGCCAGGGGCTTCATCATCAGATAATCGCTCCCAAGGTCGGAAAGGCACTTGGAGAGGGCGGTGATCAAGGCGATGGTTGCAATGATCTCCATAAATTCTTTTGCCGCATAGAGGGTGGCGTTGAATACCGCCTGGATCCCCCCGGCCAAGGTTCCTGTGGCGGCCAGCCCCAGCAAAAATAAAAAGAGGATACAGACAACGGGGGTATCCCGCCGTAAAACCATGACGGCCAGTATCACGATCACGCCAATCAGATAGACGATATGGAGCGTAGTCAGGGTTGTGGTTAATTCCAGCATATCCGTTCCTTTCTGAATTCAGGTATATTAGAACTATATGCGGGAAGCAAAGGGGAGGGAATCGGCCGGCCAGTCCGTTTTTGGCGCCTTTTGCTCATCGCCCTCCGTTTAGCAGGCTCCAGAGTATCGGCATATGCCGCCGCAGGATCCGGCTCAGCACAGCGGCGATCCCCAGCACCAGAAACGGCATCAGCAAATACAAAACCATCGGGACAGCCGCGGCGGGGGGGAGGATCCGGGCGCCGGCCTTGTTGATCAGGCGGACAAAGGCGAAGTGGACGCCATAGAGAAAAAAGTTTTGGCACATAAAGTCCCTGGCTTTAGGCAGGCATCTGCCAGGGACCAATACCCAAAGGCCTGACACTGCCATCAGGCGGCACAGCACAAAACAAGGGAGGAAGGCAGTGCGCAGCCCGGCCTGGTAGAGGAGGGCAGACACGGCAAGGAAGACGCCCCCCAAGGCGGCGTGGCCTTTTACCGGGGCTTCTACCCATTGCTTCCTGGTAAGCGCCAGCGAGGCGGCGGCGGAATAGTAGAGCAGCGCGTCGGCATTGACCAGGGGAAGCGTTTTTTGGGCGGCGACGGCCCACCAGAGAAAGAGAAACAGCGCGGCACGGCCCCAATGGCGTTTGAGCAGGGGATATAAGGCCGGAGCCAGCAAAATCAGCAGGATCAGCTGGAACAAGTACCAAAAGACGTAATTGTATGTATAATTCATGATGGCATCCACAGCCGCAAAAAGGTTGAACGGGATTACGCCCTTGCCCACGACATGGGTCAGCCAGGGCAGGCGGCTGCCGGTTACATAGCCGAGATAATAGAGGAAATTCCACAGGATATAAGGAACCAGTACACTGCGGATACGCCGCTGCCACTTATCCCCGAGGCATGCCCAGGAAAAATCACGGTAAAACAGGTATCCGGAGATCATGAAAAAGCCGGGCACCGCGATCTGGCCGATCCCGTCCCCCAGATAGTGCTGATAGCGGTAGATAGTGGCCATCTGCTGGGTTTTGCCCAGGTAAAGTTCCGCGTTATAAGAATGGACCCAGATCACCAGCAGGCTGAAGAAGAAAGAAAACCATGTGATTTTATTACGGAAACAATGATCTTCCATGTGGGCTCCCCCTCTCTGGCCGCGGCATTTTGATATAGGCATAGCCTTTTGCTATCGTACCATAGAACAAGGGGAAAATCAAATGGTATGCTGCCTGGCATAACTGCAACTTGAATTTTGCCCGATACTATGATATATTAATGTGAAAAAGTAAAGGGAAGGATTTGTATGGTTGACAAATGGAATATCACGATTCCGGAACTGACAGGGGACGAAGAGAGGCTGGCCTATGTCTATTTGCCGGAATCGTATTTTGAGCAGCCGAAGAAGCGGTATCCGGTGCTCTATATGTTTGACGGGCACAATGTGTTTTTCGATGAGGACGCCACCTACGGCAAATGCTGGGGCATGAAGGAGTACATGGATGCGACGAAAACCCAGATGGTGATTGCCGCTGTGGAGTGCAACCACAGCCCGGACCATGGGCGCTTGAGGGAGTATTCCCCGTTTGATTTCCGGGAGCGTGGGTTCGGGGAGATCCGGGGGCAGGGAAAGGCTACCATGGAGTGGATGGTGAATACCTTTAAGGCGGAAATTGACCGGGAGTTCCGGACATTGCCGGACCGGGAGCACACGTTCATTGCCGGGAGTTCCATGGGAGGGCTGATGAGCCTGTATGCAGTGCTGGAATACAACCACGTATTTTCGCGGGCAGCGGCGCTTTCGCCGTCTGTCTGGCTGGCGCGGCGCAAAATCGAGCAGATGATCGGGGCGGCGAAGCTGGATCCGAAGACCGTGGTTTATATGGATTACGGTTCGGAGGAATTCGGAAACCATACCAATATGAGGCACCAGTATGCCAGGGTCACTTCGCTGCTCATTGACCGGCAGGTGCTGGTAGAGAGCCGGATTGTGCCGGGAGGGCAGCACTGCGAAGCCAGCTGGGAACTGCAGATCCCATTCTTTATGGACACCTTATTGTATCCGTGGGGAGGGCAGGAGGCTGCCGGGGAACGGAATGAGGACTGCCATTGGGAGAATGGCAAGTAAAGGAAGCAGACGAGTGGAGAACGGGGCATGGGGAAACCTGGTGCCCGGAAACGGAGCGGAAGATGGAAGTACAATATTTCAGGAAATACAGCCCGGCCTTGGGGCGGGACATGGAGTGCAAGGTGTATGGGCATGCCGGGCGCCCGGCGCTGTTCATCCCCTGCCAGGACGGCCGGTTTTTTGATTTTGAGAATTATAAGATGGCGGATGTGTGGTCACCTTGGATTGAATCAGGGCAGGTGATGGTGTTTGCCATCGATACCATGGATATGGAGACCTGGTCCAACCGGTTCGGGGATCCGGCATGGCGCAGCTGGCGCCATGAGCAATGGATCCATTATATCGTTGACGAGATGGTGCCGTTTATGCGCTGGATGGCCAATGAGCGCAACGGCTGGGATGGCGAGCCGGGTGTGCTGGCCTTTGGCAGCAGCCTGGGGGCGACCCATGCGGCCAACCTGTATTTCCGCTTCCCGGGTATTTTTGACCGGCTGCTGGCGCTGAGCGGGATCTACACGGCTGATTATGGGTTCCATGGGTATATGGACGGGACGGTGTATCTGAATTCACCGCTGCATTACCTGCCGAACATGCCCGGTGACCATGAATATATCGGCTTGTATAACCGGAACAAGGCGGTGATCTGCGTGGGGCAGGGGCCATGGGAGATACCGGATTCCACAAGGCAGCTGCAAAGGGTATTGGAGGAAAAAGGGATCCATGCCTGGGTGGATTACTGGGGGTTTGACTGTGCCCACGACTGGCCGTGGTGGTACAAGCAGGTGGTATATTTCCTGCCATATCTGCTGGAGTAGGAAGGGAAATACGGCATACGGAAAAAGGAACAAAAACAGGATGCGGCATCATCCTTAAAGAGGGCACATTACAGAAAAAAGGAAGGAAAGTATTATGAAAAACGTTATTTTTATCTCGCCCAATTTCCCTACCAATTACTGGCAGTTCTGCCGGGAACTGAAAAACAATGGCATGAATGTGCTGGGGATCGGGGATCAGCCATATGAGGAACTGGCTCCTGAATTAAAGGACAGCCTCAATGAGTATTACAAGGTCGGCAGCCTGGAAAACGAAGATGAGGTGTACCGGGCCGTGGCATTTTTGACGTTTAAGCACGGGCGCATTGACTGGCTGGAGTCGAATAATGAGTACTGGCTGGAGCGGGATGCGAAGCTGCGCACGGATTTTAATATCCGCAGCGGTTTCCATACGGAGGATATGCCGAGGGTAAAGTATAAATCCAAAATGAAGGAGTATTATATTAAGGCAGGCATCCCGGTAGCGCGTTACCACATGGCAGACAGCCTGGAGGGCTGCCTGGCATTTGCGGACGAGGTGGGTTACCCGGTGGTGGCCAAGCCGGACAACGGCGTGGGTGCGTCTGACACCTGGAAGATTGAGGACGGCAAACAGCTGGAGGACTTTTGGGCAAGGCGCATGCCGGGGGTGTCGTATATCATGGAGGAATTCATCTATGCGGAAGTCAATTCCTATGATGCGATCATCGATGCAGACGGGGAGCCGATGTTTGAGACCGGCAATGTGACGCCGATGTCGATCATGGATATCGTCAACAATGAGGATAATTCGATCTATTATATTCTGAAGAACCTGCCGGAGGATACCCGCAAGGCCGGGCGGGCGGCGGTGAAGAGTTTTGGGGTGAAAAGCCGTTTTGTCCATTTTGAGTTTTTCCGCCTGACAAGGAACCAGAAGGGGATGGGAAAGAAAGGGGATATCGTGGCCTTGGAGGTTAATATGCGCCCCTGCGGGGGGTTCACCCCGGACATGATTAATTTTGCCCATAGCACGAATGTCTATAAGATATGGGCAGACATGGTTGCATTCAATAAATCCACGGTACCGGTAGGTAGGCATGCCTACTGTGCGTTTGCCGGACGCCGTGACGGCAAGGATTTTGTGATGACGGACTGGGATGTGATGGAGCGCTACGGCAGCTGCATGAAGATGGCAGAGCGCCTTCCGGATGTGCTGTCTGGTGCGATGGGCAATCAGATGTATGTGGCAGTGTTTGATACAAAGAAGGAATTGGAAGGATTTTACAAAAATATTTTGGAGTGCAGAGGGAGGCAAAAAAGATGAAGAACCCGGAAGTGACCATTACTATGGAGGAGGGCGGTGTGATCCGGGCGGAATTGTATCCGGATACCGCGCCGAATACGGTGAAGAATTTTGTCAGCCTGGTAAAAGAGGGCTATTATGACGGCCTGATTTTCCACCGGGTAATTGAGGGCTTTATGATCCAGGGGGGATGCCCGCAGGGGAGCGGCACGGGCGGCCCCGGATATTCTATCAAGGGGGAATTTTCGCAGAACGGTTTTAAGAATGACCTGAAACATACCAGAGGGGTGCTTTCGATGGCGCGTTCCATGATGCCGGATTCTGCCGGTTCACAGTTTTTTATCATGCATGCAGATTCCCCGCACTTAGACGGCAGCTATGCGGCGTTTGGCAAGGTGGTTGACGGCATGGATGTGGTGGACCGGATTGCCGGGGTGCGGGTGGACTTTAGTGACCGGCCTTTAAAGGAGCAGAAGATTGGGAGCATGACGGTGGAAACCTTCGGCGAGGAGTACGGGGAGCCGGAGAAGGTATGAGGTGAACGGATCAGAGATGGTTTGGGAGCAGGACGTGGTTGTGGAGGGCATTTGCTGCCGTGTCGTGGTCTCAGATGAGGCAGAGGCCCTCCTTGCCGCGAAAGCGGCAGGGAGGGTCGTTGTCGGTTGTCTGGGGGAGGACGGCGGGCGGCAGCTGCCGATGGCGCATTACCTGGTGGAAACCATGGATGCGGCGGACGGGCAGTATCTGGAGCGGGTGGTAAGGCGGGAACGGGGGCTGCCTTGGAGGATTGCGGAGGGGAAGCGGCTGCGGCTGCGTGAATTCACCGTAGAGGATGCCGTGAAGGTTCCGGAGGAGCCGGGGGACCGGGAGGCAGACCGGGTATTTTATGAGGAGGATAGGCTGGCTGCCTATATCCAGGGGCAATATAGGTTCCTGGAATATGGGCTGTGGGCGGTGGAACGTAAAGAGGACGGGGTGATATTGGGGAAGGCAGGGCTGGCCGGCTGCGACGGGGACGGATATTTTGAACTTGCGTACCATATTTTCCGGCCCTGGCGCCGGAAGGGATATGCAGAGGAGGCTTGCCGGATGGTATTAGGCTATGTGCAGGAAGAGTACGGTGAGGCGGCAAAGGGGGTCTATGCCGTCGTGGAGGCGTCCAATTACGCCTCCGCGGGGCTTTTGCAGAAGCTGGGCTTTTCGCTTACGGAGCCAGGATGTAACGGAGCAAGGCATCGGTATTGCCTCTGCGGGCCGTATTGCTGACAACGGCAAGCAGCGAAGCTTCCTGCCCCAGATGGGTGTCGGCGGCAAAGGGGGTGCCGCTGATATCGACCGCATAGGCGCGCGGGATGCCGTCCTCGCCGGGAGCATAGAAAAGCCTTCCTCCCACTAGTCCGAGAAGTTCCGGGGAAAGGCCATGCTCCAGATCCAGATAGCCGTTCAGGGAGGAGAAATGGCGGATGGTTTCCTCATCGCCGATCATAATGTCCAAATCCTGGGAGAAAACGAGGGCGGAAATCTTGGCCAGGGTGGCATAGCTTAGTTCGGAGGCGTTGTCCCCATAGGTGATGTAGACGGATTCTGCGTTGATTAGTTCTTTCTTTCCCCAATCCTGCTTTGCAGGGAAATCTTCCTGCAGGGCAGTGAAATCGATCTCTTCCTCGGAACGGCTGTTGATGACCATGCAATAGAGCATGGTGTCAAAAGTGCCGCGGTAGAGGGAAGTGATGACCACCTGCAAGGCCAAAACGGCGATGAGGGCCAGTGCCATATGGACCTTGTAATAGTTCCAGATATACCAGGCACGGTCTTTCCAGCACATGGCTTTTAGCTTTTCCAGTTCGCTGCGTTTTGGCGCCGGTGCGGGTTTGGGGGAAGGGGGCTGCGGGTGCTCCTGCCGGCGCATGGATTCTTCTGTTATTTTCATAGGTCTTGAATTCTCCGTTCTTTATGTTTTTAAAGCCTCTTTGTCCACGAAAGGCATAATGTATTAGTATAGCATAAAAACAGGGGGAGTGAAATGGAAAAGCCAAAAGAAAATTGCAATTTGTGCTATGGTTCGCTATAATAAGACATAATTGGTACATAGAGAAGATTTGAGGAGGAGACAAGCTATGTTATCCGGAATTTTTAATTACGACAACCCGGTTTGGAGGTTTATCGGCAAATTATGTGATGTCCTGATCCTGAATGTGCTGTGGGTGGCCTGCAGCATCCCGGTGGTGACGGTTGGGGCATCCACCACGGCTGTTTATTACGTGACGCTGAAGCTGGTGCGGGATGAGGAGGGGCCGACGATCCGTTCCTTTTTCAAATCGTTTAGGGAGAATTTCAGGCAGGCGACAATCCTCTGGCTGATTTTGCTGGTGCTGGGATGCCTGCTGGGGTTTGACCTGTATTTCTTCCTTGTGCTGCAAAATGCGCCTTCTACGTTCCGCACGATGATGGTGGCAGTGTTCGGCGGGTTTTCGATGCTGTATCTCTTTGTCATGACGTTTGTATTCCCGCTGCAGGCGCGGTTTTACAATCCGGTGAAGAGAACCCTTTTCAATGCCTTTTTCATGTCCGTGCGCCACTGCGGGCACACAGTGGGGATCCTGCTGATGGACGCCTGCCTGCTGTTAGCGGCCATCTTCGTGCTGCCTTTACTGCAGGCATTGCTGCTGCTGTTTGGCTTCCCGCTGCTGGCGTTTCTGAATTCCTATGTGATTGTGGGTGTGTTTGACCGATACATGCCAAAAGCAGAGGAGGGGAAAGAGCATCCGTTGGACGCTATGGAGGCCGGGGGGAAGCCCGGCCGGTGACAAGGGCGGCAAGATTCAAGGAAATTGGCAAAAATACATATGAAGAGTTAAAGAAATATAGTGAGGAAAATCAAAAGCATATCCATGGCCATGACCTGAAGGCGATGACACAGGAGATGGGGATCGAGCATAAATATCCGTTGAAAAGGATACGTTTGGCAAAGGAAGGGCAGGATGTGGGATCGGATCGATATAATGAATTATGGCGGTATGGAGCACCTGTTATGGATGAAGATGAGGAGAAACGGGCAGAAAAGACTTTGCTGGGGATAGCAGAATGGATTGAACAACGTTTATAGGAGGTATTGGGATGGTGCGTTTTTTTACATGGCAGGATGTGGAGAGGCTTTTTGAGGGGAGCCGTTCTTCCTGGCCAGGGTGCTGGAATGATGTAAAAGTTTATAGTGACAGTGTCCTGATTTACTTTAAACCGGTTCAGAAGGCAGTAGAAGAGGGAAAGCAGTATTTAAAACAGGTGTTTACAAAAAATTACAATATTCCGGATAACAGGATATTGATTGATTTTACTGAGGAATTTTTGGAAGTGGTGTTTGAAGAGGATGAAGACGGCTGTAAGAGAGAACGGCAGTATGTACCTCTTTTTAAAGATACCTATTTGAATTCAGCCAGGGCAGAAATGGGGATAAAATCATTGCCAGGTGCAAGGCTTTTGGCATTTCATTCCTACAAAGGAGGTGTGGGAAGGACGCTCTCTTTAATTTCCATGCTGAGGGAATGCACTGCACAATATCCGGAAAAGAAAATCCTGTTTATTGATGCAGATCTGGAAGCGCCAGGCCTGACTTGGATGCTGGAAAACAGAGGGTATGGGGATGTCAGCTATCTGGATATTTTGTCTGTGATGAATTTTAACGAGGATACGGAAGAGGCCATAGAACGATTGGCAGAACTGATAAAAACATCGACGGTAGCAGTGACTACAGATAAAGTAAGGCAAGAACATTTTTTTATACCGGTGTACCGGGAACGAATGCAGGTTATGAGCATTTTTTCAAATCCGGAACGAATACTGAAAACAAAAGACAATAAATTTTACATCACAGAGACGCTCTCTGAACTGGGGGCAAGGCTGGGGGCGGAAATTGTTTTGGTTGATTTGCGGGCAGGAATAACAGAATATTCGGCTCCCTTTTTATTTGATCCCCGAGTAGAAAAATATTATGTAACATCTACATCGCTTCAGTCAGTTAGGGGATTGAATCAGATATTGGGAGAAATTTATGGAAAGACGAATTCCGATATTTTAAATTCCAGAATTTTAATGACAATGATACCAGAGACGATGCCGGAAGAAAAAATTTTGGACATTGAGGATCAGATTTTGAAAAACATCGAGGAACCATTTGATAAGGAATATTCCACTTTTTTACGTGAGGATTATATTATTCCGGTTGGATTTGATGATGGGCTGATTCATGTGGAAGATTTTTGGTCGGCATGCAGAATGCTATCAAATAAAAAAATAACAGAAGTGATGGCTGGCCTGGCAGAGGAATTATTCCCTGATCAGGATGAGGCAAAAGAAGTATTCGGGGAAGAGGAAGCAAAGGCAATTCTGAAAAAGCTGAATGCAATTGCAGAGGAGGAGATTACAGCAGAAGGAAACAGCAGTGCTAATATGCTGGCAACAGCTTCCATCCGGGAACTGGTGAAAAATTTCCGGAACGGATTACCGAGGATTGTAGTGTCCGGGGCAAAAGGATCGGGAAAGACGTATATTTATAAACAGCTGCTGGCCGCAAAAACATGGAGTGGTTTTGAGCAGTTAGTAGATCCGGATATAGAAGAAAGCAAAAGGAATGCGATAATTGTTCCGCTGATTGCATCTTTTAATTTAAAACAGATCAAAAATATGATATCAAACTGTGTAGATTATAGGAATGCCGAGTTGGACCATGCAGTAGTCAAGGGCAGTTATGTTAATGATAATTTTAAAACCCTAAGAGTTCTTATGGAACGAAAAGAGACGACTACACGGGGAGAATGGATACAGGCATGGATACAAGCAATATTGAGGTCTGCGGGGGGCAGCTTTCAGGGATTGCCAGAACTGGATGAATATTTGGAGGGATGTGGGAAACGTATTATTTTGATTGTGGATGGGCTGGAAGACCTTTGCATGGATTCCCAGTTGGCAAAGTCGGATAACTGGAAATATGCGATACGGGCTATATGCCAGGATGTGATCAATGAATTGGACAGCCTTGACTATGGAAACATAGGTATTTTGGTGTTTGCCCGTAAAGATATGCTAAGTGAGGCGATCGAAACAAATTATGAACAGTTCAGGAATATTTATCTAAGATATGAACTGAACTGGAGCCAGACGGAAGCCTTGCGTTTGGTTCTTTGGCTTGCAGCAAAAGCATACCCGATTTTGGCAAAAGGGATTGATATTCCAAATGCGACGAAAGAAGTTTTGGTGGAAAGGCTGACTAGGCTTTGGGGGTTAAAATTAGGGAGGGCGAATTCAAAAGAGGCTTTTTCAGACAGATGGATTATGGCTGCTTTGTCAGATTTCTCCGGACAGCTTCAGGCGAGGGATATTGTGAGATTTCTTAAATATGCTACCAAACCATATGCAAGTATGAACCAGATATATCGTGACAGGCTGATTATGCCGATAGATATCAGGAATGCGATACCATTTTGCTCCGAGGATAAGCTGGATGAAATTAAGTCGGAAATGAAAAACATTTATGAGATTTTGGAAAAATTCAAAAAAATGGATGGAGAAAAGAAAACGCTTCCTATGACTCTGGACAAAATAGATTTGACAGGGGAGCAGATTTCCCGATTGGAATCACAGGGCTTCCTAAAAATATCAGATAAAAAGTATTACTTGCCAGAGATAATCCGGTTGGCTTTGGGTTTTCGGTATGAAAAAGGAGCCAGGCCTAAGGTTTTATCATTGCTGGTAAAGTAAAAATCCGCCGGACAAGGCAGCCTGGCAGCTGTTTAGTCCGGCGGATTTTCATTGCTGTTCTTTGATATTCCTTGAAACGGTAATCTCCTGGTTGTCGATGTGTTCCCGGATAGCGGCTTTGGCCTCGGCTACCCGGCGGTCTTTGAGGGCGCGGAGGATGTGGTCATGCTCCACAACCAGGATCTGGTGCTTGGCGGTATCCTTGATGTATTCCAGGCGGTAGCGGTACATCTGCTCCTGGAGGTTGTTCAGGATCTGCACCAGGCGCGAATTGCCGGTGCCGCGGTAAATGATGTCGTGGTAATGCTCATCGGCTTCGGCGATTGCCATCAGGTCGCCGTTTTGTATGGCATCACGGAAGGCTGCCTGTGCTTCTTCCAACTGCCCTAAAGCCTCGTCATTCATCCTCTGGCAGGCAAGTTCCGTGGCCAGTTCTTCCAGGGAACGGCGCACCTCCAGAACCTCGCGCAGGCTTTTCTCGGAAATGCGGGCAACCTCGGCCCCTTTCCTGGGGATCATCAGTACCAGCCCGTCCAGTTCCAGCTTGCGGATGGCTTCCCGGATGGGGGTTCGGCTGACACCGAGGCGGTCAGCAAGCTGAATTTCCATCAGCCGTTCTCCAGGTTCGAGCTCTCCTTTTAAAATAGCCTGGCGGAGGGTGTTGAAAACCACATCCCGAAGAGGCAGATATTCGTTCATGTTTACCTTTAATTCGTGTGCCATGGGGCGTCTCTCCTTATCTTAAATTTCCAGTGAAGGGATATTTTTTGTATTGTAAAAGCCGGTCAGGTAAACCTGTTTGGCAAGTGCAGAGTCGCAGCCGGAACGGAACTGTTCAAAGGCATGTTCTGCTGCCTTTGGGTCTGTGAAAAGCCCGAATACGGTGGGGCCGCTTCCGCTCATCAGGGAGCCGGCAGCGCCGTATCCCAGCATCTTGTCCTTGATCGCCTGGATGACGGGGTGTTCCTTTATGGTGACGGTTTCCAGCACATTGCCTAGATTGGCGGCAACCTGGCGGATGTCCTGGCGGCGGATGCCTTCTAGGATGCCGTCGATGTCCGGGTGCTGTTCTGCCTTTAAGCGGTCGGCATGAAGGTTGGTGTAGACAAAACGCGTGGACACGTTGACGCCGGGCTTGGCAATCAGCACCTGGCATTGGGGGGCGGCAGGGAGCGGTGTCAGGATCTCGCCGATGCCCTCGGAGAGGGCAGTGCCGCGCAGGATGCAGTAGGGGACATCTGCGCCGATCTTTACGCCGCGTTCCATCAGCTGGCGGGTGGTCAGCCCCAGATGGAACATCTTGTTAATTCCAAACAGCACGGCGGCCGCGTCGCTGCTCCCCCCTGCCATGCCGGCGGAGACCGGGATGAACTTGCGCAGTTGGATGGAAACGCCACCGGAGATGGAGAATTCTTCCATCAGCAGGCTTGCTGCCTTGTATACGAGGTTGTTCTCATTGGTAGGCAGATAGAAAAGGTTCGTCTCAATGCGGATACCGGGCTGCTCCTCCCGGGTCAGGTCGATGCGGTCAAAAATGCCCACGGTCTGCATAATCATGCGGACTTCGTGGTAGCCGTCGTCCCGCCTGCGCAGGACATCAAGGCCGAGGTTGATCTTCCCATAAGCTTTCAGGCTCAGGTGCTTCATCATGGCTGAAATTACTCCTTTGTTGTTTTCCAGGATTTCTTGTGCTCATATTGTATTTTGTATAATAAAAACTGTATACAATATATTATATACAAGGAAGCGGAAATTGCAAGGTTTTTTTCTGATTTTGGCAATTTTCCCGGGGTGCTGTCGATTTTGTGAAAGAGCCGGAGGGACGGCAGAAAAGGGAATAGAATGAACCAAAGAACGGGGGCGTTTCCCATGGGACGCCCCCGTTCTTTGCAGATAGTATAAAAAAGAATCCATTTGCCATGAATAGGGTTTGGCGGCGGTCAGTATTTCCAGCGGAAATGCTTTTCAAACAGTTCCTGGGCATTTTTTAATGCTTCCTTGGGGGTGCAGATATTGCTGTAGGAGTTTTTGACGGCCATCCCCAGGATGCTTAAATATTTCCTCTCGTCAAAGGGTGTCAGTTCGCGTTCCGGGGCGCGCCTGCCCCTGGCCAGGGGGAAACAGCGTTCTGCCAGGTTGATCCAGGGGAAGCTGTTGACCACCTCATAATTTTCGTAGGTCTTTTTGCAGGGCGAGGTGCTGCCGAGAAGGGCAGCGGCGGACGAGATCGGCTCGCTGCACATCCACTTGATGAAGGAGAGCGCCTCGCGGGGGTGGTGGGAGTAGCGGAAAACGCCCAGGCTTCCGCCGCCGATGATGGGGTTTGCCCCTGGCATCATGGTATATCCGATATTCCCGACCACGTTAGAGTTCTGGGCTAAGAGGTCACTGGCGAAATTGCTGTAAAGCACGGACATGGCGAAATTGCCGGAGGCAAAATTCCGGGCAGTGTCAACCCACCAGCTGCAGTAGGAGGGTGAACTGTACTGGCGGAGTTCCAGGAGTTCTTCCAGGGACTTTTGGCATGCGGCCGAATCCAGATGGATCTCCTTTTGGCTGTCGTAGAGATTGTCCTGGCGGCTGAATAAGCGGGTCATGAATTCTGTGCCTGCCACGCCGGTGGAGCCTAAGGTTAGGGTGGCGCCGTAATCTACCGGCGAGGCCGGGTGGATGGATTTGGTGAAGAATGCGGCGATCCGGTTGAATTCCTCAAAGGTTTCGGGCGGCTTTAGTTCGCTCTTGTGCTGTTCAAAGTACATCCGTTTGTAAATCGGGCTTTCAAACAGATCCTTCCGGTAATACAGAAGCTGGGCGCTGGGGGTGGAAGGGAGCGCGTAGATCTGCCCATGGATCCGGCTGTAATGTTCCGGAACCCCGGATAAGAAGGCGTCAAGCCCCAAACCTATATCTGGGTCGATCTCAGTAAGCGGCATGAGGAGTTTGTCGGCAAACCAGGAGAGCCATGTGACATCCAGGCGGAGGATATCGAAGCCCGACCCTGCGTCCAGGGAATTGAAGGCCTCGTAGATTTCATCATAGGAATAGATGCAGATGTTGACCGGGATCCCGCTCATCTTCGTGTAAAGCCGCGAGAAGTTCTGCATAATGTAGGCTTCCGGGCTGTCTAGGGTAATCACGTTTAGGGAACAGCTGCTTTTGGGTATAATAATATTGGCATGCCAGTTCCGGAAGCCGCTGCCCTCTAAGGAAATGGTCTTGACGGCATTCCTGGCGCCCGTCTTGGTTTTGCGGATCAGGTGCTCGGCCGCCCTCTTCCCCAGCAGGCGGTAATCCATCTCATACTTGACAAAGTCGTTTTCCGGCATGGTAAATACCGGGGATACGGTACAGATCTCCGGATGCTGCCCGAGGTCGTAAAAGGTCAGGCAGATATCTTTGACGCCTTCGGCAAAACCGTAGTTGGAGATATAGAATGCCTGCGGCATAGGCTGGCTGAATATCTGCATAATATTCTGGTAGCGCCGGAAAAAGTCGGTCTGGATATGGGTGACCTGGCAGCCGGAGCCTTCCATGGCCTCTAAGAAGCTGTGGTAAAAGCCGGATTCATTCGAGTGGCTTAGGTTCCCGGTCAGGAGGCAGATGTGCTCAAACCCCTGTGAGCGGGCGTTTTCGGCCATCCGATGTCCGGCATCCCGGTAGTCAAAGCCGATGAAATCGGTCGGAAAGGACGGGCGGTGTTCCACAAAAAGGAGTTCGGGCTCCTCGGCATCAAAAGAGCTGCTTTTGTAGACCGGTTCTTCATAGGGCGTCCCGGCGACCACGGACAGGCAGGCGATCCCTTTTACCTGGAGGGAACGGGCTTCCATGAGAGCCTCGCCCTCGCTGCCGGGTGCATTTTCGTTGGTGAGCAGCCGGGTCACGGAAAATCCCTTGAGGCGGGCATAGCTTTTGAATGCGGAATAGAAGTCCTGGTATTGCCGTGCGGGGGAATCCGGCATGATCACTGCCAGGGAATTGCTCAGGCCTTTGCGCAGCAGGGCAGCCCGTTCATTGGGGGCATATCCGAGCTGGCTGGCAGCATCCAAGACCCGCTTGATTTTTTCACTGCTGACGTTCCCCTTGCCGTTGAGTACATTGGAGACTGTGCCCTGGGCGACACCGGCTTGCCTGGCAATATCCTTGATTGTGACCATAATTTCCTCCTGTTTTGTGCCTTATAAAAATAATACCATGCGAGCCGGGAAATGGCAATCCTTAAAATCGATGAAGATATCAAAATTGAACGATGTTCAAAGAAATGAGGTGGAGAAAGAAGACGGAAAAGTTACTATTTTGGTAAAATATTAAAAACAATTCATGTGAGTGAAAGATAAAATAACCAGAATGACGAAAAAACTGCCAAAAAACGATAGAAAAATAATTGACACGTTTCAAAAATGATGATATAATCCTGTTATCAGTTCAAAGAGAGAATCACGATAATTACAAGGAGGAGCAAACATGAGAAAGAAAATCGCATTGGTAACGGCAGCCAGCATGCTGGCATCGGTTATAGCGCTCAGCGGCTGCGGCGGCAACAGCGGCGGGGGCAGTGCATCCCAGTCACCGACCCAGGCGGCAGGGGGGACAGAGACTAAGGCTGAGGGCGGCGGGGGCGAAACCGGCAGCGGGGATGCCATGCACCTGACCTTTTACTATCCGGTCAATGTAGGCGGTTCCGCAGCACAGCTGATCGAGGCCCTGTGCAATGACTTTAATGCCGAGAACCCGGATATCGTGGTTGAGCCGGTCTACACGGGCAACTATGACGACACGGTGACTAAGCTTCAGACTGCTGTCCAGGGCGGGACTCCGCCGGAGGTGTTTGTAAGCCTGGCGACCCAGCGTTTTACCATGGCTTCCACGGGGATGGCCATGCCGCTGGACGACCTGATTGCCGCAGACCCGGACGGCCAGGAATATATTGACGATTTCCTTCCAGGGTTTATGGAAGACTCCTATGTGGACGGACAGATCTATTCGATCCCTTTCCAGAGGAGCACTATGGTAATGTTCTATAATAAGGATGCGTTCAAGGAAGTCGGCCTCGACCCGGAGAAACCGCCGACAACCTGGGACGAAGTAGTGGAATACGGGCAGAAGCTGACCAATGACAACCGTTATGGTGTCGGCCTGGCCCTGAACTCCGGTTCTGCACAGTGGGCATTTACCGGTTTCTGCCTGCAGAACAGTGAGAACGGCGAGAACCTGATGTCAGAAGACGGCAAGTCGGTTATGTTCGATACCCCAGGGAATATCGAGGCGCTTCAATTTTGGCTGGACCTGCAGAACAAATATGAGATCATGGCTCCCGGCATTGTGCAGTGGACAGACCTTCCCACCCAGTTTTTGGCAGGGGAAGTGGCAATGATTTACCATACCACCGGCAATATGGCCAATATCAGCCAGAATGCAGAGTTTGAATTCGGTACCTGCTTCCTGCCGGGCGGCAAGCGCCAGGCAGCTCCTACCGGAGGCGGCAACTTCTATATTTCCAACGGCCTTTCCGAGGACCGGGTGCAGGCGGCATGGAAGTTCATCCGCTTTATGACAGAGCCGGAGCGTGCAGCCCAGTGGTCTTTAGATACCGGGTATGTGGCTACCAGGCAGACCTGCTTTGAGACTGACCTGATGAAGAATTATTACGAAGAACTGCCGCAGGCAAAGGTTGCTTATGAGCAGATCGATATCGCGAAGCCTGAGCTGACCACCTACAATGCAGCGGAGATCTGGAGAATCTTAAACGATAATATCCAGTCAGCGGTAGTGGGTGACGCAACTCCGGAAGAAGCCTTGAAGGCTGCCCAGGAGCAGGCGACAGAGGTACTGGCAGAGTATCAGTAGGATGTACAAACACAGGAAGGAGCCTTGGCTCCTTCCTCTACTATCACGGTTGGGCGGATTTGTAGTAAATTCATATAAAAGGAATGGGTATGAAAACGTATACGAAAAAACAACGGGAATTGAAGAATAATCTTGTGGGCTGGCTGCTGGTGGCGCCGTCGCTGGTTTTTATGACCTGCTTTACGGTATGGCCGATCTTCCGCAGTGTTTATTTGAGCCTGACAAAATACCGGATGGGCATGGCGAAGCCGGAATGGATCGGGTTTGAGAACTACATCAACCTTTTCCAGTCAGGCCTGTTCTGGAAGGTGATGGGGAACACTTTATATTTCGCCTTGATAACGATTATCCCCAGCATGGTGGTGGGGCTGTTCTTGGCCACGGTGGTCAACCGGAAGAGCCGACTGACCGGGTTTGTGCGCACGGCTTATTTCTATCCGGTGATTATGCCGATGATTGCAATCGCGAGCATTTGGATGTTCATCTACATGGCGAAAAACGGCCTGTGGGATCAGCTGCTGGTGAGTTTTGGGAGAAAGCCGATGAACGTCCTTTCCAGCAAGAAGACGGTACTTCCGGCGATGGCAGTGATGTATGTCTGGAAAGAGGCAGGCTATCTGATGGTATTTTTCCTCTCAGGCATCCAGAGCATCTCCGAGGAAGTCAATGAGGCGGCGCGGATTGACGGCGCCGGGTCCTGGACGATTTTTAGGAGGATTACGCTTCCTTTGCTGGCACCGACCTTCCTGTTCGTGTCCACGATTGCCTTGACCAACAGCTTTAAGCTGGTGGACCATGTGGTGATCATGACCGAAGGGGCTCCTAACAATGCTTCTACTTTGCTGCTCTATTATATTTACCAGCAGGGCTTTACTAATTTTAACTATGGTGTGTCTTCTGCGCTGACGACGGTTATGCTGCTTCTCTTGATGGTAGTGGCGCTGCCCCGGTTCTTAAGCCAGGATAAGAAGATCCATTACAATTAAGGAGGGAGAGACCATGAAAAAGAAAAAAGCAATCGGTGCCGTGATTACTGTGTTTGCGGTGCTGCTGGGTCTGCTGTGGCTGATCCCTCTGATCTGGCTGGTGGGGACGGCGTTTTCAGTGCCCTCCTTCCATATGACCTTGTTCCCGACGACTTCATTTACTTTGGACAACATCAAATATGTCTGGAACGCGATCCCCTTTGGGACTTATTACATCAATACGCTGATCCTGGTGGTCTGCACCTTTGCCGTGCAGTTTGTGACCTCCACCATGGCGGCATATGCGCTGGGCGTGATGGATTTCAAGGGATCTGCCTTGGTGTTTGCGGTGATCTTTATGCAGATCATCATCCCGAATGACGTGTTGATTACACCGAACTTCATGACCTTGTCCGAACTGAAGATGGTGGATACCAAGATCGGTATGATGCTGCCCTTCTATGGCAGCGCACTGGCGATCTTCCTGCTTCGGCAGCATTTTAAGTCGATCCCGCGGGCGCTGGCAGATGCGGCACGGATTGACGGGGCGACCACCTGGCAGACAATCTGGAGGGTCTATATGCCCTGTGCCAAACCGGCATACCTTTCTTTTGCCGTGATTTCCGTCAGCTACCACTGGAACAACTACTTATGGCCGCTGATCGTGACGAATTCCCCGGCGAACCGCACCTTGACCGTGGGGCTTGCCATATTTGCAAAATCCAAGGAGGCCAATATGCAGTGGGCGAATGTCTGTGCTGCGGCTTTCATCATTATCATTCCTCTGTTGCTGGCCTTCTTTGTTGCCCAGAAGCAGTTCATGAGCAGCTTTGTGAGCGCCGGAATCAAGGAATAGACCGGAGGTAGACATATGGATTTGAAATTTCTGGGAAAAGGCAGTGCATTCTATCCGGTTTATGGGAATACGGGGGCGTATATGCTGTATGGGAAGGAACTGTATCTGCTTGATTGTGGGGAGACCGCGTTTGATGCGCTGTACCGACGGCTTGAACTGGCGAAGATTGAGCGGGTGTATGTGCTTCAGACACACCTCCACGCAGACCATGTGGGGAGCCTGGGAAGCCTGATTTCCTATTTCCACCATATTTTAGGCCGTCAGGTGACGGTCGTCCATCCGCAGCCAACCATCGTGCAGCTTCTAACCCTGGAAGGGATCGGGCAGCAGGGGTATGTGTATGAAGAGCGCCTTCCGGAGAATGCTGCCGGGCTGCAGGCGGAACCGGTCGAGGTGAAGCATGCCGCCGATATGAAATGCTATGGCTATGTCATCACTGACCAGAGTGAGAGCATCTATTATAGCGGGGATTCCTCGGAACTGCCGCCAAAGATCCGGGAGCGGTTTCTGAAGGGGGATATCCAGCGGATCTACCACGACACGGCTTCCGCGGATCTGCCGAACCCGTCCCATTGCTACTATGGGAGGATGGAAGGATGGATCCCAAAGGAAAAGCGGGGGCAGGTATATTGCATGCATTTAGACAGCCCATGCGAAGAAGTGTTAAGAGGAAAGGGCTTTTCGGTGGTGGAGGTAGAAGGATAGGTGTTTAGGAGGCTTGGCAGGGAAGAAAAATTCGCAAGCAATTGGATAAAACTATTTTTGGATACGGTTGTTGACAGCAGGGGCGTTACGCTCCAATACAATGTTGTGCATGTGAACCGGGAGTCAGTGGTAGCTGTGGTCAGGAAAGGATCCCAGCTGCTGCTGACAGAGAATTACCGGTATCCCATAGGGAAGGCTCAGTTGGAATTCCCGGCAGGGGAGATCGAGGACGGCGAGACTCCCTGGGAGGCAGCGCAGCGTGAGGTGCTGGAGGAGACGGGGATCCGTATCCGTTGTGAGGAGGACAGCTATTCGTTTTATCCTTCCAATGGGCTCAGTGACCAGAAAATCCATGTAGTGTTCGGAGAATACGTGGAGGGGGAGCTGCAGCCCCAATATGAGATCATGAAATGCTGCTGGATGGAAGCGGATGAATGGGATAAGCGGCTGATGGCAGGAGAGGTTACGGATGCCGCTACGCTGATTGCCTGCCTGTATGCTAAGATTAGAAAGCAAAGAGGAAATTGCTGATATAAATGATAAAAAAGAAGCGGGAAAGGTAAACGATCATGCTGCCTATCATTTTCAGGGCAATACAGGATGCCATCCATGTGGATAAGAAGACGGGGACTTCCGTTGACTATTATATCTTTGATGAGTATGAGATCCATGTCAACCAGATCCGGCCGCACACGGTGCAGGAATGGCATAGCCATTCCCGGATTATCGAGACTGTGCTGGTCACAAAGGGGAGGCTGCTGTGCCGCTATTTGGACGGCAGCGGTGTCACAAAGGACAGGCACTTAGGGAAGAATGAATTGGTGCAGGTGGGGGGATGTGTCCATACGTTTGAGAATGACACTGACGAGGCTGCCGAGTTCATTGTGTTCCGCTTTGTGCCGGACGGGGCGGATAAGCGGGATATGATTAAGGGGGATAAGAAACTGTTTTCCTTTCCGGAAACGGAGGAAACAGTGGGCGCTGGATGAAAACAGAGCCTGGCAGGAATGGATGGTTTTGGGGGCTGCTGCACATTGGCCATGGATTTTTGGATGGCCGGGGTGCGGCAGCTTTTTGTTTCCCGGCTTCTTTCCAATCTTCTGTAAATTTCCTCAGACGCGATATCTTGATAGGTAGGGCGGCATGTGGTATGATATCTTGTGGCAGGATATCGGAAATTAGAATAGCAAAGAGGAGAAGATTGGCATGAGGTTTTTATTCGCTTCAGATTCATTTAAAGGGACGATTTCTTCGGAGCAGAGCATCCGGCTGCTGACAGAGGCAGCCAACAAGGTTTTTCCGGGCTGTGAGACTGCCGGGGTGCCGGTGGCTGACGGCGGGGAAGGAACCGTGGAGGCAGTGGTGGGGGCTACTGGGGGCAGCTGGCGCAGGTTAATGGTGCATGGGCCGCTGATGGAGGAGGTGGAAGGTTTCTACGGGGTATTCCATGGGGATTGTGCGGTGATTGAGATGGCGGCTGCCTCCGGGCTGCCGATGGTGCCGGCGGAAAAGAGGAATCCGCTGCACACGACGACCTACGGCACAGGGGAATTGATCCGGGATGCGCTGGAGCAGGGGATGCGCAAGCTTTCGATTGCGATTGGCGGCAGTGCGACCAATGACGGCGGCATGGGGGCGATGCGTGCGCTGGGAGCCCGTTTTTTGGATGCAGAGGGGAAGGAACTGATGGGTTTTGGCTCTGATCTGGCAAAGGTGGCAGATATCGATGCGGGAGGCTTGCATGCTGCCCTGAAGGAGGCAAAGATTACCGTGATGTACGATGTGACCAACCCGCTGACCGGCCCGGATGGCGCGGCGTATACGTTTGGCAGGCAAAAGGGTGGCACGCCGGAGATCCTGGATGAACTGGAGGCAGGGATGAAGAACTATGCCGCCGTGATGCGGGACAAGCTGGGGATTGATGTGGAGAATATGGCGGGTGCGGGTGCGGCCGGAGGCCTGGGTGCGGCGCTGTGCGGATTTTTGCATGCCACGTTGAAGTCCGGGATTGATACCGTGCTGGATTTGATCGGCTTTGATGAACTCTTGGAGGGCACGGATTTGGTGGTTACCGGTGAGGGGCGCATTGACTGGCAATCCGCTTTCGGCAAGGTGCCCAGCGGCATCGGGCAGCGCTGCAAAGCCAGGAAAATCCCGGCAGTTGCCCTGGTGGGCGGCATGGGGCAGGGGGCGGAAAAGATTTTTGGCTTAGGCATTGACAGCATTCTGCCCACCATCAATGGAGCCATGGATATTGAGGAGGCCTGCAGCCGGGCGGAGGAACTGTATGCAGATGCGGCGGAGCGGATGTTTCGGATGATCCGGGTCGGCATGGAGATGAAGGGCAGGGAGAATGAAACGCCGGGCTGGGCTTGCTTTTAAGCCGGATGATAGATAACAGGGAAGAACTTTGCCGCACGGCAAGGAAACCCCGCCTGCCCCCTCTTTTGGGGAAGGGGGCAAGCGGAGTTTCCCTGTCGTGCGGCGGTTTTGTCCCATGGGTTTTATTTTTTTGCCTTTTTTGCATATTCCGTGGTCACGAGTTCTTCATAGGGAACCCGCTTCGGCAGTTCACCGGCTTCCTCGAGGATATTCTGCAACAGTTCAAAACTTTCCTGCTCAAAGACGGTGTCTTCTTTCCAGGTGTCCTGGGACTTATAGCGCTCGACAATGGCAGTGATGTTTTCCAGCGGGGTTTCTTTAAACTGCGGCTGGATGGCCTTGGCGATATCCTCTGCGGAGTGGGAGTTTACATAGTCAAGCCCCTTCTGGACAGCATTGGTGAATTTTTGGATCACCTCGGGGTGGGCTTTGATATAACTTTGCTTGGCGCTGTAGGCAGTGTAGGGGACATAGCCGGAATCAGTGCCGAGAGAGGCGACAACATAGCCGTTTCCTTCGAGTTCTAAGCCGGTGGCGAAGGGCTCGAATTCAACGGTATAATCAGAGTCGTCGCTGGTAAAAGCGGCAGCGGTGAGGCCGAAGCTGATGCTCTGGTCAATAGCCAGGTCGGTTTTGGGGTCTATACCGTTTTTCTTTAAGATATATTCAAAGACCATCTGGGGCATACCGCCGGCCCTCCCGCCGAGGACTTTCGTTCCTTTCAGCTTATCCCAGCTAAAATCGGCGTCCGGTTCCCGCGCCACCAGGAAGTTGCCGGCCCGCTGGGTCAGCTGGGCAAAGTTGACGGCGTAGTCCCCGGCGCCGCCGGCGTAAGTGTAGATGCTGGCTTCGGAGCCCATAAAGCCGATATCGGCATCGCCGCTGACAAGGGCCGTCATGACCTTGTCGGCCCCGGCGCCGTTGACTAAGGTGAGGTCTAGGCCTTCCTCTTCAAAGTATCCCAGTTCGATGGCCGCATACTGCGGGGCATAGAAGATGGAGTGGGCAACTTCGTTTAGGGTGACAGGGGTCAGGCCGCCTGTGGCTTTGGTCTGGCATCCGGTAAGCGGTGCAAGCAAGAGAGCCGTAATAACGGGTATGGCAGCCAGTTTTTTTAGTGCAATTTTTTTCATAAATCCTCCTGGATGGAATGCATTAATACTACATGATATGCCCGAGGGGAGGAAATGTATCTATAATAGCAATGGGGGCAGTTAAAATGATTTTCCCACAGGCCTGCAACAGAATAAAAAACAACCAGTATTTACAAAAAACAGGGTGGAAAATTCGTGATTTAGTCGATTGCTTTTTTGGGATGGATGGGGTAAATTAGGTTACTGAAATTTGAGAGGGATGCAACTGGCATCCGGCTGGAAAGCGATTTTATCGACAGAGAGGTATGGATATGGCAAATGCGGCGGTAAAGGATATGACGACAGGATCTCCGATCAAGCTGATCTTCGGATTTTTTGTGCCCATGGTTTTCGGGCTTTTGTTTCAGCAGTTTTATAATATGGTAGATACGATTATTGTGGGGAATTATTTGGGAGTCAAAGCCCTGGCAGCGGTTGGTTCCACCGGATCTATCAATTTCATGATTATCGGGTTCTGCATGGGGGTGTGCAATGGCTTTGCGATCCCGGTGGCGCAGAAGTTCGGGGAAAAGAATTTTAGTGAACTCCGCAGGTTTGCTGCCAACGGGGCATGGCTGTCAATTGGGTTTGCAGTGGTAATGACAGCTGCGGTATGCCTGTCCTGCCGCAGGATCCTGGTGTGGATGAATACGCCAGGCGATATCATAGACGGTGCATATGCGTATATTTTTGTGATTTTTTTGGGGATTCCGGCAACATATCTCTACAATATGGTGTCCGGGATTATCCGGTCTTTGGGAGACAGCAGGACACCGTTGTATTTTTTGGTGATGTCGTCCCTGCTGAATGTGGCTTTGGACCTGTTTACCATTGTGGTGCTGAAAATGGGGGTGGCCGGGGCAGCCTGGGCGACCGTGGTTTCCCAGGCAGTTTCCGGGTGCGCCTGCCTGGCCTTTATGGTAAAGAGGTATGAGATCCTGCGGATGACGAGGGAAGAGGCGGCGCCAAACGGGAGGATTATGAGGATCCTGTGCGGGATTGGGATTCCCATGGGGCTGCAGTATTCGATCACAGCGGTTGGCAGCATGGTGCTGCAGGTGGCGGTCAACGGGCTGGGTTCGATGTCGGTGGCAGCGATGACGGCAGCCTCAAAGATCGGCATGTTTTTCTGCTGCCCGTTTGATGCGTTGGGATCGACTATGGCGACCTATGCAGGCCAGAACATCGGCGCCCGGCGGCTGGAACGGCTGGGGGAGGGCATGAAGGCGGCAGTCCTGATGGGGGTGGCCTACGCATTGCTGGCGCTGGGAGTGCTGTATTGTTTTGGTGACCAGATTGCCCTGCTGTTTTTGGATGCTGATGAGGTGCAGGTTCTGGGGCAGGCCAGGCAGTATTTGCTGACCACGGCAATGTTCTTTATCCCCCTGGTGCTGGTAAATGTGGTGCGTTTTACGATCCAGGGGATGGGCTACTCGAAGCGGGCGGTCCTGGCCGGTGTGTGCGAGATGGCGGCTCGTGCCGGGGTAGGGTTTTTGCTGGTACCTTACCTGGGATATACGGCAGTTTGCTTTGCCAGCCCGTGTGCGTGGATTGCAGCTGATTTGTTTCTGGTTCCCTCTTACCTGATGATTATGAAACGCCTCTGGAGGGAACAGGGGGCATCGGCAGAGCCGGTAAGGGAAAGAAGGGGCGTAAGGGATTCCGGTATGGGCATCAAAGCGGTTTTCCGGTAAAAGAAGAGGAGAGCCTTCCGTTTGGCAGGGCAAGAAATGGGTATAATAGGAGTAATGAAAAAATCCATGGATGACGGAAGGAACGTAAATATGAAGAGGATCCCCAGACATATAGGCATTATCCCTGACGGCAACCGCCGGTGGGCGCTGGAAAACGGGATGTCAAAGGAAGAGGGCTACGGCCATGGGATTGAGCCAGGGATGGAACTTTACCACATGTGCCGGGACTTAGGCGTGCAGGAAGTTACCTTTTACGGCTTTACCGTGGACAATACCAAGCGTCCGTCCATACAGCGGGCCGCGTTTTCCGATGCCTGTGTCAAGGCAGTTGAATTTCTGTCCCAGGAGGATGCGCAATTGCTGGTTTTGGGAAATACAAATTCTGCCATGTTCCCGAAGGAACTGCTCCCCTACACAGCCAGGCACTGTTTTGGGAAGGGCGGCATAAAGATTAATTTTTTGGTCAATTACAGCTTTGAATGGGATTTGGGGTTCCATAAAGGAAGCATCGGGCCGGTTATGGCATCGGCAGATGTCTCAAGAGTTGATTTGGTGATCCGGTGGGGCGGGCGGAGGAGGCTGTCGGGCTTCCTTCCGGTGCAGTCGGTATATGCGGATATCTATGTGGTTGACGACTATTGGCCGGATTTTTCCCCGCGGCATGTCCATGAGGCAATTGCCTGGTACGGGAAGCAGGATGTGACGCTGGGGGGATGAAGAGGTAACGGGCAGACTGGTTATTGACAATTTTGGTGTTCCATAGTAAAATGGTGCGGAGCGAAGAAGCCTGAAACCTTGATGGGGGCTTCTTTTTGTGCGTTGGTTTTTTAAAAGTAAGGGTGCCGGCTGCTGGGGAGGTGGGTTGTCTCATTTCCCGTTGTATTAGATGAATCAAGTCCGGCACGCAAAAGAAGAGGAGAGAAAAATTATGAAAAAGACAGTGAAGCAGATGGCGGTATGGATGGCGGCTGCGTTGGCGGCAGTTTCTTTGGGTGCCTGTGGAGGCGGCAATGCTGCGGAAACGGCTGCGGCGGGAAGCGAGGCGGCAGGGAGCGAGTCTGCCGGCACGGAGGCGAAGGCAGAGGGTGACGGCACGGAGGCATCCGGGGAGAAGAAGGTGCTGCGGGTAGCGATGGAGTGCGCCTATGCGCCGTATAACTGGAGCCAGCCGGACGATTCCAACGGAGCGGTTGCGATTGCGGACAGCAATGAATTTGCTTATGGATATGATGTGATGATGGCCAAGAAGATCTGCGAGGAGCTGGATTATGATCTGCAAATCGTTCGTCTGGACTGGGATTCCCTGATCCCGGCGCTGCAGAGCGGACAGGCAGACTGCGTTATTGCCGGGCAGTCGATCACGGCCGAGCGCCTGCAGGCGGTGGATTTCAGTGAGCCGTATTATTATGCTTCCATCGTTACTTTGGTGAAGAAGGGGAGCAAATATGAGAGTGCGAAGAGCGTGGCAGATCTGGCGGGGGCTACCTGTACCTCCCAGCAGAGCACGATCTGGTATCAGAACTGCCTGCCGCAGATTGAGGATGCCGAGATTCTGGCGGCTACGGCGAGCGCACCGGATATGCTGATGTCCCTGAATGCGGACAAATGTGACCTGGTGGTTACGGATCAGCCGACGGGCAAGGGTGCCCTGGTGGCTTATCCGAATTTCGTGATGCTGGAGTTTGGCGGCGGGGATGCGGATTTCCAGGTGACGGATGAGGATATCAATATCGGCATTTCTATCAAAAAAGGCAACACCGAATTAAAGACAGCGATTGACAGTGTGCTGAGCAAGATGACAAAAGATGATTTTTCCAGCATGATGGATGAGGCGATCTCGGTTCAGCCTCTGGCCAATTAAGATACACCGGGAAGATGCCGGTGTGCCCGGCAGCTAAGGAGAGAAAAATATGCCAACAGATTTTCTTGGCCGCGTGATGGCGGTGTTTGAACGCTATGGAATGTCGATGCTGCAGGGGGCGGGAGTCAGCCTGCAGATTGCACTGGTGGGAACTTTAATCGGATGTATCATTGGTTTTGCCGTGGGGATCGTGCAGACGATTCCCACCCAGCAGAAGGATAACCCGGTAAAAAAGGGCGGGTTGTGGCTGGTTAAGATGGTTCTGAATGCTTATGTGGAATTTTTCCGGGGCACGCCTATGATGGCGCAGGCGATGTTTATTTACTACGGCCTGTTTCCGCTGATGGGTTTCAATCCGTCCATGCGGCAGTCGGCGTATTTTATTCTGTCTATCAATACCGGTGCTTACATGGCAGAGACGGTGCGGGGCGGAATCCTTTCGATCGATTCCGGCCAGACAGAGGGTGCCAAGGCTATCGGTATGACCCATGTGCAGCTGATGCTGTATGTGATCCTGCCGCAGGCGCTGCGTAATATCATGCCTCAGATCGGCAACAACCTGATCATTAATATCAAGGACAGCTGTGTGCTTTCCGTGATCGGTGTGGCAGAGCTGTTGTATAAGACAAAGGCAGCGGCCGGGGCGCTTTATATGAATTTTGAGACCTATACCATCACGATGATCGTTTACTTTATCATGACGTTTACCTGTTCCCGGATCCTGCGATGGATGGAGAACCGGATGGATGGCTCGGATAACTATGATCTGGCGACGACAGATACCCTGGCGCATACCAGCGGGATGTACAAGTATCCGAATGAGAAGAAGAAGGAGGCGGAATGATGGCTGAGAACGGACATGTGCTGGAGGTGCGCCACTTAAGCAAGGCTTTCGGAAAGCATGTGGTGCTGCGGGATATTGATTTTCAGGTGGATACAGGGGATGTGACCTGCATCATCGGCGCTTCCGGATCCGGCAAATCCACACTTTTGCGGTGCATCAATATGCTGGAAACGCCGACAACCGGGGAGATTTTGTACCATGAGAAGGATATCACAGACCATGGCGTCAATGTTCCGGCTTACCGTTCCCGGGTGGGGATGGTATTCCAGAGTTTTAACCTGTTTAACAATATGACTGTGCTGGACAACTGCATGGTCGGCCAGACGAAGGTGCTGAAAAAAAGTAAGGATGAGGCAAAAAAGAATGCCATGCGCTATCTGGAAAAGGTCGGCATGGCGCCCTATATCCATGCCAAGCCGCGGCAGATCTCAGGCGGGCAGAAGCAGCGGGTGGCGATTGCCCGTGCCCTGGCCATGGAGCCGGAGGTGCTGCTGTTTGACGAGCCGACCTCAGCGCTGGACCCGCAGATGGTGGGAGAGGTGCTTGCAGTCATGCGGACGCTTGCCAAAGAGGGGATTACTATGATTATCGTGACGCATGAGATGGCATTTGCCCGGGATGTATCCAGCCATGTAGTGTTTATGGCGGACGGCGTGATCGAGGAGGAAGGAAGCCCGGAGGAGATCTTTGGCAGCCCGAAAAAGGCGAAGACGCAGGAGTTTTTGAGCCGGTTTATCCAAGGGTAAGCCGGGTACGGGGAATGCCTTGGGAAAAAGGGCGGCCTAGGAAGGGCGAGCGGGACACAGGATCTGTTTGCTTTGTGTTATTGGGATGTGAAAAATTGGGGCATCCCTGTAAATGCAAGGCAAACCGGCCTTGTGTCCCGCTCGCTTTCCCGGGCCGCCTCTTTCTGTAAGACAGGCTGTTCCTGTCTGGTTCCTTCCCTGGAGGCATGTTTCCGGCACATCTTTTGCCTCTTAACTTCGCCTTGTAAAAACAAGGAAAATGACATATAATGGCAGAGGAGTGGAAAGAGAAAGGAGAACCGAAAAATGTCTGTCATAAAACCAGAGTTAGGCTGGCTGGATGACCCTGAAATGTTCCGGGTCAATGTGCTGTCGGCGCATTCGGACCACCGATTTTATGGGACGGAGGAGGATTGCAGGCAGGGGGAAAGCCGCCTGTACCAGTCCCTGAACGGGGAGTGGCAGTTTTTCTGGTCAAGGAATGCCGCACAACGTCCGGAGGGCTTTTACAGGGAAGATTTTGACTGTAGTGGTTTTGGCAAGATTCAGGTGCCGTGCCATATGGAACTGGCAGGATATGACCGGATCCATTATATTAACACGATGTACCCCTGGGAGGGTCATCTATACCGCAGGCCGGCCTTTTCCCTGGAGGGCTTAGGGGCGCAGCAGGGGCAGTTTTCCGGGGCAGAGTATAACCCGGTGGGGTCTTACCGGCGGGAATTTGATTTGGATGAGGGGCTTTTGGGCAAGCGTGTCTGCATCTCTTTTGAGGGGGTGGAGCAGGCGGCGTATGTTTGGCTGAACGGCCGGTTTGTGGGGTATGCAGAGGACAGCTTTACCCCGTCGGATTTTGACCTGACTCCTTATGTCAGGGAGAAGGGGAATGTGCTGGCGGTGGAGGTGCACAAACGTTCCACGGCGGCGTATCTGGAAGACCAGGACTTTTTCCGGTTTTCCGGCATTTTTAGGGATGTGGTTTTGTATGCCAAGCCAAAACTCCATGTGGAGGATTTGTGGGCGAGGCCGGTGCTGAAAGAGGACATGAAATCCGGAGAACTGGGCGTGGAACTGAAGCTTTCGGCGGCAGAGCCATTGACGGAAGGATGGGAAGGATATACGGTTTCGGTTGTGCTTAAGGATGCGGAGGGGGAGGTTTTGCTGGAGCGGTCGCTTCCGGCGGCCAAAGACGTGTGCATGCAGGCGCAGCAGCTGGGGGAAGTACAGGTGTGGAGCCACGGGCATCCGTATCTGTACCGCCTGGAGATCCGGCTTTTGTCAGGCAGCGGGCAGCTGGTCGAGGCTGTCCCCTATGAGATCGGTTTCCGGCGGATTGCCTTGGAAGACGGCATCATGAAGCTAAATGGCAAGCGCCTGGTCATAAACGGGGTCAACCGCCATGAGTGGAATGCCCATACCGGGCGGGTGGTCAGCAGGGAGGATATGGAAGCGGATATAGCATGCTTCCATGAAAATAATATCAACAGTGTGCGGACGTGCCATTACCCGAACCGGATTCCCTGGTATAGCTTATGTGACCGGGAAGGGATCTATGTGATGGCGGAGACAAATTTAGAGTCACATGGTTCCTGGCAGAAAAAGGGGGAGGACGAGCCCAGCTGGAATGTGCCGGGCAGTATCCCGCAGTGGCGCGGGGCGGTGCTGGACCGGATGCGGACGAATTTTGAGACATTTAAAAACCATGTGTCGGTTCTTTTCTGGTCCCTGGGAAACGAATCTTTTGCAGGGGATAACATCTGGCAGATGCAGCAGTATATAAAAGAGAAAAATGACGGGCGCCTGGTGCATTATGAGGGCGTGTTCCATAACCGGGAATATGAGGACAGGATCTCCGATATGGAGAGCCAGATGTATGCGCCCCCGTGGGAGATAGAAAAATATCTGAAGGAAAACGGAAAGAAGCCGTTTATTGTCTGTGAGTATATGCACAGCATGGGCAATTCGCTGGGGGGGATGCAGTCCTATCTGGCATTGCTGGATCAATACGAAAGCTATCAGGGCGGGTTTATCTGGGATTTTATCGACCAGGCATTGTGGGTGAAGGACGAGGTAACTCAAAGAGAGGTGCTGCGCTACGGCGGTGATTTCGACGACCGCCCTTCGGATTACGAGTTTTCCGGCAACGGGATTTTATTTGCGGACCGGACGCCAAAACCAGCCATGCAGGAGGTGAGACATTACTATGGATTGTACAAAAGATGAGAAAAAGAGCCGGGCAGGCGGCCTGGGGATTGTGTTTGGCGACGTGGTGCTGGGGGTGCATGGGACAGGCTTTGAATACCTGTTTTCCTACCAGGCAGGGGGCTTGGAATCGATGGTGGTAAATGGCCGGGAATGGCTGTACCGGACGCCGAAGCCTACCTTTTGGCGGGCGGTAACGGACAATGACCGCGGCTGCGGGTTCCCGTGGGAGTCCGCGATGTGGCTGGGGGCAGATATGTTTTTGCGGACAAAGGAAATCCGGGTGCAGGTGGACGGCCGGGAGGTTTCCCGGTTTATGGCTCCGGGCAACAACCGTTTTGCGGGGGAGGTAAAGGCAGAAACCTTACGGGTGTCATTTGTGTACTCCACGGCTACCGTGCCGGAGACTGAGGTGGAAGTCTCCTACACGGTGGAGGGGACGGGAAGGATCCGGGTGGATGTCCGCTATTATGGAAAGGAAGGGCTTCCGGAACTTCCGGTGTTCGGGATGCGGTTTATCATGCCGACAAAGGCGGACGGCTATTGCTATACCGGGCTGTCTGGCGAGACGTACCCGGACAGGATGGCAGGCGGCGCCAGGGGGGAGTGGAAGGTGGACGGCCTTCCGGTGACGCCTTATTTGGTTCCGCAGGATTGCGGGATGCATATGGACACGGAGCAGGTGACAATATACCGCTCGTCGGTTCTGGCAAATGAGAGGAACGCCAGGGAGGGGGCATTGCCGTTTTCCCTTACATTCGGGCAAACGGAAAAGACGTTTGCATTTTCGTGCCTGCCTTATACCGCGGAGGAACTGGAGAACGCCACCCATCAGGAAGAACTGCCCCCGGCACGCCGGACAGTGGTCTGCATCCTGGGTGCAGTCCGCGGGGTTGGCGGGATCGACAGCTGGGGGAGCAATGTAGAGGCCGAATGGCATATCGATGCTGCCCGGGATATAGAGTATTCTTTTTACGTGATACCGCCGCAGGCGGAAGGATGACAGAGGAGGGATTCTGACATGAAATACGATTTTACTTCTATTCTTGACCGGCGGGGGAAGGATTCCTTGGCAGTAGACGGGCTGGGAAGCGGCGGGTCTGCACCAGATGCCCCCAAGGAAGGTTTTGATGTGATCCCGATGTGGGTGGCGGATATGAATTTCCCGGTGCTTCCGGCGATCCAGGAGGCGATTATTGACCGGGTCAAGCATCCGGCATTTGGTTATTTTAATCCCAGCGACGCATATTTTGATGCGATTATTGACTGGCAGGAAAAACGCAACGGGGTGGTTGGGCTGACCCGCGAGTGCATCGGCTATGAGAATGGTGTACTGGGCGGGCTGGTGTCCGTCCTGGAGGCATTTTCGGCACCGGGAGATGCCGTGCTGCTCCACAGCCCTACTTATATCGGTTTTACCAAAAGCATTACGAACAGCGGCAGAAGGATTGTCCACAGCCCGTTAAAGATGGATGCGGCAGGGGTATGGCGGATGGATTATGCGGACATGGATGCCAAGATCAAGGAAAACAAGATCCATGTGGCAGTGTTCTGCAACCCGTTTAATCCCTGCGGGCGCGTCTGGGAACGGGAGGAACTGGAACAGGCGATGGAGGTATACCAGGCGAATGACTGCATGGTGATCTCAGACGAGATCTGGTCGGATATTATCTTAAAGGGGAACTGCCATATCCCGCTGCAGATGCTCAATGTGGATGCCAGGAGCAGGACTGTCGCATTATACGCGCCCTCAAAGACCTTTAACCTGGCAGGGATGATCGGGGCTTACCATATCATTTATAATAAATACCTGCGGGAACGGGTGGAGTCCCAGAGCAGCAAGTCCCATTATAATTCCATGAATGTGCTCAGCATGCATGCCCTGGTGGGGGCATACGGGCAGGAAGGGCATGTGTGGGTGGATGAACTCCGCCAGGTGATAACGGAGAATGTGGAGTATGCATGCACATTTATCCAGGAACATTTCCCTGGGGTGCGGGTGGCGAAGCCGGAAGGGACATACATGTTGTTTTTGGATTGTACAGAATGGCTGAAAGAGCACAAAAAGACCATTGATGAACTGCAAAAGGCCGGATGGGATGTGGGCGTGGCATGGCAGGACGGCCGGATGTTCCACGGGGCGAATGCGATCCGCATGAACCTTGCGCTGCCGCTTTCCCGGGTGAAGGAAGCATTTGGGCGGTTGGAGAAGTACGTGTTTGTAGGGTAAAACAGTTTTCGGCTTTATGAAAAATTTATGTGTGATAAAAGGAGAATTGTTATGGCTAGTGAGAAGAAACTGGTGGAGGCAATCACGTCGATGGGGGAGGATTTTGCCCAGTGGTACACGGATGTGGTGAAAAAGGCAGAACTGTGCGATTATGCCAGCGTCAAGGGCTGCATGGTCATCAAGCCGGCGGGATATGCCTTGTGGGAGAACATCCAGAGAGAACTGGATAAGCGCTTTAAGGATACGGGCGTGGAAAACGTATATATGCCGATGTTTATCCCGGAGGGGCTGCTCCAGAAGGAAAAAGACCATGTGGAGGGCTTTGCCCCGGAGGTTGCATGGGTGACCCACGGAGGATTGGAGGAACTGCAGGAGCGGATGTGCGTGCGCCCGACCTCAGAGACTTTGTTCTGTGACTTCTATGCCCGCGACATCCACTCTTACCGGGATTTGCCCAAGGTATATAACCAGTGGTGCTCGGTGGTGCGGTGGGAGAAGACTACCCGGCCGTTTTTGCGCTCGCGGGAGTTTTTGTGGCAGGAGGGGCATACGGCCCATGCCACGGCCGAGGAGGCACAGGAACGCACGGAGCAGATGCTGAATGTGTATGCGGATTTCTGCGAGGAGGTGTTGGCAATCCCGGTGATCCGGGGGCAGAAGACCGACAAGGAAAAGTTTGCGGGTGCAGAGGCCACTTACACGATCGAAGCGCTGATGCATGACGGCAAGGCGCTGCAGTCCGGAACCAGCCACAATTTTGGCGACGGGTTTGCGAAGGCATTCGAGATCCAATATGCAGCCAAGGACAATTCCCTTAAGTATGTGCACCAGACTTCCTGGGGCATGTCCACGCGGATTATCGGCGCCATCATCATGGTCCATGGGGATGACAGCGGGCTGGTGCTGCCGCCGATGATTGCGCCGACGCAGGTGATGGTTGTGCCGATCCAGCAGAAGAAGGAGGGAGTGCTGGAGAAAGCGTTTGGCATCCGGGATGCCCTTTCCGGCTTCCGGGTGAAGGTGGATGACTCAGATAAGAGCCCGGGCTGGAAATTCAGCGAATCGGAGATGCGCGGCATTCCGGTGCGGGTGGAGATCGGGCCGAAGGACATAGCGCAGAACCAGGCAGTCCTGGTGCGGCGGGACAACCATGAAAAGCTGGTGGTATCGCTGGATCAGATCGCGGAGAAAGTCGGGGAACTGTTAGGGCAGATCCAGAAGGACATGCTAAAGCGTGCAAGGGCGCACCGGGATGCCCACACCTATGAGGCGGTTGATTTTGAAGCCTTTACCAAAACGGTGGAGGAAAAGCCGGGCTTTGTGAAAGCCATGTGGTGCGGCAGCCGGGAATGCGAGGACAAGATCAAAGAAGTGACCGGCGCAACCTCCCGCTGCATGCCGTTTGCCCAGGAGGAACTTTCAAAGACATGTGTCTGCTGCGGGAAACCCGCCGCCAAAATGGTATATTGGGGGAGGGCATACTAAAGGACAGGCATAAAGAGAGGGACGGATGGAATGGAAAGGCTTAGGATCACGATGCCGCAGCAGGTGGAGGGGATTATCGGGAGGCTGAGGCAGGGCGGCTTTGAGGCCTATGCGGTAGGCGGCTGTGTGCGGGATACACTTTTGGGGAGGGTGCCGGGGGACTGGGATATCACGACTTCGGCCCGCCCGGAGGAAGTGAAGCAGCTGTTTAAGAGGACGGTGGATACCGGGATCCAGCATGGCACGGTTACGGTCCTGGCGGATCATGTGGGGTATGAGGTGACGACCTACCGGATTGACGGCGAATATGAGGACGGGCGCCATCCGAAGCAGGTGGCGTTTACCTCCGATTTGGTGGAGGACTTAAAACGCCGGGATTTCACGATCAACGCCATGGCCTATAGCCACGAAACAGGGATTGTGGATGCCTTTAACGGCATGGGAGACCTGGAGAACAAGATCATCCGCTGTGTGGGGGATCCCCTGGAACGGTTTGGGGAGGATGCCCTGCGGATTCTGCGGGCGGTTCGTTTTTCTGCCCAGCTTGGTTTTTCCATTGAGAGCCGGACTTACGGCGCCATCACCCGGATTGCACCCAATATGGCCAGGGTCAGTAAGGAGAGGATCCAGGCCGAACTGACAAAGCTTCTTTGCTCCGGCCATCCGGAAAAAATCTGCGAGGTATATAAGACGGGGATCAGTGCTTATATTTCACCGGCCTTCCATGCCTTGCCCTGGGAGGGGTTCCAGGTGCCTTCTGGGCTTTCCGCCGAGAAATATGCGCGGTGGGCGGCATTTTTGCGCCTGGCAGGCCCGGAAGCGGCGGTGCAGGTGCTAAGAGATTTGAAGATGGATAACGATACGGCCAGCCGGGTACGGACGCTGGCTTCCTGGGCAGGAAAGGAGATCCCGGCTGAGGAAGCCGGGGTGCGCCGGGCGATGAGCGGGATGCTCCCCATGGTGTGGGATGTGCTTTTGGACCTGAACGGGTGCGGAAAGGAAACCCGCCGCCTGACAGAAGAGATCCGCAAACGCGGGGATTGCCTGGATTTAAAGCATCTGGCAGTCAGCGGCCAGGATCTGATCGAGGCGGGGGTAAAGCCAGGCAAGGAGATGGGGGAACTTTTGCAGCAGCTTTTGGAGACGGTTCTGGAGTGCCCCCAGAAGAATGAGAGAGAAACACTGCTAAAGGAGGCCGGTTTGCAGGCTTATAAATAAAAAACTTGCGGGAACCAACCACATATGATATAATCGCGGCAGATAAAAATGACAGGAGGACGAAAATGCTATGAAACACATAAAAACTTTGAACAATAAGACTTTGAAGGAATCCATGAAGAAGGGCGGCTGCGGCGAGTGCCAGACATCCTGCCAGTCGGCGTGCAAGACATCCTGCACGGTAGGCAACCAGAGCTGCGAGAATGCGAACCGTTAACCGGCACCAGATGAATACTTGAAGAGCATGAAAAGACCCCTATGGTCCAGGATTGTAGGGGTTTTTCGTCATGAGCGGGATTTTTGCCACATTTGGAGGATAAAGGAGAATACTGGTGATTCATCAATATAGAAATAACGGCTACAATATTGTGATGGATGTAGAGAGCGGTTCCGTACATGTGGTGGATGACATCGTGTATGAGGCAATTACACTGTTATCGCAGGAGGTTGGAGAACTGGAAAGGCCGAAACACCTGCCGGAAGAACTGCAAAGCCAGGTGCGCGGCCGGCTGGCGGGCCGGGGATGGGGTGTTAGGGATATCGATGAGGCGCTGGAAGAGATCCAGGCCTTGATCGATGCGGAAGAATTGTTCACCAAGGATATTTACCAGGAATATGTGACCGATTTTAAGAAGCGGGAGACAGTGGTGAAGGCGTTATGCCTGCACGTTGCCCACGACTGCAATTTGGGCTGCAAATATTGCTTTGCCGAGGAAGGGGAGTACCATGGCCGCCGGGCGCTGATGAGTTTCGAGGTAGGGAAGAAGGCGCTTGATTTTCTGATTGCCAATTCCGGGAGCCGCCGGAACCTGGAGGTGGATTTTTTCGGCGGGGAGCCGCTGATGAACTGGGATGTGGTGAAGCAGCTGGTGGAGTACGGCAGGTCACAGGAAGAGGCACATGGCAAACGTTTCCGTTTCACGCTGACGACCAACGGCGTTCTCTTGGACGATGAGGTGATGGAGTTCTGCAACCGGGAGATGGCCAACGTGGTGCTCAGCCTGGACGGGCGGCGAGAGGTCAATGACTTCATGCGTCCGACACGAAACGGCAAGAACAGCAGCTACGATATCATTGTCCCGAAATTTCAGAGGTTTGCCAGTTCCCGTGCCGGGAAAGACTATTATGTGCGGGGGACATTTACCCGGCATAACCTGGATTTTTGTGAGGATGTGAAGCATTTTGCGGATCTGGGGTTTGAGCAGATGTCCATAGAGCCGGTGGTGGCGCCTTTGGAGGAAGAGTATGCCATCCGCGAGGAAGATTTGCCGCAGATCATGGAAGAGTATGATAAGCTGGCTTTGGAGTATATTAAAAGGAAGAAAGAGGGCAGAGGGTTTAGCTTTTTCCATTTTAACATTGACTTAGGCCAGGGCCCTTGTGTGGCCAAGCGGCTGTCAGGATGCGGGTCGGGTACCGAGTACCTGGCGGTGACGCCCTGGGGGGATTTTTACCCGTGCCACCAGTTTGTAGGGCAGGAAGATTTCCGGATGGGAAGCGTGGAGGAGGGGATCGTCCGGACAGATATCCGGGATGAATTCAAGCTATGCAATGTGTATGCCAAGGAGAAATGCCGGGCTTGCTTTGCGCGCTTCTATTGCAGTGGTGGCTGCGCCGCCAATTCTTACAATTTCCATGGCAGTATCACGGATGCCTATGATATCGGCTGCGAGATGCAGAAAAAGCGGATCGAATGTGCGATTATGATCAAGGCGGCGTTGGCGGACGAGACAGGAATGTAACAGCCTGGCAGCATAAACGGCCAGCCGGGGGAAAGCCCCGCATTGGCTTTTTTAGGTTTCCGGACGAAACCGGCTGCCGGATGGTTATAGATAAATGGCTACAAGAGTAAGGAGAAAAGAAAATGAACAACAGTAAGGCAAAGGGGTTTTTAAGCCTGCTGGTTCTGCTGTTCGCGGTAGGGCTGTTCGGCTTTTTCGGCTATGATACGATGGATAGTATCAAGCTGGGGCTGGATCTGGCCGGCGGCGTCAGCATTACCTACCAGGCGGTGGAAGAGAATCCGTCGGATGAAGACATGGCGGATACGGTCTACAAGCTGCAGCAGAGGGTGCAGAATTACAGTACGGAGGCAGAAGTATACCGGGAGGGATCCAACCGGATCAATATCGATATCCCCGGTGTTTCGGATGCCAATTCCATCCTGCAGGACCTGGGAAAGCCGGGTTCCCTGATTTTTATTGACGAGGAAGGGAACGAGATCCTGACAGGCGACCAGGTAGCGACTGC
The DNA here is from genome assembly GCA_003669055.1 of bacterium 1XD21-70. GTDB lineage: Bacteria > Bacillota > Clostridia > Lachnospirales > Lachnospiraceae > Brotaphodocola. The sequence goes on from RAYB01000025.1 coordinate 53,473, forward strand.
CAAAGTCGGGCAGATTGACCAGAACGGCCTCCGCTCCTATGTGGTCAGCCTGACCTTCACCTCGGAGGGCACCACCAGATTTGCAGAAGCCACCACCAATAACGTAGGCAAGAGAATCTCGATTATCTATGACGGCATGGTGATCTCCAGCCCGGTAGTGCGGGAGCCGATCACCGGCGGCCAGTGCCAGATCGACGGCATGGATAGATATGAGGAGGCCAATAACCTGGCATCCACCATCCGGATCGGATCTTTGTCTTTGGAATTGGAAGAACTGCGTTCCAACGTGGTAGGCGCAAAGCTGGGCGAGGAGGCCATTGCGACCAGCTTAAAGGCCGGTGCGATCGGCTTTGGGTTGGTGGCAGTATTTATGGCGATTGTATATCTGGTTCCGGGTGTGGCGGCAGTGCTGGCGCTGGCTCTATATGTGGGGCTGATCCTGATCCTGCTTGCTGCTTTTGAGGTGACGCTGACCCTGCCGGGTATTGCAGGGATCATCCTCTCGGTAGGCATGGCAGTGGATGCCAATGTTATCATATTCACGCGTATCAAAGAGGAATTGGGACACGGCAAGGTTGTAAAATCGGCAATCAAGACAGGGTTTAGCAAGGCGCTGTCTGCGATTGTGGACGGAAACGTGACCACGCTGATTGCGGCGGCAGTATTATATTTCCGCGGCTCCGGTACCGTGAAGGGCTTTGCGACGACGCTGGCGATCGGTATCATCCTGTCCATGTTTACAGCGCTTTTTGTGACCCGCTTTGCGATCTATGGCCTGTTTAATTTGGGCTTTGAGAATCCCAAGTGTTATGGGGTCAAGAAGGAAGGCAAGGTGATCGGGTTCCTTGGGAAAAAGAAGGTCTGTTTTGCAATTTCCATTGTGATGGTAGTGGCGGGATGGGCAGCAATGTTCCTAAACAATGCCCAGACCGGAAAAGCCCTCAATTACGGCATGGATTTTACCGGCGGCACCTCAACCAATGTGACCTTTAACGAGAACCTTTCTTTGGAAGACATTTCCAGCCGGGTAGTCCCGGTGGTATCAAAGATCACAGGAAATGCTGACGTGCAGACCCAGAAGGTGGAGGGCACCAATGAGGTGATCATCAAGACCCAGACATTGTCTGTAGACCAGAGGCAGGCATTGGAGGACGCCATGGTGGAGAACTTTGGCGTAGAGAAGGAACTGATCACCGCGGAGAGCATTTCTGCCGCAGTCAGCAAGGAGATGAAGCAGGATGCAGTGGTGGCGGTGGCGTTTGCAACCGTATTGATGCTTCTGTATATCTGGTTCCGGTTCAAGGATATCCGGTTTGCGACCAGTGCCATCCTGGCCCTGGTACACGATGTGCTGGTGGTGCTGACCTTCTATGCAGTGGCAAAATGGTCTGTAGGTTCGACTTTTATTGCCTGTATGCTGACGATTGTCGGTTACTCGATCAATGCGACAATTGTAATCTTTGACCGTATCCGGGAGAACCTGGCCGCCAGGGAGCCAAAGCAGCAGATTGAGGAGATTGTCAACCAGAGCATTACCCAGACCTTTACCCGCAGCATCAATACGTCTTTGACGACATTTATCATGGTATTCGTGCTGTTTTTGCTGGGAGTATCCTCCATCCGTGAATTCGCGCTTCCGCTGATGACAGGTATCGTGTGCGGAACCTATTCTTCTGTCTGCGTGACAGGGGCGTTGTGGTATGTGATGACAGTGGCAAAGGGCAAGAAGGATGCCACGGCAAAGGCGGAGAATAAAGGAAAATGAGATATCAGCTGATTACGGTGGATGGCCGTGCCAAGCGGGCGGAGGTTCAAACCGTGCACGGAACCATCCAGACGCCGGTTTTTATGAATGTGGGAACGGCGGCGGCAATCAAAGGGGCAGTGTCCACGGATGACCTGCGCCAGATCGGAACCCAGGTGGAATTGTCAAACACCTACCACCTGCATGTCCGCACGGGCGATAAGCTGATCCGCCGGTTTGGGGGGCTTCACCGCTTTATGAACTGGGACAGGCCAATCCTTACGGATTCCGGCGGGTTCCAGGTGTTTTCCCTGGCAGGGCTGCGCAAGATCAAGGAGGAGGGGGTTTATTTTAACTCCCATATAGACGGCCATAAGATTTTCATGGGTCCGGAGGAGAGCATGCAGATCCAGTCAAACCTCGGATCTACCATAGCCATGGCATTTGACGAGTGCCCGCCCAGCCGTGCAGAATACGATTATATCAAGCAGTCCGTGGAACGGACTACCCGCTGGCTGGAACGCTGCAAGCGGGAGATGGCCAGGCTGAATTCCCTTCCGGATACCATAAACCGCGAGCAGCTGCTTTTTGGGATTAACCAGGGCGGCGTGGCGGAGGATATCCGCATAGAACATGCAAAGACAATTGCCCGGATGGGGCTTGACGGCTATGCCATCGGCGGCCTGGCAGTGGGCGAGAGCCATGAGGAGATGTACCATATCCTTGATGTGACGGTTTTGCACTTGCCGCAGGACAAGCCGACTTACCTGATGGGCGTGGGGACGCCTGCCAATATCTTAGAGGCAGTAGACCGGGGGGTTGACTTCTTTGACTGTGTATACCCTTCCCGTAACGGGCGGCACAGCCATGTATATACCAACCAGGGAAAGCTGAACCTTTTGAACCAAAAATATGAGTTGGATCCCCGCCCGATCGAGGAAGGCTGCCGGTGCCCGGCATGCCGTTCCTATAGCCGGGCTTATATCCGCCATCTGTTCAAGGCAAAAGAAATGCTGGGAATGCGATTATGTGTCTTGCACAATTTGTATTTTTATAATACAATGATGGAAGAGATTCGCGACGCAATCGAGGAACACCGTTACGCGGAGTATAAAGCAAAGAAACTTAGCGGAATGGAGGCAGGAACCCGGGACGATTAAGGACGGGGTTCTGCCTGAGACTATCAAAAAAGAAAAAGCAGATCCCCGGCGAGGCGGCGGGAAGGTCTGTGAGGAGGGTGTTTTATGTTAACAGCAACACAAGCCGGCGGAATGCCGATGTCCCTGTTATTCGGTTATATAATCTTTTTCATCGTGCTGATGTATTTCATGGCAATTCGCCCCCAGCAGAAGGAGAAAAAGAAGAGGGAAGAGCTGATGGCCAGCGTGGCAATCGGGGACACCGTTTTGACGAGCAGTGGTTTTTACGGTGTGATTATCGATATGACGGATGATACCGTAATCGTCGAGTTTGGCAGCGACCGCCATTGCCGGATCCCTATGCAGAAGGCAGCGATCGTGCAGGTAGAGAAGCCGCAGTAAATGTGCGGCAGAATAGCGATATTAGTAAAAGCAGGCAGGGTGATAAGGTGCCTGCTTTTTTTGTTCTTTTTTTGGGTGGGATTTTGGGGGGTACGCCTTGGGGAGAGGGGAGGGCGGGGAGATTGGGTGGGGCGGGCTGCGGTTTCGGGAATTAAGGACTCCTAAAATCTCCGTTTTTTGCTAAAAGCGAAACAAAAATGCATAAACTCGCTGCGCTCAGACAGTATGCATTTTTGTTTCAACGCAAAATCCGGAAATTTAAGGATTCCTAAATCCCCTGCAAATGCAGCCCACCCCACCCAACCTCCCCGCCCTCCCCTCTCCCCAAGGCTGGCTGTGGCAAAATTTAGTGGAAAAGAAGGACAAAAACGAACAGAGCGTAAAAAAGAACAGAACATAAAACGAAAAATTTGAATCACATGGGACAAAAATCCATATATTTATACAAAAAACCAATTGATAAAAATTTGTCGCTGTGAGATAATGTCCACGTAAGTAATGAGCAGTGCGAAAAAGTGCAGAACCAAAATTTCGTTGTGCTCGCACATAAGAAATTTTGGTTCTGCACTTTTTCATAGGGCGAAGCCCGTGAGCGAACCGGAGCAACGCGGAGGTGAGCGCCACTGCGGATGTCCCATCAGACACCCCCCTGGCGAAGCCGCCAGGCGAGCCCGCCCCCAAAGCGAGCCCGCCCCCAAAGCGAGCCCGCCCCCACAGCGAGCCCCGCCCCCATCACCCACAACCAAACTATCACCACATTGGGAGGAAAAATTCATGAAAGTATCAATCTGCATCGGAAGTGCATGTCATTTAAGGGGATCCCGTGAGATCATCCAAAAACTTCAGACCTTAGTCAAGGCCAACAACATTTCTGACAAAGTAGACCTAAACGGTGCCTTTTGCAGCGGCAACTGCGTCAACGGCGTCTGTGTAACCATAGACGGGGAACTCTTTTCCCTGTCACCCGAAACCACCGAAGACTTCTTCAACAAAGAAATCATGGGGAGGCTATAGTTATGGCAGCAATTATCGACTTCAAAGCAACCAAGTGCCGCCACTGTTACAAATGCGTCCGCAATTGCGAAGTCAAGGCCATCATGGTCAAAGACGGACGGGCTGAGATCATGCCGGAGAACTGCGTCCTCTGCGGCCGCTGCCTCCAGATTTGCCCCCAGTCTGCCAAGACCTTAATCAGCGATTTAGGGAAGGTTAAAAGCTACATAGTCCGCGGGGAGAAAGTGGTAGTCTCCTTAGCCCCCGCCTACATGGGCCTTTTAAAATACCATACCATCGGCCAGGTACGCGCCGCCCTGTTAAAACTCGGCTTTACCGACGTCCGCGAGACCTCGGAAGGCGCCGCTTTGGTAACTGCCGAATATGCCCGGCTTTTAGCGGAGCACAAGATGGAGAACATTATCACTACCTGCTGCCCGAGCGCCAATGACCTTATTGAGAAATACTATCCCCAGCTTATCCCTTACATGGCTCCGGTGGTGTCTCCCATGATTGCCCACGGCAAACTCTTAAAGCAGGAGTTAGGCCAGGACACAAAGGTCGTATTCCTCGGCCCCTGCATAGCCAAAAAGCAGGAAGCCCAGGACGAGCGCCACAAAGACTGTATCGACGCTGTGCTCAATTTCAACGATATCAGCCGTTGGCTCCAGGATGAAGAGATCCACATCGAAGATTGTGAAGATATGCCTTTTGTGAAAGACCCGAAGGTCAACCGCCTCTACCCTGTAAGCAGCGGGGTCATCAGTTCCGTGGTGGCGACGCAGCCCCGGGAGGATCCCTACCGCAAATTCTATATCCATGGTGAAAAGAACTGCATGGAACTCTGTGACAGTATGCTGCGCGGGGAGATCAGCGGCTGCTTTATCGAGATGAATATGTGTTACGGCGGCTGCATCAAAGGCCCGACCGTCAGCGATAAATCCATTTCCCGTTTTAAGGTAAAGCTGGACATGGAAGAGGCCGTCCCCCGCGACCCGGTTCCGGAGGCGGAGACCAGCCAGGCAATGGCAGCCGTCCCGATGGGAAAAGTTTTCTTAGACCGTTCCCCCAAAGACCCGGTTCCGACGGAATCCCAGATCCGCGACATTCTCTCCAAGACAGGCAAGACCAAACCGGAGGACGAGTTAAACTGCGGCGCCTGCGGCTATCCTACCTGCCGGGAAAAGGCTATCGCCGTATTCCAGAAAAAAGCAGAACTCAACATGTGCATCCCGTTCATGTATGAGCAGTCCGAGTCCCTGTCCAACCTGGTTATGGAGACCTCGCCCAATATGGTGCTGCTGGTCAATGATGAGATGAAGATACTCGAATATTCCGCGGTTGGCGAGAAATATTTCGGGAAGACCCGCGCCGAAGCCTTAAAGATGTATCTGTACGAGTTTATTGACCCTGTAGATTTCCAGTGGGTGTTTGATACCCGCCAGAATATCCACGGCAAGAAGGTAAGTTATCCGGAGTACCACCTGGATACCCTTCAGAATATCGTCTACATAGAGAAGGAAAATGCCGTGCTGGCGACTTTCATTGACATCACAAAACAGGAAGAGCAGGCACGTGCTGACTATGAAAAGAAGCTGGATACCATCGACCTGGCACAGAAGGTCATCCATAAGCAGATGATGGTAGCACAGGAGATTGCAGGGCTTCTGGGCGAGACAACAGCAGAAACCAAGACCACCCTTACGAAGCTTTGCCATTCTCTGCTGGAGGACGGCGACAACGGAGGTGTGTAAATGGGAGTTACCGTAGATGTTGCATATAAGAGCCTGAATAAATTCACAGAGATCCTGTGCGGGGATAAGGTGGAGATTTTAAAGACAGCGGACTCCAATATCATGATCCTCGCCGACGGCATGGGCAGCGGCGTGAAGGCCAATATCCTTGCCACCCTGACCTCCAAGATCCTGGGCACTATGTTCTTAAACGGCGCCACCCTGGAGGAATGCGTGGAGACTATCGTGGATACCTTGCCGATCTGCCAGGTGCGCCAGGTGGCATATGCCACATTCAGTATCCTTCAGGTGTTCCACGACGGGGATGCCTACCTGGTAGAATTCGACAATCCCGGCTGTATATTTATCCGTGGCGGGAAGCTGATGGCCATCCCTGAGAATATCCGCGAGGTCAAGGGAAAGAAGATCAACGAATACCGTTTTAAAGTCCAAAAGGGCGATGCATTGATCCTGATGAGTGACGGCACCATCCATGCAGGGGTAGGGCGCCTGCTGAATTTTGGGTGGGTATGGGAGGATATTGCCGCCTATGCGGTAAAACAGTACCCATTAACCATATCTGCTATGCGCCTGGCATCGGCGATCTGCCAAGCCTGTGACGAGTTATATGAATACCGCCCCGGTGACGATACCACTGTGGCCTGCATGCGGATCATCAATGCCAAGCCAGTCCACTTAATGACCGGCCCGGCGCAGGATGCCTCCCGGGACAACGAGATGGTCCATAGCTGGATGGGCGGTGGTGACGATACCCGGAGGATTGTCTGCGGGGGCACCAGCGCGACCATCGTGTCCAGGGTATTGAACAAATCCCTGGATGTGTCCATGGATTATGTGGATCCGGAGATCCCGCCGATTGCCTATATGGATGGGATTGATTTGGTGACGGAAGGCGTGCTGACCTTAAACCGGGTACTCCAGCTTCTGAAACGTTATCTGAAAAAAGAGACGGTTTCCGAGGATTTCTTCCTGGAACTGGATAAGCCTAACGGTGCATCCATGGTAGCAAAAATGCTGATTGAGGATTGCACGGAACTCCATATGTATGTAGGCAAAGCGATCAACAGCGCATACCAGAACCCGGGGCTCCCCTTCGACTTGGGGATCCGCCAGAACCTGGTAGAGCAGCTAAAGCATACCATAGAAGACCTAGGCAAACCCGTCACAGTGACTTACTACTAAGCAAAACTTCGGAGCAAAGCGGAGAAGTTTTGCGCTACGCAAACGTAGCAGAGCGGAGTTCGCGTTTCCCGCCAGGAGCAAAGCGGAGAAGTTTTGCGCTACGCAAACGTAGCAGAGCGGAGTTCGCGTTTCCCGCCGGGAGCAAAGCGGAGAAGTTTTGCGCTACGCAAACGTAGCAGCGAAGCGGAGAAAATAATGAGGAGGTTAAAAACTCATGGTAACAAATGACGCAACCATATTGAAGATTAAACATGACATACTTTGTGAGGTGGCAAAACTGGCATGGGAGGGAACCCTGGAGGAGAAACGTGACGATCTTCCCTATCAGATGTTCCCGGGGCCCCAGGCTCAGTTTCGCTGCTGTATATATAAAGAAAGAGAGATTACAAAACAACGGATCCGGCTGGCCGAAGGGAAGTGCCCGGTGGGGATGGATTCCATGAACGTGGTGCAGGTGATCAAGGCGGCCTGTGAGGAGTGTCCGATCGCATCTTACGTGGTCACGGACAACTGCCGCAACTGCATGGGGAAAGCCTGCCAGAATTCCTGTAATTTCGGTGCCATCACCATTGGCGACAGCCGTGCCCATATCGATCCGGGGAAATGCAAGGAGTGCGGAAAATGTGCCCAGGCATGCCCGTACAGTGCCATCGCCCATTTGGAGCGCCCCTGCAAAAAGGTTTGCCCGGTGGATGCCATTACCTATGACGAATACGGGATTTGTGTCATTGACGAAAGCAAATGTATCCAGTGCGGCGCTTGTATCCACAGCTGCCCATTTGGCGCGATCGGCACCAAGACCTTTATGGTGGACATCATCCGGCTGATCAATGCCGGTAAACGGGTGGTTGCCATGGTCGCCCCGGCCACGGAAGGGCAGTTTGGCACGGATATCACAATGGCAAGCTGGAAGACCGCCCTGAAAAAGATTGGCTTTGCCGACATGGTAGAAGTAGGCCTTGGGGGAGACCTGACTGCGGCTGCCGAGGCAGCAGAATGGGCGGAGGCTTATAAGGAAGGCAAAAAGATGACCACCTCCTGCTGCCCTGCATTCGTGAATATGATCAAGCAGCATTTCCCGATGCTTCTTGACAATATGTCCACTACCGTTTCTCCGATGTGCGGGGTATCGCGTATGCTAAAGGAACAGGATCCGGAAACCATTACCGTCTTTATCGGGCCGTGTATTGCCAAGAAGAGTGAGACGTTAGACTTAAATATCAATGGCAATGCCGACTATGCCATGACCTTTGGCGAAATCCGAGCCATGATGCGGGCAAAGGGCGTGGAGTTGGAGCCGGAGGAGAACAGTTACCAGGACAGTTCGGTATTTGGCAAACGCTTCGGCAATTCCGGCGGAGTGACAGCAGCTGTGGTTCAGTGCTTCAAGGAAATGAACGAAGACATTGCCCCCAAGGTGATGCAATGCAACGGCGCCGCGGAGTGTAAGAAGGCATTGCTCCTGATGAAGGTGGGCAAGCTGCCGGCTGATTTTGTGGAAGGCATGGCTTGCGTGGGGGGCTGTGTGGGCGGTCCTAGTAAGCACAAGAGCGAGACAGAGGCCAAAAAAGCCAGAGACCTCCTGATTGGGCAGGCAGACAAACGGGAAGTGCATGAAAACTTGAAAAACCTGGGATTGGAGCAGGTAGCAATGCACAGGCATTAAGAATATGCGGTTAGAAAAGGGACCCTGATGCAAAAGCCAGGGTTCTTTTTATTGTAAAAACATTATGATAAGATACCAGGGTCAAAAGTACGGAGCAATCCGGTATCAGAGGGGGCAAAAGACCTTTTGGCTCCAACATCATGATAAAAACTTAAAAACAGGTATGGACTTTACAAATTTACTGTGCTAAACTAACAGAAGCGTCCAAAGTTAAGGAGGGGAGCCTGATATGAACAAGAAAATTAAGACTGAGGCAGTAGACCATCTGTTTCAGGCGATTTTGACGCTGGAGACTCCGGAAGAGTGTTATGCATTTTTTGAGGATGTATGCACGGTGAATGAACTTTTATCTTTATCCCAGCGCTATGAGGTGGCAAAGATGCTCAGGGAAAAGAGGACCTATCTGGATATCGCGGAGAAGACGGGGGCTTCCACAGCGACGATCAGCCGTGTAAACCGCTCGTTGAATTATGGAAGTGATGGATATGATATGGTATTTGCCAGGCTGCCGAGAGAGGAATGATAAAAAACAGATGAGCATAACCCGCTCATCTGTTTTTTTCATTTTTCTTGTTTGGATCGGCGGGGGATTCGTCCTCGCGCAGTTGGTCGAGAAGATTTTCAATCATCTGTTTTTTCAGATATACGTCAAATGCCAATTCGCTGATAAAGGCAAACAGCTGCAGGTATTCCCGTTCTTTTTCATCGGCATCCGCAAAAGTGGCGCCGGCAGCCTCGAATTTGATGCGGGTGTCTTCTTTCAGACGTTCCATCTGGCTGTGTTCTAGGGAAAACACTTCCTGGTAGATATCACTTAAGGACAGCTGAGCCAAGGTGTTGAAATGGTGTTCCGTGATGGGGCGGAATAATTGCTCGATATCGCTGAAGGAGAGCAGGTTCTTGTAATAATAGATAAAGAGCAAAAGCAGGACATGCTCCCGGGAATATTTTTTCTTGACCGGTGGCGGGAGAAGGCGGTTCTTGGCATAATTGTTGATCATGGTCTTGGTTAAGACCTTATCCTCCGGGCTGCGCTTGGTCTTTTTAAGATGGTCCTCCATGAAGGAGGTGACCTGGTCCATATACAGGTCAATCTCCGGGATCTTGTCCAGCCTGATGTAGGAAAGCTGATCCAGGCGGGCAAGGATCTTGTCTAGTTTTTCATTGTTATTCTTCATTTTGTCACCTCTGACCTTATTATATAGTTTTTAATACTAGATGGCAAGAGGAAAATGATATTTATTTCCATAAGAAATAAGGGTTTTACAGACGATTTGGCTTACCCCTGTTTATCCGGGCGGATGGAGTCTTCATGCTGCCGGATATGTGCAGCGGCATCTTTTTTGCTGACAAAGAGCAATAGGTACAAGGTTTCGATCACCAGCATGGCAGGGATGCGGGAGAACCAGAACTCCCCGGTCAGCAGTTTTTCCCTGGTGGCGGTGATGATCTTGTAATCGCTGGCCGTCGCCAGCGGCGAGGAGGCATTGTTGGTGATGACAAGGATGCGTGCCCCGTTTTCATGGGCGCCCCGCACCAGTTCCAGCAGCCGGCGGGAGGTGCCGGAGTTGGAAATGACCAGAACCACATCCCGGGGGCCGAGATTATAGGTATAGGCAATCTGTGCCTCCCAGATGGAACTGGAAACAGAAGGAAACCCCAGCTGGTTGAACTTGAAAGCGCCGTCCATCGCCACAGGGATGGTGTTCCCCACGGCCACAAACTGGATTGTCCGGGCAGTCTCAAGAATGCGGAGGATAGTCTCTAGGTTGTCAGGGTCAAGCATGCCGACAGTGCTGGTCATCTCTGCCATCTTGTTGGCAAGGATATTCTGGAGGGACTGTGCCAGGCGGCTGCGGTCTATCTCGTTGGAAACCTGGAGGCTGTCGCGCTCTTCCTCCATGACCTCCTTTGCTAAGTCGATTTTCAGGCTCTGAAATCCTTTAAAACCACACCGCCTGCAGAAACGGGAAACCGTGGCATCGCTGGTCTTGCTTGCTTTGGCCAATTCGGCCACAGTCATTTCAACAACTTCTTTTTTGTGTTCCATGATATAATCTGCTATTTTTTTCTCTGCATCAAAAAACTGGTCATAGGAGGAACAGATGGTTCCCAGAATGCTTTGGTTGCTCATTTCTTTTATGTCTCCAATAGTGTAATTTTATTTCATGTAATTTAGCATACCATAGGAGGAGGGGCGTTGTCAAATTGTTTTAAACGGGACAGCCGGGGCGGGGAAAGGGCAGGAAACCAGGTAAAAAGAACAGCAGGAAAGGACAGCAGGAGAGGACAGCGGGATACATTGCCTGCCGGATGGTTTGCTCCAGGATGCGAGAAAATAAATTTCTTGAAAAAAGTATTGACGAAATGAATATATCATGTTATGATAGAGCCAACATAAGAAATTAAATTTCTTATAAGCGGATATGTGTGACAGAAGTTGTTTATGAGATGGTATTTTATCCGGCTTCTGCCAACAATATTATGATCAGGAGGGATTGTGATGAGGATCACAGAGTTGCTGAAAGGAGAAAGCATTGAACTTGGGGCAGCAGTGGATTCCAAGGATGCGGCGATCGACAAGCTGACCGGGCTTATGGAGGCAGGAGGCCGCCTGAATGACCGGGCAGGGTACAAGGAAGGGATTTTGGCGAGGGAAGCCCAGGGGAGCACTGCGGTGGGAGACGGGATTGCGATCCCCCATGCCAAGGTGGCAGCGGTCAAGGAGCCTGGCCTGGCGGCAATGACGGTTCCGGCGGGGGTAGATTATGAGGCGTTTGACGGTTCCCTTGCCAACCTGATTTTTATGATTGCGGCACCGGCGGGCGGGGCGGATGTCCATCTGGAAGCGCTGGCACGCCTGTCCACGCTGCTGATGACGCCGGGCTTTAAGGACAGCCTGGTTCAGGCATCCAGCAAGGAAGAATTTTTACAAGTGATTGACAATGCAGAGACGGCGAAGTACGGAGCCGCCGAGGCGGCAGGCCAGGAGAAACCGGCAGAAACAGCCAACACGGCAGGGGCGTCCGGCGCTGCAAGTCCGGCGGGAACCGCCGGCACAGCAGGGGCAAAATACCGCCTTTTGGCAGTGACGGCCTGTCCGACTGGGATTGCGCACACTTATATGGCAGCGGAAAATCTGGAGAACACGGCAAAAAAGATGGGGATCACCTTGAAGGCGGAGACGGATGGTTCCGGCGGTGCCCAGAATGTCCTGACCAGCGGGGAGATCGCAGGGGCAGATGCGATTATCGTGGCGGCAGACCGGGAGATTGAGATGGCACGGTTTGAAGGCAAACGGGTGCTGCAGGTGCCGGTGGCGGACGGTATCCATAAGGCGAAGGAACTGATTGAAAAGGCGGTGTCCGGCGAAGTGCCGGTTTACCATCATGCAGGAGGCGGCGAGAGCGTAACGGCAGCGGCAGGTGCAGGTGACAGCCTGGGAAGGAAGATTTATAAGCATTTGATGAACGGGGTGTCCCATATGCTTCCGTTTGTGATCGGCGGAGGGATTTTAATCGCATTGGCATTCCTGTTTGATGATTATTCCATCGACCCGGCTAATTTCGGAAAGAACACCCCTCTGGCCGCCTACTTAAAAACCATAGGTGAGCAGGCATTCGGCATGATGCTCCCGGTGCTTTCCGGCTACATTGCCATGAGCATTGCAGACCGTCCGGGGCTGGCAGTCGGTTTTGTGTCAGGCATAGTGGCGAAGATGGGGATGACCTTTGCCAATCCGGCAGGCGGTGCGGTGAACGCCGGTTTTTTGGGTGCGTTATTTGCCGGGTTTGCAGGCGGCTACCTGGTAGTAGGGCTTAAGAAGCTGTTTTCAAAGCTGCCAAAGTCCCTGGAAGGGATCAAGCCGGTGCTCCTTTATCCGGTGCTGGGAATTTTGCTGGGGGCAGTGGTTACTACTTTCATCAACCCTTATATGGGGATGATCAATGACGGGCTGACGAACTTCCTCAACGGTATGGGCGGCACCAGCCGGATCGTCCTGGGGATGATCGTGGGCGGCATGATGTCGATTGATATGGGAGGGCCTTTCAACAAGGCTGCCTATGTGTTTGGCACGGCACAGCTGGCGGAGGGGAATTTTGAAGTGATGGCAGCCGTGATGGCCGGCGGCATGGTTCCTCCGATTGCGATTGCACTTTGCACGATCTTATTCAAGAAGAAGTTTACCAAAAAGGAATGCCAGTCAGGGATTGTCAATATCATTATGGGCTTGTCCTTTATCACGGAAGGCGCGATTCCCTTTGCAGCGTCAGACCCGCTGAGAATCATCCCGGCTTGTGCGGCCGGGGCAGCAGTAGCCGGGGGGATGTCCATGTTTTTCGGGTGCACATTGCGGGCGCCTCACGGCGGGCTTTTCGTGCTGCCGACGGTAGGCAACCCGGCCGGGTACCTGGTCGCCGTGCTGGCTGGTTCTGCTTTAGGCTGCATCATACTGGGTTTGCTGAAAAAGACTCTGGCAGAAGAAGAGCGGGGATGACAAAAGATAGTTTGGCGGAAAGGAAAGGTGGCAGGGATGATTTACACGGTAACTTTTAACCCGGCATTGGATTATGTGGTGCGGGTGGACAAATTCGTGGCCGGGGCGGTGAACCGGACTGTGGCAGAGAACATTTATTATGGGGGGAAAGGCATAAACGTTTCGGCGGTTTTGGCCAACCTTGGATATCCTAGCGTGGCACTAGGGTTTGTTGCCGGGTTTACCGGCGACGAGATTGAACGGGGGGTAAAAACACTGGGGTTTTCTTCGGATTTCATCCGGGTAAAAAAAGGGATGTCCCGCATCAATGTAAAGCTGAAATCAGACCAGGAGAGCGAGATCAACGGCATGGGGCCAAAGATCACGGAAGAAGATGTGGAAGCTTTGTTTGCAAAACTAGAGAAGCTTGTCCCGGGAGATGTATTGGTCTTATCCGGGAGCATCCCGGCCGCCCTCGACAGCCGGATCTATGAGGAAATTCTGGCCAGTATGGAGGGCAAGGGGATCCGTGCAGCCGTGGATGCGGAGAAGGAACTTTTGCTGAACGTGCTGAAGTACCACCCCTTCTTGATAAAACCGAACAATCACGAGTTGGGGGAAATGTTCGGCACAGTATTAAAAAGCGAAGAAGAGATTGTCAGCCACGCTAAGCGGCTGCAGCAGCTAGGAGCCAGGAATGTGCTGGTATCCATGGCCGGGGACGGCTCCCTGCTGGTGACCGAAGAGGGGGAGGTACACCATATGGGAGTGGCTCAGGGCACCATAAAGAATTCCGTAGGCGCAGGTGACTCCATGGTAGCCGGTTTCCTGGCCGGTTTCCTGGAAAACGGAGATTATACACACGCGCTTCGCTTAGGAACGGCAGCAGGCGGAGCAACCGCATTCTCAGACGGACTAGGCACAAAAGACGAAATCTGGCGCCTATACCGCCTGCTGGGCTAACACCGCAACCACCATCCTCAAAAAACAGGCAGGGTGCAGAATTTTCTGCGCCCTGCCTGTTTTTGGGGGCATCCCATTCTCTTGAAACCTGACAAAACACCAACAAAATCCCGATCACACCCTATACTTTATTGGCAAAATATGCTATGCTTAAACCAAATAAATGAGCAAACAAAAGGAGGGGTACACCATGGGTGAAATGTTTTCTTCGTTTGACGGGATGCAGCTATACCTGAACAAGGAAGTTCCGGAGGGGGCACGTGCAGTGGCGGTGATTGTCCATGGGCTGTGTGAACACCAAGGGCGGTATGATTATTTTGCAGAGAAATTCCACCAGGCAAAGATCGGAACCTACCGTTTTGACCATCGGGGGCATGGGCGCTCAGAAGGGGAACGGACATATTATTCCGATTTTAATGAATTATTGGATGACACACATGCCGTGGTTAACATGGCGATTGAGGAGAATCCTGATATCCCGGTCTTTTTGATCGGCCACAGCATGGGCGGCTTTACGGTATCGCTGTATGGCGCCAAATATCCGGATCAGCGCCTGAGAGGGATCATTACCAGCGGTGCCTTGACCCATGATGTCGGAGTCCTGATCACCGGGGTGCCCAAGGGGCTGGATGTACACACGAAGCTGCCCAATGAATTGGGGGCAGGCGTATGCTCGGTGGCTGAGGTGGTAGACTGGTACGGGAAGGATCCTTACAACACAAAGACCTTTACCACAGGGCTGTGCTACGCACTCTGTAGCGGGCTTGCCTGGTTTGAAGAAAAGGCCAAGGCATTTGCCTACCCGGTGCTTATGCTGCACGGAGAAAAAGACGGGCTGGTAAGCGTGCAGGATACTTACCGTTTCTTCGGGGAAGCGGCCTCAGCCGATAAGCAGATGAAGATCTATGGCAACCTTTTCCATGAAATTTTCAATGAATATTGCAAGGATGAGGTGATCGGGGATGTGCTGCATTGGATAGAGGAGAGAATTGCCTGACATGGGAAAACTGCTTTAGCTATTCAAATCTCCGGACGGGTCTATAACCGATTGGAAAGGATACAAAGAGAGGGAGATTTAACCGAAAGATGATCGATGCATTGGGAAGAAAATTAGACTGCCTGTTGGACCATTACACAATAGTATGCATATTTTTGGCGCTGGTTATTATGACTTGGATCGGTGTGGGAACCGTGCCGGTTGCCAGCATGCTGGGGGTTTTGCTATGTGTGATAGGCATTGCCCAGGCTTCTGCCCAGGCAGACCTGGGAATCCTGCTCCCCCTGGTTGTCTATAATCTGGCCGGCATGGCTTCTTCCTTTGCCTGGTACGGCAATATTACCGATGGCTATGGGGCAATGCATTCTGTTTTTCCGGTGCTTTATCTTCTGATGGCATGTTTGGACAGCAAAGAACAGTTTTTGCTGAAGCGGATTTGTATCGCCTGGTCAGGCATGGTGTCATTGGCAGGCATTGCCCAGTTTGCGTGCCAGGCTTTGCTGCAAGGCAGCGCGAGGAGGTTAGGAGGCCTGCTGGGCAATCCCAATGCGATGGGGATTTTCCTGGTGATGGGCTGGTTTGCCCTGCATTGTTGCCAGGAAGGGCAAAAAGGGCAGGAGCCAGGGAGGCGGTATTATTTGCCGTATATAGAACCGCTGCTGCTTGTCGCCCTTGCCCTTACTTTGTCTATGGGCAGTTTCCTTGCGATGGCAGTGGGGATCCTGGCAGTGATAGCGGGGAAGAGATATGGTTTTTTTCATCCAGGGGAGCCTGCCCCTTCCAGGGAATGCTTCCGGTATGCCTGCCGCCTCCTGGCCAAAGCGAGTTTAGGGATCGGAACCGGCATGCTGCTTTACCTTGCAGCGGCGAGAACCGATATGCCTGCAGCCTGTTTGCCGCTGCTATGCTATGTTTTTGCCCTGGTATTGTGCTGGCCAAAGTTTGGCCGTTTTTTGGAGGCGCTTCCCTCGATGGCAGCTGCCATTTCTTTCATCGGGGTTTTCGTGGCGGTTGCCATTGTCCTTGTGCGGCCCAGTTCGGTGGCGACTTTTACAGAACGGCTGGAGATGATGGAAAACGGCCTCTATTACCTGGTACAGTCCCCTTTATTGGGGGTTGGGCCTTATCGGTGGAGATATTTGAACCTGGCGGACAGTGATAAATATTTTAATACCTGGCATATCCATAATGCTTTGCTCCATGTGGGGGTTGAGTTTGGCTGGATTGCAATGGGAATGCTGCTTTGGGTCATAGCCAGGGCTTTTAGGAAAAAGACACAGCCGTGGGCAAAGGCAGGGCTTGTGGCATTTTGTTTCCACAATATGATTGATACCAGCTTTTTTTATATGGGGATTACATCATTGGCATTGCTGGTGTTTGGGGCACCCGGAGAAAAGGGAGAGAAGGTGGGGGCCTTGGCATTGAGAGCCATATTTTTTGCTTTTGCCCTTTTGTTTGTGTTCCATCTGTTGTATTATGTCAGACATGTAGTATAGGAGGTGGAGAATGGAGCCAGGCAGAAGAAAAGAAGGGTTTAAAAGCATATGGTGCCTATTGCTGGGCTTCGCTCTATCAGCGGCAGTTATCCTTGCCATGTGCTTATGGTCATATAGAAATCTCCCTGATACAGTCGGGAGGATGCTCACGGATAGTGAGAAGGAGGATGTGGCCAAAAGGAACAGCAGCCTGATTGAATATGTCTATCTCTCTCCCAATGCAGATTTCCCGCGGAAAGGCCGGATTAGGAAACTCACGATCCACCATATGGCAGGGGATCTCAGCCTGGAGGAACTGGGGAAGAATTTTTCGGACAGGGACAGGCGGGCATCGTCCAACTATGCGGTTGACAGCGAAGGCCGGATTGCCCTTTATGTAGAGGAAGGCAACCGTGCCTGGACTTCTAGCAGCAGGGAGAATGACCATCAGGCAGTCACCATCGAGGTGGCCAACGATGAACTGGGGGGAGACTGGCATGTGAGTGATGAGGCCTATGAAGCACTCATTGCTTTGTGCGTTGATATCTGTAAGCGCAACGGCATTGAAGGCTTAAATTTTACCGGGGATAAGGAGGGGAACTTGACACTCCATAAGATGTTCGCCGACGACACAGAATGCCCGGGGCCGTATTTGGAGAGGCAGATGGGGCACATTGCCGCGGAGGTGAATGCACGGCTAGGGGGGAAGCAGGCTGTGCCATAGATAGAAGGGAAAACAGATGTACAGGATAAGTGCATTTTATTATAGATAGGAGGCCTGGCTTGTGGATTTGCCTTTGGGCTTCTTGCTCATAATTTTAGAAAAAGGAGATTGGAATAGTGCAGGTTAGGAAGGGCAAAAGAAAGATAGGGAAAAAGTTTTTCTGCGTGTCTGTCTTACTTTTGATGTTTATGCTTGTGGTAGGGACAATAGCATTTGCCGAAGTGGGGGGGGGGTACCGGCTCCTATACCCTGATCATCAGGAAAAAATTTGCTGAGGGTTCACCTGACTGGGCAAAGGATGCGACTTACCATTTTAAAGTCAAGGGAGTGCTGGAGTACAGAGGGGGAAGGTCTGCGGACGGGAGAACTGCTATAAATACGGAGCCTGTCGAAAGGGACGTGGAGATTAAGGGCGACGGTGAAGCGGTATTGAAATTTGATGCGGTTGCTAGGCTTTCTGTGATAGAATTATCCGAAGTTACAGGGGCTCCGGAAACGGAGCAGGTCAGGACGGATTATACATGTGAAAGCGTTATGCCTGTAACAGGAACGAAGTCTGAAGTGAGCATTAAAAAAGACGGCGGTAAGATAACAATAGAAAAAGAAAACTATGACGGATCGGATTCGAGGATATATACTTACCGGATTACAGGAAAGAAGCGTAATTTTAGCAAGCTGCTGAAGGTTCAGGCAGGAAAATCCAACACTTTGGAGGATGTTCCTGCGGGGGATTATGAGGTGGAAGAAATCGAGGCCGAAGGGTACCGTATGCTGCTCAAGAATGAGAGCGTAGTTCCTGCGGGGACGGAAAAGGAGATATCCATTCCATGGGAAAGTATGCCCAAAAAAAGCAAGGTGAAGGTAACAGCGCCAAACGATGGCAGGGAACATTACTATGAACTCAGCAGAAAAGGATGGCAGGAGATAAAAAAGGCAGGGCCTGGGGAGACATGTGAATGGGAGGATCTGCCTGATGGCGATTATACAGTAAAAGAATCTATATATCAGGGGATGCAAGGCTATGTGGTAGAATATCCGGAGGCGAATGAGACAAAAACCTATACATATAGCAATGTAGGAAAGTTTATGATATACACTCCGGCCTGGAAATCTCCCTCAGAAGGGGATTATATCTGGCTGAAAATCAGCCAGATTAATTTAAACTCAGGAGCCAGTTCATTCAACGGGCAGTTTAAGGGAGTATGGTTAGACGGATTTTCACCGAATGAAGTCAGGTGGTTAAAAAACTGTAAGCAAGGGTATGTTTCAACCATGCCTTATCCTTTAGCAGTAGAACCTTTTAAATTTGCGGCAGCGGGGTCATCCCAGCTGCAAAGCTGCAGGGTAAATGCCTATTTGTGTACACCAAAGACGGTTCCCGTCCAGGATAAGAAAAACATAACCATTTCTGACATACCGGTTTTGACGATAACAAAACCGAAAGATACCAGCAACAGGCCAGGGGCAGACCAGCTTAAGTTTACATACACATTAACGAAAATCGGGGGCGGTACCAGTACCCCGCCAAAGACCGTCACGATTCCCGCAAGCCTGAGTGAGGACAGCAGTGTGAAGGTGACAGGGCTTTCTTCCAATGCGGCGTATCTGGTGGAAGAGGCAGTGGAAGGGCAACTGGCTCCGGCAGATTTTTCTGTGACAGTAGAGGAAGAGACGGAATCAGGCCTGGCTGGCAACTGGTGGAAGAGTGTGAAGAAAGGCTATAGTATGGAAATCCATATGCTGGGCGACATGGATGACGAGGAGCCGTATCACTTTGATATCGAAATACAGCCATCAGGAGGATCTAGGGCAGAGTCTAAGGCAGAAGATGTACAACTTAATGTCGGCCAGATTTGGAGGCTGGAACCAGACTATAATACAGACCGTACGGTTATTGTAGAAGGAACCACAAAGCTGAAGACGGGCTATCAGCTTTCTTATAGTGACAGCAATATGGTGGTGGTAAACATATCTGGTTCATCAGAGATATCTGTAACGGTGACGAATACTTTTAATAAGAGGGAAGAGGGGTCTTACCGCTATGTCCATGAGTACTATCTGAAAGATAAGGACGGTTCATTAAAACGAGAGGATATGAAACTGGAAGATTGGAGCGAGCCTCAAAAAGTTGATGCACCGTTGGATGGCAGGCATTATACGGCAGATGATGTCGGACAGAAACCCTACGGGCCAAATACCGGTTGGAGGTATACCCATTTTGAGGATGCTTACGGCATTTATAGCGGGTCAAATGATACAGCAAAAACAACGGTGGAACTGACAGATGTACCAATAGCAACTCCGTCGAATGCTATATGGGCAGAGGACGAATACGAATTGGAGTCCGAGGAGGAAGAACCCGGTAAGACAGAGGCGGACGAGGGAAATCTTGACGAGTCAGAAAATCCCGGCGGAACAGGAAATGCCGACGGGGTAAAAAATCCCGGCGGAACAGGAAATGCCGACGGGGTAAAAAATCCCGGCGGAACAGATAATCCTGACGGGGCGGGAAATGCCGACGAGTCAGAAAATCCCGGCGGAACAGATAATCCTGACGAAACAGAAAATCCGGGAGCAGAGTCCAACAGAACTGATGAAACGATAAAGGATGAGCCAGATATCCCGGATACTGGTGAAATGCTGCCAGGGGATAGGGGACTGCCGGAGGCAGCCGGAAGTGAGGATAAAGACGGAGGGGATGAGAGCAGAGGCAGTGAAGGCGGAGAGGATATAAAAGCGGATGGCCAAAACGGAGCAAAGATCCGTAAGGCAAGCCAGTTCCTGCCAGCCATTGCCAGCAGCAAAGATTCCGGTTCCGTAACTGTGAGACGGGATACAGAGCAGGTATTCCGATGGAATGCCCTGCCTTACAATAGGGCTATGTATCAATATATGGGTCAGGCCTACGTACCACTAGCGGCAGCTGGTGTGACGACGGATGCAGCAGATACAGATAAGGCAGACAACGGATCAACAGATAGGGATCCCGGAGGAGAGGATACAGGCGCTGGCGGAAGCGGAAGCACGGACCCAGGAAACGAAGGGACAGACAGCGGCGGAAGCGGAAGCACGGATCCAGGCAGCGGCGGAAGCGGCAACACGGATCCAGGCAGCGGCGGAAGCGGCAACACGGATCCGGGGAATGAAGGAACAGGCGCTGGCGGAAGCGGAAGCACGGATCCGGGGAATGAAGGAACAGGCGC
>RAYB01000026.1 GCA_003669055.1 bacterium 1XD21-70
GCCAAGAAAAACCGAGAATGGAGGCGGGAATATATGACGTTGCTGATGCGTGACCAGGAGAATATTGAGAAGGGAAGAACAGAGGGAATTGAGCAGGGGGAAAACCGATATGCCCTGCTGACCCAGAAGCTGCTGCAGGAGAAACGGTATGATGCCATTGGGCGGATTGGGGTAGATAAGGGATACCGGCAGGAACTGTACAGGGAGTATCATATTCTGTAAATGGAGATGGTATTCTCTCACTATCAATACCTAAACGATATACAAAAGGATGGACATATTGCAATTTACTGCGATTCTTACTGCAACTACAAAACGAAGTTTATCCGCAGTTGCGGAGAATAGAAAATCCGTATTGGAGATATGGTAAATGAATGAATATATGAAGTATTTAGCGGAACTAATTCCCGAAAAGATAGTCTTAAACTTGTAAAAAGCGAAGAGTGTATGAAAGTTTTTCTGTAAATAGCTATTAGTATCAGGTCTTCTATGGTAAAATCTAAACTATAGGAGGCCTGTTATTATGGCAAAAGAAAAGAAACCTGTACACAAAGTAGTCATGACCGATGGCAAGCGCAACATCATCCACCAGCTCCTGCAGGAATACGACATCCAGACAGCAGAGGATATCCAGGATGCACTAAAGGACCTTCTTGGAGGAACCATAAAGGAAATGATGGAGGCTGAGATGGATGAGCATCTGGGCTATGGCAGGTCAGAACGTTCTGACAGTGAAGATTCCCGCAACGGCTATAAGCGCAAGCGGGTGAACAGCAGCTATGGAAGCATGGAGATTTCGGTTCCCCAGGACCGTAAATCCACTTTTGAGCCGCAGGTGGTGAAGAAACGTCAAAAGGATATCTCTGGCATTGACCAGAAGATCCTTTCGATGTATGCAAAGGGCATGACTACCCGGCAGATATCAGATACTCTTGAGGACATCTATGGATTTGAGGCCTCAGAGGGCTTTATTTCAGATGTTACGGACAAGATCCTGCCCCAGATCGAGGACTGGCAGAACCGTCCGCTTTCAGAGGTATATCCTGTGCTGTACATCGATGCGATCCACTATTCCGTCAGAGATGAGGGCGTCATACGCAAGCTTGCGGCTTATGTCATTCTCGGCCTCAATGCTGACGGGCACAAGGAAGTCCTGGCCATAGAAGTGGGTGAGAATGAAAGCTCCAAATACTGGCTCTCTGTCCTGAACGGCTTAAAAAACCGCGGCGTAAAGGACATCCTAATCCTGTGTGCAGACGGCCTGTCCGGGATGAAGGAGGCCATAGCTGCTGCATTCCCGAAGGCGGAGTACCAGCGCTGTATCGTCCATCAGGTCAGGAACACCATGAAGTATGTGTCGGACAAGGACCGTAAGCCCTTCTGCGCTGACCTGAAGACGATCTATCAGGCGCCAACGGAAGAAAAGGCCCTGGATGCCCTGGAACGTGTGACAGAGAAATGGGGCGGGAAGTATCCGAACTCCATGAGGAGCTGGAAACAGAACTGGGATGCTATCTCCCCGATCTTCAAGTTCTCTGCAGCTGTGAGGAAGGTTCTATATACCACGAACGCGATAGAGAGCCTAAATGCCACATACCGGAAACTGAACCGTCAGCGAAGCGTCTTCCCCAGCGATAAGGCATTGCTCAAGGCCCTCTACCTGTCGACCTTTGAAGCAACAAAGAAATGGACCGTGCCAATCCGCAACTGGGGGCAGGTCTATGGGGAACTGAGCATCATGTATGAAGGACGCCTGCCGGAATGAGTCCCATCTAAGAGCGTTATCTGACAGGCGATTTCCCCGCCTGCTATTGACATACGCATTATTTGCTGTTATATATAATTCATGGGCTGGAGCTCTGGTAGAGAGCCATCAGCCCGATTATTATCATAGAAGATCTGTATTTACAGACTTTTGTTCACACCCCCAAAGCGAAGCAGAGAAATATTATAATCGCATTCCCTTGATCATTGTTTCAACATGGGGATTGAACCCCAGTTTGTAGAATACAACATAAACTAGAGGCTGTCTAACAGCCTCTATCATAATTATCTGTTTTGAGAACTTGTAAACTGCTTCATACAACCACAGATACCTGTGCCGGTGCTTCCTGTGGGCTCAGTTCTCCTGCGCTGTTATAGACAACAGGCGGCATTTCAGAGGTGCCGGAATTGGAAGGAGCATCGGCAGAACCCGCAGTTTCTGTCCCTGAATCCTCTGCCAAAGCTGCTATTCCCTCTTTGCTGATCTCCACGGTATCCCCATCCGGTTTTCTGCCCTGTTCGATCCGGGCTTCCAGTTCCCTCTGATCTTCCTTGCGCTTTTCGGCGACCTTTTCCTGATCCGCTTTTGCCTTTTCCCTCAGTTCTTTGGCATCGGCTTTCATCCCTTCCTCGGCTTTGGTTTCATATGATTCCGCCTGATCCACCATGTCGCCGGCATAGCCCAGCGCCCGCTCTGCAGTGGCAGTATCCCCCTTCTGGGCGGCCTGCCGATAAACACCCATGGCGGTATCGGACAGGTTGATATTGGATCTGGCTCCGATTAGGCCTTCTACTGTTTTCATATTCATAGACATATCCTCCTGGCTCTGTATACAGACATTTTTATCAGTTCCTGCCTTCTTCTTCGGCAGTAATACCAGCGATATCATCGTTCTGTTTTAAAAAACCGTTTTTCTGTCATAAGCGGACAGGAAGTTCCATCGGAACCAGCAAAGAAGCAACAAAGAAATCATCCTGCAGATCCATATGCAGGGCGCCGCCATATTTTTGGAGCACATCCTGAACGTTCAAAAGGCCGATGCCATGTCCGCCAAAAAACTGTCTGCTGCCGGATCGGATCTCATCCATATCTCTCGGGCCTGTGCTGTTTTTTATTTCCAAAAGGAAACATTTTTTTACCTGACCTGCCTGGATGTGGATCAGGCGGTCTCTCTCTGAAGGAAGTTTCCGGCAGGCATCCAGTGCATTGTCCAGCAGATTGCCAAAGAGCACACACAAGTCAAATTCGTGGATGCTGCATGCAGGAGGGATCTGTACGTCACATTCCCATCGGATGTGATGTTCTTCTGCCAGCTTTCGTTTCTGATACAGAAGTGCATCTACGGCAATGTTCCCGGTAGCTTCCTCTCCGGCTCCCAGGTCGGCACACTGTTTTATCCGTTCCAGATAGTCTCCGATTTTTACCCACTCGCGGCGTTTCCAAAGACCGGACAGGGCGATAATATGATTTTTCATGTCATGGCGCAGACGTTCCGACTGGCGATACTGCTGCTCCATAACCCGGAAGGCATCGATCTGCGCATGATACCGGCTGCTTTTGTGCTGTTCCGTGCAGATCGTTGCCATCCCGAAAAGATAACAGCCCGCAGCGAACATGGACAGGCCGGTCAGGACACATAATTCACCGTGGCTCAAAAGCTGGTCATAATAGATGCCCAGATTGCGGCTCTGAAGCAGGATGCCGTTGGAGGCGCTCCAGTTGGCGATATCAGTCACTGCCGTGATCCCGAGAAACGGGACTGACAGGATTTTGTGCCATTCTCTGCTTTTGCCAAAAAACAGGACATCAAGATCCAGACGGATCCGGATCCGCCAAAGGACAAGGAGGGTCACGGCGGTACAGATGCAGCCAATCAGGATAGCTTCTGTCTGCCCCAAAAAGGGGGTTTGGACATGCCCGAAGGTATGCAGGGCAAAAAGAACAAGACAGGACAGAAAAGATTCGCAGAAATTTGCAGTCAGTGTAACGGCGGCGATCAGCACAGAAGCAACCAGAAATTTTTTTGCAGCATGTGACCGGAAAAACAGGAAAACTGCCCCAAGAAAGAGAAGATGTTTCAGCAGGACAGGAAGAATATAGGGGATCTGAGCAGTTTTGCAGGTCTCCCACAGCAAGCCAAGGGCGGCCTGGCCGAAAAAAAGGCAGCACGGGAACACCCATCGGCTGTTTCCGCGGGGCTCCAGATACTTTCTGCAGAATTTGTCCACAGCCCATATAGAGACGGCCAGACAGGCCAGCAGGAAAAAAAGTTCATTTTGAATGAAAAGCTGTCTCACAGCATCCCTCCGTTAGTTCGCATGCAGGCAAGCAGCTCTTTGCAGAAATCATCATATCTTCTTTTGGCGATGGGGATCCGTTCCCCGCTGCCAAGAAGAAGTTCCTGCCTGTTATAGGAATCGACGTGGTTTAAATTGACAAGAAAGCTTTTGTGGCAGCGGAAAAAACCTTTGTCCTGCAGCCGGTTTTCCAGGACACGGATCTGTTCATAGTAGGTAAGGACGCCCTCCGTCTCATGCACATCGACCATGCGGCCCCGGATCTCAAAATATCGGATGTTGTCCAAAAAAATTTTCTGCCACTGGCGTTCCCGCCGGATCAGCAGATACTCCCGGGGATGCCTCCGGATCTTTTTGACCGCCCGCTGCAAGACTGCCTTCAGCTTCCGGTCGTCCACCGGCTTGAGAAGGTAATGGAAAGCTTCCACATCATAAGCATTCCATACGTATTCCCTGCTGGATGAGACGAAGACCAGAATCTGGTCAAAGGATTTCTGCCGGAAAATCCGGGCGGTCTTCAATCCGTCAAGCCCCTGCATCAAAATATCCAGAAACAGAATATCAAAATGCTCTGCTTCCATAAGCAGCGTGCTTCCGCTGTAAAACTGACAGACGGTACAAGGTATGCCCATTTCATTTAATATTTCCTGGATTCTATTTGAAAGAACACAGCACCAGAGCACTTCATCGTCGCATACGGCAACGGACAGCATAAGGGTCACCTGCTTTTCTGAAAATAGTTGGATCTATATTTATATCGGCAAAAAATTGCGTATCCCATCATTTTTGATGTGAACGGGCAGATTTTTGCAGGGAACGGATCCGCAGAACCCCTGAATCTGCCCCGCCGTGCACAATCAGAATTGCGAATAGATAAATGCTGCCGTATCATATCCCTTCCCATAAAACCCGAACAGCAAGATAGCGAACAAGGAGGCAAAGCACAATGCCGTCCGCCTGCCCTCTCCCACAACCACCGCTTTTTCACCATGTCTCTCCCGCCATGCAGACATGAAAAACAGGATGGCCAAGGAAACCAGGAGCACGGCAAAATCTGCCCTCCCTAAACCGCAGTAAAACACCCCTTCCCCATATTCCGGATAGCAGCCTGCCCGGAACATCCCTGTAAAGATCTCCCCGGCCATTGACAGAGAATCAGCCCTAAACAGCACAAATCCCACCGTCACCAGCAAAAATGTACGTACTCTGCGGACATTTTTCATCACTGCTGAATCCACACGGATCCGGGTAAAACGGTAAAACCAGGAAAAAAGAGGCTCTAAGAGTTCTCCTGCAATCATATAGGCACACTGCAAAAGCCCGGTTCCGATGATAAACGTCCACTGCCCGCCGTGCCACAGGCCGCTGAGGAAAAAAACTGCCACAATATTTAAGTATTTCCGGATCCTTCCCTTCCGGTTGCCTCCCAAAGGTATGTAGACATACTTCCTCAGAAACGCCCCCAGGGTTATGTGCCATCTCCTCCAGAATTCCGAGATCGACTCCGAGAAAAAAGGCTGCCGGAAATTCTTTGCCACACGGACTCCAAAAAGCTTAGACACCCCTGCCACCACATCCATGCAGCCGGAAAAGTCCGTATAAAGCTGTAGGGAAAACGCCACGGCCGCCAAAGACAGATACCATCCCCCATAGGACGCATAATCCCCATAAACCGTATCCACGACAACAGCCAGCCTCTCTGAAATCACCAGCTTCTTAAACAGCCCTGCCAGTATTTCCAGGCTCCCGGCCTGCAGATCCCCAAAAGAAGCTTTCCCCGGGCTGGCAAGGCTTTTGCCCGTCTCCTGGTAAGTGTCGATCGGCCCCTGCACAAAATGGCCGAAATAACCCGTAAACAAAGAAAATGCCGGCAATGACCGAACCGCGCCTGTCTCTCCCCGGTATACATCGATATCATAGCCGATGACCATCAGTGTATAAAAAGAAATCCCCATCAGGGATATCCTCTCCACCTCTTCAAATTCATATGCTTTCCCTGTAAGTTCCCCCCATGCCTCTAAGGTGTAAAACGGCAGATTGGCATATTTAAAATACGCCAAAAGCCCCAGCTGGAATGCCACTGCGGCAATTAGCAGCCGCCGTCTCCCCAAACGCTGCCCCACACCCGAAAAAGCACTTATGCCATGCCCGCCGGATGCCGGGCACGGCATAAGCAAATGTGCAGCCAAAAAACCCGCCGCCGTGCTGATAAACCAGAACAGGACTGTCCACTGTCCGCCTGCCATAGACATAAATGCCAAACTCACTGCCAGCAGCACCCACTGCCGCCCCCGCTGCCCGAAAATCCTGCCAGCCAACAGCCCAGCCAGCACCAGGACGGCAAACCCAAGAGATATGTAACCCATCACTTCTTCCCGGCCGCCTCATAGCAGATCTCGGTTACCTTGTCATTCTTAAACCCACAGTCAATCACCAGCTGGCTTTCCCCTAAGACAACGGTATAAAGCCCTGCCTCCTCCTTGGCATCCGGATAAGCCTTCTTCACGGCTGCCGGCAAATCTCCGACTTTAATGCCCTCCTCGGTGCCCACATTGCCGCTGGTCAGCTTGATCGACTGAACCACCTCTTTCTTGCCGTCCTTAGTGATGACAACCTCAAAATCATCATAGATATAAGCCTTGTCTTTCCCATTGTCATCAGCACAGTTTGCCAGCGTCTTTACCTTGTTTTCTTTCCCCAGAGCCTTAAGGGCTGTATCTGCCGCCATCCCCACGCTTACCTGCTGCTCCTTGTAGGTAAAGGCATACTGCTCCTTCTTTTCCGCTGCCATGGCTACGGACACCGACGCCATGGCCATCAGCGCTGCCAGTGCCGCTGCTGCTGTCCTTCTGATCCCTCTTCCTGCCTTCATGCCGTTATTCCTCCTGCCTTTTGTATTTACTGATATATCCCAGTTTTTCAAATTCGTCCTTCTGCTCTTCTTTTTCCTTCCGGTATTCTTCCAAGCGCTGGTTGTAAAAAGCGGCAACCTCTTCCTTATCCCTGAAATCTGCCAAGCCGTATCTTCCCTTCAAATCGCGCCCCAGCCAGGCAGAAAGCTTTTCTGCCCCGTAAACATTCAAATGAAGCCCCTCATCGTAAGTATCGACAGACATGTCCAGGCCGATCTCGTCCATATGCTCCAGGGTATTGATATAATAGATCCCCTCCCTGCCCGCAAATTCCG
Organism: bacterium 1XD21-70; assembly: GCA_003669055.1. Taxonomy (GTDB): domain Bacteria; phylum Bacillota; class Clostridia; order Lachnospirales; family Lachnospiraceae; genus Brotaphodocola. The sequence continues at coordinate 7,250 of RAYB01000026.1, forward strand.
TGATCTGCTCCTCATACGGCTCTACCCATACCGGATACATGCTCGGTGCCTTCATAAACACCAGTTCTATGCCGTTCTCCCTGCACAGCCGGACAATCCTCTCCAGATATTCCATGTTTTTTTCCGGAAAAGCATAATCGCTCCGCCTTCTCTCTGCCGGAAATTCCGTATATGGGCGGATATCTGCCCTTAAGTAGTAGCCATTATAGCTTTTTTGCGGTTTTTGACGGAACGCATACCGGAAATCATCCTTTGAAAGTTCGCTCCACCGGCTATGGTAGCGCAGGAGCGGGAACAAATAATCTGCCAGTTTTTCTTCCTCCATCCGGCTGGCCATTATCCCCTGCCACTTGTCCTTTGACCAGCGCATCCCGTCAAAAACCATCCGGTTATATTCCTCCGAATCCTGCCCCTCTACGGCCATCGCCTGGATATTCAAAAGCACTACCTTCGGCTTTTCATACCTCAACGCTTCCCTCAACAGATAGTAAGACTGCGGGATCAGCTGGTTTGAATTCCCCCTGATATAGCTGGTGATGCCATAATCCTCCCACAGCTTCATAGGGGAAATATTTTCGTAGGCCTCACAGTTCCCGACCATCAGCAATTCATGCCCCAAAGGGCTGCGGTAATATTCTTCCGTGAAATTGCCTTCTATCACATGATCCATATATTTGGGAACCAAAAGAGACTGCGCCAGCCATGCTGCCCCTAAAAAAACTGCCAGCGCCGCCCCAAGTACCCCATACCTGTGCCTGAGTTTTCTGTCTGACAGCCATGATAAGCGCCTCATGGAGTCTTGGGGTATGCTTCCACGTCAAAATTATGGGAACCCCAGGTGTTGCGCAGCACATCGGTAGTCACCAGGCACCAGTCCCCGCCCATCCTCCGCGGCGTTGTATCGAAATGGTACCAGGTTCCGTCCACATCCACCAGGTTCCAGAAGTGATCCCCGTCACTTGCCCGTACCACCGGGATATTAGGCATGCCTGCCGCCAGCAAAAGGTAATGCGACATCGCATAATACTCATAGCAGCACCCGGAATGCCTGCGGAAGCCGTACATGGCAGAAGCCGCCTCGTCGCTCTTTGGCCCGCTGGTTGTGTAAGTCATGTTGCCCCGCACCCAGCGGTAGATTGCCGCCGCCTTTTCCGGCTTTGACATGCCCTCATCCGTGATCTGGGCAACAATGCCTTGGGCATAGGAAAGCGCCGCCAAATCAGCCTCCGTCAGCTGCTGCGGATCCCCCTCCACCACTGCCCCGCTCCCGTCCAGGGTGTAGGGTTTCCCGTCAACCAGGATCTCTTGCGAACTCAGCATCGCCCCGTCACTCCCCAGGCGGTAATACTTCCCATCCGTCTCTATCCAGCAGTTCTCCATCATATATCCCTCGGCATCAAAATAATACCATCTGCGGTTAATCTTCTGCCACTGGTTCACCGGGTATGTCCCGTCCAGGTTTGGATACCACCATCCTTTCTCGTCCTGCTTCCAGCGGTTGGCTGCCCCAGGCCCGCTGTCCGAGTACGCCGCCAACGGACAGGACGCCAGTACAGCACTTAACCCAACTGCTGCCGTAAACATTGAAACTGCCTTTTGCTTTTTCTTCATGTTATCCTCTGTTATATTTTATATAAATTTAATATACTTTCTATATTATAAACATCACAGTTGGATATGTCAACGAAAAATAGCAGGGCAGCAGGTGTGCAAAACAGCGAAGCAGCAGGCTGTGCAGGCCAAGGCAAACGCGCCCCTTCCTTATAATAAATCCACCTTTGGCAAAGCCTTTATTGCCTTTGCCAGTTCCTCATCCGACGGAACCGTATCGCTCATATCCCCATCGTTAAAGCGCTGATAAGACATCATGTCAAAATATCCGGTTCCTGTCAGGCCAAAGACAATATTTTTCGCCTCACCGGTCTCCTTGCACTTTAATGCCTCGTCCATGGCCACCTTGATCGCATGGCTGCTCTCCGGCGCCGGAAGGATGCCCTCCACCTTGGCAAATGCCTGGGCTGCCCGGAAAACCTCCGTCTGCTCCACGTTCCTGGCTGTCAAAAGCCCCTGGTCATACAACTCAGAAACCACCGAACTCATGCCGTGGTAACGCAGGCCGCCCGCATGGCTGGCAGACGGGATGAAGCCGCTCCCCAACGTATACATCTTAGCCAACGGGCACACTTTCCCGGTGTCACAGTAATCATAGGCGTAAACACCGCGGGTCAGGCTCGGGCAGGAAGCCGGTTCTACGGCAATAATCTCATAATCTGCCTCGCCGCGCAGCATCTGCCCGGCAAAAGGAGAAATCAGGCCGCCCAAGTTGGAGCCGCCGCCGGCACAGCCAATGATTATGTCTGCCTTTATGCCGTATTTATCCAAAGCAGCCTTTGTCTCTAATCCAATCACGGACTGGTGCAGCATCACCTGTGACAGCACGGACCCCAGCACATAGCGGTAACCCTCCTGGCTGACTGCCGCTTCTACAGCTTCTGAAATCGCACAGCCCAGGCTCCCTGTCGTCCCCGGGAATTCCGCATTCATCCTCCGTCCCACCTCCGTATCCATGGACGGGGACGGTGTCACCTTCGCCCCGTAAGTCCGCATCACTTCACGCCGGAACGGCTTCTGCTCATAAGAACATTTCACCATATATACCTGGCAGTCCAGTTCCAGGTACGCACAGGCCATGGAAAGCGCAGTCCCCCACTGTCCTGCCCCTGTCTCGGTGGTCACACCCTTTAACCCCTGCTTCTTTGCATAGTAAGCCTGGGCAATCGCAGAATTGAGTTTGTGGCTCCCGGATGTATTATTCCCTTCAAACTTATAATAAATATGGGCCGGTGTATCCAGCTTTTTCTCCAGGCAGTAAGCCCTTACCAAGGGGGAAGGGCGGTACATCCGGTAAAAGTCCAGGATCTCCTGGGGGATATCAAAATACGGCGTCTTGTCATCCAACTCCTGCTTTGCCAGTTCTTCACAGAAAATGGCAGACAGTTCTTCTGCTGTCACCGGCTTTTGTGTGGCTGGGTTAAGGATCGGAGCCGGTTTCTTCTTCATATCGGCGCGTACATTGTACCATTGCTTCGGCATCTCCTGCTCTTCCAGGTAAATTTTGTAAGGGATATTCTTTTCCATATTCTCGTCCTTTCTCCCCTATCGGGGGTTCCTTTCCTAATTAGCAGCAAGCATGAAACAGCTGAAATACAAAAAAACCTCTGCCCTATCTCTTCCATAGGACAGAAGCCTCGCTTCTGTGGTGCCACCTAAATTCATTCTGACGAATGCACTCATTGCCAGGTACTGACATACCGGCTCTGCTATAACGTGCAGACACGTCTCGCCTACTTGGGACTGCGTCCTTTTCAGTTCGCCCTCGCGGGTCCATTCCCTGCCTTTCGTGCCACTGCAATCCCACCCTCTGCAGTTCTCTGTGCGCATTCCAAACAGGTACTTGCCCCGGTCAATGGTTTGTAACTAATTGACTTGCAAACAGGATATCCTATATTGGGGGAAATGTCAAGCCTTTTTTAGGAAGGCATTATAAATCGAAGGCGTTATAAAAGGCACGCCAGAAAGAGAGGGACGACACGCGGGATTGCCTTTAGCGGGCAAGGGAATGCCCGTCTGCCGGGGAAAGCCCTGATAAAAAATGGTGATAAAGAAAAAATCACAGGAAATAAAAAATATGGTTGACAAAACAGTGATTGTGGGGTAAAATAATTTTTGTTGCGGAGGGAATCCTTCCCAGCAACAAGATATGTGTGCGTAGCTCAGCTGGATAGAGCACTTGGCTACGGACCAAGGTGTCGGGAGTTCGAATCTTCTCGCGCACGTAGAAAAGCATTACAAAAAGGAGTATTTATCGAAAGATAGATACTCCTTTTTGCTGCAGGGTTGAATTTTTAGACAATTTAAAGAATTGTGTTGAAATGTTGTTGGGAATAGGGGGCGGGGCAGCCGTTTAGGTTTGCTGGACGGCTGCCAAGTGTTTCAGTTCTTTTAATACCTCCAGGACAATTGCGGTCGCCAGCAAAAAGGTGAATACATCAGCCAGGGGCTGTGCGATCTGTACCCCGAATACCCCGAAAATGCGTGGGAAAACCAATAGGGACGGGATCAGGAACAAGCCTTGGCGGCCCATTGCCACCAGGGATGCCCTAAACCCGTAGCCAATCGACTGGGTCAGCATATTGACCATGATCACCCATGCCTGGATCGGCATGGTCAGCAGCTGCAGCCGCAAGGCCAGCGTGCCGATCTCGATCACCTGCAAGTCTTCCCTCCGGAAGGCTGTGATAATCGGGCGGCTAAACAGAAAGGCTGCCGTGCCGAAAACGGTCAGCATGACCACTGCCACTTTTACGCAGAACCAGTATGCCTCCAACACCCGGCCATACCTCCTGGCACCAAAATTGAAGCCGCATACCGGCTGGAAGCCCTGTCCGAAGCCAATGAGGCTGGAGTTGATGAACATCATAAACCGGGTTACGATCGACATTGCCGAGATTGCCGCATCCCCATAAGGCCCGGCAGCAAAATTCAGCACGACTGCTGCCGCGCTGGCCAGCCCCTGGCGGCAAAATGACGGCAGCCCGGCATGGAGGATCTCCCCGTATATTTTCAGGTTCGGGCGAAAACGGGTTATCTGGATCTTGATGCAGTCCCCATGGGAATTGCACTGGTAGAGCAGGATGGCAAAGCTGACCATCTGGCTGGCCATCGTCGCAACCGCGGCGCCGGAAATGCCCATCCCTAAGCCGAAGATCAGGATTGGGTCCAGGATCATATTCAAAATACCGCCAGTCGTGATGCCAACCATTGCCAGCATGGCGCTTCCCTGTGCGCGCAGGATATTGTTCATCACAAAGGAGCACATCATAAACGGCGCCGCAATCAGGATGTAGCGCGCATAATCCTGGGCATAGGGCGCGATCGTCTCCGTCGCCCCTAAAAGATACACCATCTGCCGGGAAAACAGCAGGCCGGTTGCCAAAAACAGCATCCCTATGATCCCTGCCGTGAAAAAGGCTGTCGCCGCAAACACGCTTGCCCTCTCCTCCTCCTGGTTCCCCAAGGCACGGGAAATGTTATTGCCGCTGCCCATCCCCAGGGTAAAGCCCACCGCCTGGATCATTGCCATGGCAGAAAAAATCACTCCCACAGCCCCGGAAGCACTGGTTCCGATCTGGCTGACAAAAAAGGTGTCTGCCATATTGTAAACAGATGTCACCAGCATGCTGATGATCGTCGGCACCGCCAGCGTCGGAATCAGCCGGTTCACCGGTGTCTCTGTCATCTGTTTGAATTTTTCTTCTTTTGACATCGTACTCGCCACAATTTCCCCTCCTTCTCGCCCCATGGATCATCCGAAATCTTCAAACCTGGCCGGAACATGCCCCCAAAAACAGAACCATGCATGGCAGCACTGTCAGAACCCCCAGCACAATCTCAATCAGTGCAAGCATCTTCCACCTTTTAAGTGCAGCAGCCTCCTGAGGTTTTGCGTCCAGCTTTTTCAGCCTCCTATATCCCAGGCTTCCACAGACAATCCCGCAGATAGGGGCAACCGGGCATAAGAACAAATACACCACCCCGGTGAAAATCCCCATGTACCGCAGCAGCGGGCTCTCCCACCAAAAAGAGAACACCTGCCCCAGCCACCAAAAAACAATAATAAAAAACATAATCTCAAAAAGTATCATGGCAAAGCGCAGCATCGCTTTTATTCTTCCTTCTGTCATCTTCCTGCCCCCTGTCCTGCGGCTGCCTTCCCAGGCAGCCTTTTTAGCACCCACAGATAATATAACACAAAGACCAGCCCTTTGGCTATGCTGGTTATGGTAAGCGCCCACCAAATGCCGTTAAGTCCCAGGCCCGTGCCCGTCAGAAAAAGAGCCAGCGGGATCCTTGCTGCCGTCAGCACGATGGTGATCACCGAACAGGACAAGGTTCTTCCCAGCCCCTGGAGCGCCCCCACGGTCAGAAGTTCTTCACACATCGGCATCTGGCCGATCCCCAAAACCACCAGGTAGCTGATGCCGATGGGGACAACCTGTTCCTCCTGGATAAAAATCCTAAATATCGGCTCTGCCCCAAAGATCAGCACCAGGGAAGTAAAGGTTCCCCACAAGCCGACTACTGCCAGCGCCATGCCATATCCCTTCCTCACCCGCTCATAAAGCCGTGCGCCGTAATTCTGCCCGGTAAAGGCATTCATGGCCGAGCCAAAGCCCTCTGCCGTCATCCAGGAAATGCACTCCACCTGGCCCCCTACCCGCTGGACTGCCACCGCTGCGTCTCCCCAGGATGCAATCATACGTGTCAGCACCATCGAAATTGAGGAATAGAGCATGCTCTGCAGGGCAGAAGGAACCCCCAGCCTCAGAATCTCCCTGAAATACCTCCCTGCCGTCCGGCACCGCAGGTCAATCTTATTAAACAGCACCGTGTCTTGGGATGCCCTCTGCACCAGGACGAATGTCACTACCATCTGTGCCGTCACGGTGGCCGCCGCCGCGCCCGCTGCTTCCATCCGCGGAAACGGCCCCGGCCCGAAGATCAGCAACGGATCCAATACCATGTTCACTGCCAGGCCGGTGCAGTTGGCCAAAAACGGGGTTTTGCTGTCACCGATGGCCGTAAACAGCCCGGTCATGGTCTGGTTCAAAAACGAAAATAAAATCAGCCCGCAGGTGATCCGCAGATAAATCCCGGCGTCCGCGACAATCTTCCCGCTGCTAAGCCCAAAAAAACCGATCATGTTTCCGGTAAACAAATTGGCAGCCAAGGCAAATATAAACGCCAGCACAACCGTCAGCTGAAGCGCCCCCCGCCCATATTCTACGGCCTCCCCCGCCTCCTTCTTCCCCAGGCTGTGCGCCACCTTGACCTGCCCGCCCATCCGCGCCAGGGTCACGATGCCCGTGGAAAGCCAGGTATACATCCCGGCGGCTCCGACCGCCGCCACCGCCGAACTCCCTACCCGCCCGATCCACGCCATATCCGTCAGGTTGTAGGCTGTCTGCACCAGCGAGGTGGCCATGATCGGCAGCGCCAGCCCCGTCAGCGAGCCAAGGATCCCCCCATGCAATAAATCGATGTGACGCCTCATCTTGTTTGGCCTGCCTTTCCTAAATGTAATCGGGCTATGCCCCATACTTCAAAAGGTTCCTGCTGCCGGAAATGCCCCGGCAGCAAAAACCTTTCTTTCTTATGCTTTCCCGCACAGATATTCATGGATCCCCTTTGCCCCGTTCTTTCCCGCCTCCATGGCCAGAATCACGGTCGCCGCCCCCGTCACGGCATCACCGCCGGCAAACACACCCGGGCGGGAGGTCTGCCCGTTTTCTGCCTCCGCCACGATACATTTGCGGCGGTTTATCTCCAAGCCCTTCGTGGTAGAAGAAATCAAGGGGTTCGGGGACGTCCCCAGCGACATAATCACGGTATCCACCTCGATGGTATAGTCCGATCCCGGCACCTCCACCGGGCGCCTTCTCCCGGACTCGTCCGGCTCACCAAGCTCCATCTTCCTGACGGTCATGCCCGTCACCCACCCCTTATCATCGGTCAGGATCTCCACCGGGTTGGTCAGCAGATGGAACATTACGCCTTCTTCCTTCGCATGGTGTACCTCTTCGACCCGGGCCGGCAGTTCCGCCTCGCTGCGCCGGTACACGACCGAAACCTCCGCCCCTAAGCGCAGCGCCGTCCGGGCGGCATCCATGGCCACATTGCCGCCGCCGACCACGGCCACCTTCTTCCCGGCCACGATCGGCGTGTCGTAATCCTCCCGGAAGGCCTTCATCAGGTTGCTGCGGGTCAGGTATTCGTTGGCGGAAAACACCCCGTTGGCATTCTCACCAGGAATTCCCATGAATTTCGGAAGCCCGGCGCCGGAACCGATAAACACCGCCTCATAGCCCTCTTCCTCCATCAGTTCGTCTATGGTCACGGATTTGCCGATAATTACATCCGTTTCAATCTTTACCCCCAGCTTTCTGACATTGTCAATTTCCATGCGCACCACGGTGTCCTTCGGAAGCCGGAACTCGGGGATTCCGTATGTCAGCACACCGCCCGGCTCATGCAATGCCTCAAAAACCGTCACATCATAACCCAGCTTTGCAAGGTCTCCGGCACAGGTCAGCCCGGCCGGGCCTGAGCCTACGACCGCCACCTTGCGCCCGTTCTTTTCCGCCGCGGCCTTCGGCACAAAACCGTTCTCCCGCGACCAGTCTGCCACAAAGCGCTCCAGCTTTCCAATAGAAACCGGCTCCCCCTTGATCCCGCGGATACATTTCCCCTCACATTGGGATTCCTGCGGGCACACCCGGCCACAGACAGCCGGCAGCGCCGAAGCCTTGGCAATCACATTCGCCGCCGCCTCAAAATCTCCGGCTTCCACCTCACGGATAAAGCCGGGAATATCAATCGAAACCGGGCAGCCGCCCATGCACTTTGCGTTCTTGCATTTTAAGCAGCGCGCCGCTTCCTCCCTGGCCTCACTGGCATTATAGCCATAACAGACCTCCTCAAAATTTGCTGCCCGCACCTTGGCATCCTGCTCCCGCACCGGTACTTTCTTTAACACATCCATGATCGTTTTCCTCCGTAGCCTATTTACTCATTCTCTCCCTGGTATCCGCTGCCTTTCAGACGCAATTCCCGCAGCCGCCGTGATGGGTCTCTCCCTCCTGCTGCCGCAGCATGGCGCGGCCTTCCTCTGTCTTGTAGATCTGCTGCCGCTTCATTGCCTCATCAAAGTCTACCAGGTGCCCGTCAAATTCCGGCCCGTCCACACAGGCAAACTTCACCTCACCGCCCACACTCAGCCGGCAGGCACCGCACATCCCGGTACCGTCCACCATCACGGGGTTCATGCTGACAATAGTCGGAAGCTGCAGTTCTTTTGTCAGCAGGCAGACAAACTTCATCATGATCATCGGTCCGATTGCCACACAGACATCATAGTGCTGCCCCTTATTTTCTACCAGGTCACGGATGACCTCCGTCACCATGCCCTTCTGCCCGTAAGAGCCGTCATCCGTGGTTATGTACAATTGCCCTGCCACTTTCTTCATCTCTTCTTCCAAAATCAGCAGATCCTTTGTCTTGGCGCCCACGACCACGTCCACGTCCATGCCGTGCTCTTTCATCCACTTCACCTGGGGATACACCGGCGCCGTGCCGACACCACCTGCCACAAACAGGTATTTCCTCCCCTTTACTTCCTGGAAATCTTCCTTTACAAAATCGGACGGCTGCCCCAGCGGCCCTACAAAATCCTGGAACGCATCGCCTGCCTGCAGGCCGGCCATGCGCTCTGTCGAAGCGCCCACGCTCTGGAACACAATCGTCACAGTCCCTGTCTCCCGGTTATAATCACAGATGGTCAGCGGAATCCGCTCCCCCTTTTCATCCATCTTTACAATGACGAATTCCCCGGGCTGACAGGACTTTGCCACCCGCGGCGCCTCCACCTCCATCAGGAAAATCTTCTCTGCCAGCTTGCTGGCCTTTAAAATCTGGTACATTTCTATCCTCCTGTTTTTGCCTTGTTCTTTATGTTCTGTCCGCACCAGGCAGACACTCTTCATCCCCGCCCAAGATCAGTTCCTTGGCATATGGCAGCGACCTGACCCAGCCGCAAAAGTCATGCCATTCGCTTAGCTTATGGTCTTTCCTGGCATAATATATGTTGACCAGGGTCTCATAATTCAAGGTGCAGGTCCGCATCTGGTTATAGCTGGAAGGCAAAAGCTGGATCAGGTCATACCAGTCCTCCTTGCCCTTGGTCTCCAGATACCGCTTCCTGATCTCCTCCAAGCGAGCCACCACAGTCTCCATGAACCTCCTGGTTCCTTCTGTCATCCTGTCGCAGCTGAAATCCTCCATCTCAAATTCTTTCCTGTGGATGCGGTGCATGGTGCTCGTGGAATTTGCCACCGTAGCCACCTTGTAAGTATCATATTCCTTCCACCAATACAAGGGCGCCGTAATGTCCACGGACACAAAGATCTGCCGGATAAATTTGCGGTGGTCACTCCCTGCCCTGCGCAGCCTCCCCGCCAGGTCCAGGTCATTTGGGCCAAGCACATAAAAACCGTCCTCGTCATACCCGCTGTCCATCCGGTTCCAGCTGTTCATGGGATTCCTCGCCCCCCGCATGGCATTCTCCAAATTCATCACACTGGTTCGTTCCAATCGTATCATACCGCTTTCCCTTCCATCCGCTGCGCGCCCTATTGTTCCTGGCGCCTCCACTCCCACGGGAAACGCAAACTCCGCTCCGCTGCGTTTGCGCAGCGAATAGTTTCGCGCTCCGCACTCAACTATTCTTCATTATAGCGAAAGCCAGGAAGTATGGCAAGCCCTAATTCCCAGCCCATAGGTTATTCCCGGTTTTTGCAGGTCCGTCACAGGCTTTCACCTGCAGGTCACCCTTGCGTGTTTCTCGTACATCGGGCCTGGCAGCATCATTTGGTACAGCTTTTTTAACTCTTCTGCCACGTCTGCCCCCCGATGTGCCAAAGGAAGGTACAAAATTTCAAAGCTGACCCCAAACAGCCTTGCGCTTACCTGCGTCCGCTCACATCCGGCATTCTCATAAAAGCGGATCCTCCGCCTCCTCATCTCAATTTCTGCCCCGTCTTCTGCGCTCCCCGGATCCTCGCATTCCAAAAAAAGCCCCTTCTGGTTTTTGTAAAACCGCTTCATTTCCTGCAGGCACCGGCTTCCATAGCCTTTGCCCCGGCATCCCTCACGTACCGCTAAGTAGTCGAGAAGGACATAGCCCCGCTCCCGGTCCACCACCGAAAATGCATAGGCCGCCATCTGCCCTTCCTCGTAAAACCCTAAACAGTCATACGCCCCCTGCCTCTCCATGCGGGCAATCATTGCCCACGGCTTCAGTTCGTTTTCCGGGAAATCCCTGCGCATCTGTTTTTCATAGATTTCTGCGGCCTCGTTGCTTTCCAGCCTTTCCAGCCCCTGCTTTTGGTTCTGCCTTTGATCCTGCTTTTGGTTCTGCATCCACATTTCCTTCCTTGTCCTTTTCCTCAAAAAATGGTATACTGACCCATTATGGAAAACTCTATGATTAACCGCCTCTTCTCCCTCCCGGAGAAAGGCACTGACCGTATTTTATTTGCCTGCGGCATATTTTTGGCCGCCACGGAACTGTATAAGCAATTGTTCCTGTTTTATTTTATCAACAGCCGGCACTATGACTGGTGGTTTTTCCCCTTCCAGCTGTGCAGCCTGCCTTTATATCTGTGCCTGATGGTTCCGTTCCTTCCCTCCGGGCGCCTTAAAAAGGCTTTCTGCACCTTTATGCAGGACTACAACCTGTTGGGCGGCATTGCTGCACTGGCTGTCCCTGACGGCTTCTGCCACATCCACTGGACCCTAACGCTCCATGGATACCTCTGGCACTGCCTGTTAGTCCTTATCGGCCTGCTGCTCCTAACAAGCGGCCGTTCCGACCTAAGCCGCCGTGGCTTTACGGACACCATACCCTGGTTTTTTGTGTTTTGCGGCATCGCCACTGCAGTCAATGTCCTGGCTCCCGGGCACGGAAGGGCTGACATGTTTTATATCTCCCCCTATGCCCCGAGTTCGCAGCCCGTATTCCATGGCCTTTCCCTGCGCCTCGGCATCTGGCCTGCAAACCTGCTTTACCTGCTCACCATCCTTGCCGGTGCGGCGCTTATCCATTTTTCAGCCGCAGCAGCGATACATTTAAGGAGATCCCGCTTGGCATAAAGCCCGTTCTATCAGCGCCCCTGCCTGCAGCGCCCGCCTGATGATATACTCATATTCCGGCTCCATCCGGGCGTCTTCCTCAAGGAGGAATTCCTTCCCATCCAAAAAGGCATTGGACAGCCGGAACACATAGTATTCCCCTCCGGCGCATTCCCCGGCCAGGATTTCCCCCTGCATCCTCATCTCCCTGGTATCGCGTTCCTTCCCAAGGGCCATCTCCGTCAAGACCTCAAGCATAACTGCAAAATGCACCTCGTCCCATGCGGACAGATACATACATTTGCACAGCCCCCCGCTAAAAAACGGGTAATCCCCATAGCAATCCAGCAATTCTTTAAACCGCGTCCGGTGCCCCGAATCCTCAAACATCCGCCCTTCATCCAGCAGCGAAATACATCTCTCCTTAAAATTCATGCCTTCTCCCCCTCTTTCCTGGCAATCCGCCGCCGAACCCCCACATAGCAGGCCGAATGTGCCAAAAACGTAATCGCCCAGGAAACCGGATAAGAAATATACAAGGAGGACAGGGTATGGCTGACGGCAAAGACCGTAAAAATCCACACCACACGGAACGCACAGGCTCCTGTCAATGATACAAACATCGGCAGCAGGGAACATCCGATCCCCCTCAGCGCGCCTACCATGACCTCCATCATCCCGCACAAAAAATACGGCCCGCAGACCAGGCGCAGCCGGTCCATCCCATATTGGATCACCTGCGCATCATCCGCAGAATATATTCCCAAAAGCTGCGGGCCTGCCATCACTGCCCCAATCCCCATCACAAGCCCTATCACAATCACGATTCCCTGGCAATACCATTCGATCTTGGTCATCCGTTTAAAATTTTTGGCGCCGAAATTCTGGCTGGTAAAGCTTAGTGCGGTCTGGTAGACCGCGTTCATGGATGTGTATACAAACCCTTCAATATTGGCCGCAGCCGTATTGCCTGCCATTGCCACGGGACCAAAAGAGTTGACCGATGACTGGATCAGCACATTGGATATGGAAAAAATAGTGCCCTGCAGCCCTGCGGGAAGCCCGATCCTGGCAATCGCCGCCACCTTGGCCTTCACCAGCCTTAAACGGCTTAAGTATAGCCGGTATGGCGCCTCGGAAACCATCAGGCAGCGGAGGATCAATGCTGCTGAGATACATTGGGACGCCACCGTGGCCAAGGCCACCCCAGCCACCCCCATGTGGAGGCGGATTACAAAAAACAGGTTTAACGCTACGTTGACAATCCCGGCCAAAAGCAGATAATACAGCGGCCTGCGGGTATCCCCCACTGCCCTTAAGACGGCACTCCCGAAATTGTAAACCAGGGTTGCCGGCATCCCCACAAAAAAGATCTGCATATAAAGCACTGCCAGGGAAAGCACATCCTTTGGAGTCCCCATCAGCTTAAGCAGCGGGTTTGCCAATGCGATCCCCACAGCGATCAGCAGCACGCCCCCGATCACTGCCAGCATCATAGCCGTGTGCACCGTATCCTCCAGGTCCTTCTGCCTGTGCGCCCCGAAATACTGGGCAACCAGCACATTCGCCCCCACCGAGAGCCCGATGAACACGTTGACCAGCAAATTGATGAGCGAACTGGTAGACCCCACCGCTGCTAAGGACTCTTTTCCTGCATACCGCCCTACCACAACGATATCCGCCGCATTAAACAGCAGCTGGAGAATCCCTGACAAGATCAGCGGAATTGCAAACACCACCAGCTTGGAAAAGAGGGGCCCGCTGCACATATCTATCTCATAACCCTTTTTTTGCGACTCCATTTTATCACCTCTGTATTTACGGTTTTTCGGCATTTAAAGCATGATATATTTAACCACAAACAGGACGGCCAGGACATACATCAGCGGGCTGATTTTCTTCTTTGGAGAATTCCCCGCCGCCAGGTTCACCACCACGTATGAAATCACCCCCATGGCAATCCCCTCGGAAATGCTGTACATAAACGGCATGGCAATAATGGCAATGTAAGCCGGGATTGCCTCGGTATAATCCTCAAAATCAATTTTGGTGATGGAGGTCATCATCAAAAAACCTACTACCACAAGAGCCGGTGCCGTCGCAAAGGACGGGATCGCCAAAAAAATCGGGGACAGGAACAAAGAAAGCCCGAACAAGGCAGCAGCCGTCACCGCGGTAAGCCCCGTCCTTCCGCCCTCTGCCACGCCGGAGGCGCTCTCCACAAACGTAGTCGTGGTAGAAGTCCCCAAAACCGCGCCGACCGATGTCCCGACCGCATCTGCCATCAATGCCCCGCGGATGCCGGGAAGCCTGCCGTCCTTATCCAGCATGTCCGCCTTGGAGGCCACGCCAATCAAGGTCCCCAGCGTGTCAAACAGATCCACGAACAGAAAAGCGAACATGACCACAAAGAAATCCAGGGTAAGGACTCCCTTAAAATCCATCTGCATCAAAGTCGGCGCCAGGCTGGGAACCGAAATGCCGTTGGAAAAATCGGGCAGCAGGCTAAAACACCCCAGATCCGGGTTTATTTTGTAAAGCCCGGCAGCCTGGCACAAAATCCCCAGCACCCAGGTAATTAAAATCCCCCAAAGGATGTTCCCCTTCACTTTTTTAATAAGAAGGATCCCCGTAATCAGGATGCCGAGCAATGCCAGCAAAACCGTAATCCCCTCGCTGAAAAAAATCCCGCTGTCCACAGATCCCTTAAAGGAGTAAAGCGATACCAGGGTGGCGCTGTCCACCACGATTTTTGCATTCTGCATGCCGATAAAGGCAATAAAAATGCCGATGCCCACAGAAACCGCATGCTTTAGGTTCATAGGGATCGCATTAAAAATGGCTTCCCGCACATTGGTCAGGGAGAGGATAATAAAGATGATCCCTTCAATAAAAACCGCCGCCAGAGCCGTCTGCCAGGAATAGCCCATCTGCAGCACCACGGTGTAGGCAAAATAGACATTAAGCCCCATGCCGGGCGCCAGGACAAACGGATAGTTGGCAAAGGCCGCCATCAAAAGCGTCGCTATCAAAGATGCCAGCGCCGTTGCCGTAAACACTGCCCCGCTGTCCATCCCCGCAGCCCCCAGGATATTCGGGTTGACTGCCAGGATATAGGCCATCGTCATAAAAGTTGTGATTCCGGCAAGGATCTCTGTCTTTACATCCGTATTCCTTTCTTTCAGGTGAAACATCTTTTCCATATTCATGCTTTTATCCCCTTTCTGTTGCCTCACAATGTGTTGTCTTGCAGTGCATCTATGTTTACGGAAATATTCCCGCACCCATCATATATACCGGTAAACCAACAGCGCCGCTGCCACCCCAAAAATACCTGCCATCGAAATCCTTATAGAAAGGCCGAACGTAATGACCAGAACCCCCAAGTTCAGGACTAACGGTTCATCCAGCCCGAAAGACTGCCCGAAATTCAGCCATGACAGCCACGCAACCCCTTCCGCCAGGCTTCCCAAAAAGCCTCCCAGCACAATGCCTGCCAATAAAAGAAGCAGCAAAATCCAAAAATTCCTGTTGCCCATTTCTCGTCTCCCCTTTTTAAAACTCCCTCCATTCTACCACCAGTTTTTAAAAAATACTACTGATATTCTACTATGAACTGCCAAAAAGATCAACCCGCCCCCCTGCCTGCTGCCTTTTCTGCCAAAATCCGGTAGCATTCCGACAGCCTTTCCTCCGTCATCCGGCAATTGGCCGGGCTGGTGGACGGCAATGCTATGCAGGGGCGGCGGCAAACCGGTTCACAGTACTTCCTATAGAGCGCTGCCGCCTTCGCCCCCGTGGTAAAAACCGCCTGGATGTCGGCATGCTTTAAAATCACATCCATGTCGTTTGCCACCGGATCCCGGATGCTCCCATCCTCTGCCCCCTGGATCAGGCAGCTTGCCAGCACATCCCACAAGGCCATGTGGTTGCGCAAAGCGAATGCCTTCCTCGCCTCAGCCGTCAGCGGCTCCTCCTCGCCGAACACACCGGACACCACCTTCCAGAACCGATTCCTCGGATGCCCATAATAAAAGCCCTGTTCCCTGGATTTGGGGGACGGGATCGTCCCCAGCACCAGGATACGGCTGTCCTTGTCAAACAGAGGCCCGAATTCATGGACTACCCGCTCCGCCTTATTTTTCCTTTTTTCCGCTTTCTCCCTCCCCATCCCTTCTCTCCCTTCCCGCAAAGCGCCCTGCTGCCCGCCCCGGCGCCAAACCACAAAATGTAGGCATTATAAATAAGCCATAACCTCATGTTATCCTATTTGCAGGTTTCCGGCAACCATTATTTTTTAATTGGCTGGACACTGCCGCCATTTCCTTCTATAATAATTTATTGCAGCCAGCAAAACCATCAAAGGAGAACTTCATGAAAAACCACAAAGAATTGGCAAAATCTTATTTTCTCGAAGGCTACAACTGTGCCCAGTCGGTTGTCCTGGCCTTCCATGAGGAATTGGGCTTAGACAAAGAAACCGCTGCCCGCCTCGCTTCCGCTTTCGGCGGCGGCATGGGACGCCTGCGGGAGGTCTGCGGCACGGTCAGCGGGATGTCCCTCGTCCTGGGGCTTCTGCACGGCTACAGCGACCCCAAAGACCTGGAGGGAAAAAAAGCGCTCTACTCCCAAATGCAGCAGCTTGCCCACACCTTCCGGGATCATAACGGCAGCATCGTCTGCCGGGAACTTTTGGGCCTCGGCCACCACTCGGACGGGCCGGCTCCTTTGGCCCGTACTCCCGAATACTACAAAAAACGCCCCTGTGCTGACCTGGCAGCTGACGCCGCCGGAATCCTGGAGCAGTTTTTGGGGGGGATTTAACCCCCCTGTTTTTATGCCATATTTCTTATTTCCTATTAAAATACCGTTTAACCGCGGCGCGAGGCGCCATTCCTTTCACCCCATTCGCCGAAATCCCTGAAATTTTTCTTAATTTTTACCGTAAAACAATATTAATTTATCGTTTATCAATAAAAATATATTGATTTAAGATATCAGCCGTGATATACTCCCCATGAAAAGAACCCGTGGGGCCGAACCCATCGGGAAACCATTGACCCAAAGGAGTATATCATGAAAAATCCGTCTCTTGTCCTCTTTACCAAGCGGCTGCTGGATCTGATGTTTTATATCGGCATCCTGCTTACGCTGTCCATCCCGTTCCTCTTTCGGTGGGTAGGCCGTTTCCTGGAAAGCTTTCGGCGCTATTACCTGCCGCAGACCATCCTTTACATGCTTTCCGGGGTGCTCTGCCTGCTGATCGTGTGGGAACTGCGCCGGATGTTCTCCACCGTCTTAGCGGACAATGCTTTTGTGGCGGAAAACGCCCATTCCTTAAAACGCATGGGCAAATGTTCCTTTTTCATTGCCTTGCTCTCCCTGATCCGTATTTTCTATGCACCCACACCGGCCACGGTGGTGATCATCCTTGTATTCGCCATCGCCGGGCTGTTTTGCATCGTGCTATGCCAGGTATTTGAAAAGGCCGTCCAATATAAAGAAGAAAATGACCTGACTATCTAAGGAGGCAGCAATGGCAATCATCATCAACCTAGACGTGGTCATGGCACAGCAGAAAATCGGGCTTACGGAACTTTCCCAGAAGGTCGATATCACCATGGCCAACTTATCCATCTTAAAAAACAACAAGGCTAAGGCAATCCGCTTTTCCACCCTGGAAGCAATCTGCAGTGCGCTCAACTGCCAGCCGGGGGACATCATCACCTATGTGCGCAAGGAGGAAGAAAAATGACTGCATTATCAAGAGAAGAAGCCAAGAATGAGGCCATGCTGCGGCTTTCGCCGGTGGCAGGGGATTTTCCGTTTTTTGCAGGCACCAGCCTGCTGTTCGGGCTGATGTTCGCCTTCTGCCTGCACGACAACCCCTGCGGCATCACCTATCCGCTGTTTGTCCTGTTTGCCTGTGCCTGCGGGATCCGGATCTGCCGCCGCCTTTCGCTTCCCATCAAAAAGGGAAGCTGGTTCCTCCTGGCCGCCGCCCTGCTTTTAGGGCTCTCCACCTTTTATACTGCCGACCCGTTCCTTCACTGCATGAACAGTCTCGCCCTGGTGCTGTTAGGGGCTGTGTTTGCCCTGCATCAGTTTTATGAAGAACAGGACTGGAATATCGGGAAATACATGTCCGCCATAATGCTCTATTTCCTGCAGGCGCTGGGAGCACTGCCCTGGCCGTTTTGCCACGCCTCCTCCTACAAAAAAGAAACAGGCACCAAAGGTTTTCGGCTGCTGCTTCTTTTCCTGGCCGGGTTTAGCGCCGCCCTTCCCGTCTGCCTGATCCTGACGGCCCTTCTATGCCAGGCGGACGCCGTATTCTCGTCCCTGGTTGAATGGCTGGCGGGGCATCTCTTTTCCCCGGCTGCCCTGCTGGAAATGGCGGCACAGGCCGCCTTTGGTTCCCTCGCCCTGTACTGCCTGGTCTGCAGCTGCTGCCTGCGCCGGATTGCCAGGGAAGTCCCCAACCGGCAGTGTCTCCATCCTGCCATCGCCATCACCTGCCTTAGCAGCATTTCCCTGGTCTATCTGCTGTTTTGCGCGATCCAGGTCTTCTATCTCTTCCTTGGCCGAGGCTCCCTGCCGGAAGGCTACACTTACGCCTCCTATGCCAGGCAAGGCTTTTTCCAGCTTTTGTGGGTGGCTTCCTTCAACCTGGCCATGGTGCTCTGCTGCCTGAAATACGTCCGCCCCCACAAATGCCTCCGCCTTTTGCTGACCCTGGTATGCCTGTGCACCTTTATCATGCTGGCCTCCGCCGCCTACCGCATGCTGCTTTATGTGCAGCAATACCATCTGACTTACCTGCGGGTACTGGTGCTCTGGTTTTTGGCGCTCCTCTTTGTGCTGATGAGCGGGGTTTGCCTGATGATCTGGATCCAAAACTTCCGCCTGGTTCCCTACTGTGTGGCGGCAATCACCATTTTTTATGTAGGCCTTGCCTGGCTCCGCCCGGATTCCATCGTCGCCCAAGATTATGTCAGCCGCCTGGATCCCCAAACAGCCACCGAAAGCGAACTGGCCTGGCTCTCCTTTGCCTTCAGTGCCGATGCCGCCCCGGCTGCCGCATCCCTGGGTTTAAGCCTGGACGAACTGAGGGCACGCTCCCAATGCCAGAGCCCCTTCGGCTGGTATTGGTATATCTCCCGAAGCGGCGGGGACTCGGACCAATACCCGGACGGGCTGCGTACCTACAATGCCTCTATCGCCAAGGCGCGGGAATTATTCGGCCAGTAAACGGCAAAAGGGAGGGTCACAGACAGGATCCTCCCTGCTCTTTTCATCATTTTCCACAATAATCTGTCGTTTTTTGCCGCGTTTTCTCCGATAACCCTGTCCTGCTTGTCAAAATATTCCCAAATTATTATTTTTTCCCATAAAGCACTACCCGTTTTCCCTGTTTTGTGGTACAATTTCAATATCATAGCCGGGAATCCTGCCCTACAGGCTTTCCTGGCCGGTGAAGGTACAAAAAACAGACAGGTGTTCCATCTGTCTCAAATCTTGTAACTTATCACCAGCCAAATACCCGCCAGAATCCGTGCGGTATTTGGCCTTCGCGGCAACGGCCACATGTCCATGCAAAACGGCAATGGCTCACTGCCCGCGGAAATCAAATAATCAGGGGGAGATTAATATGGCAAAAGAAATGATTGCAATGCTTCTTGCCGGCGGACAGGGATCACGTCTGTATGCATTGACCCAGAAGCTGGCAAAACCTGCAGTTCCTTTCGGCGGCAAATATCGTATCATCGATTTTCCGCTGTCAAACTGCGTCAACTCCGGCATTGATACGGTCGGTATCCTGACCCAGTATCAGCCGCTGGTCTTAAACGAATACATCGGCAACGGCCAGCCGTGGGACCTGGACCGCCTGCATGGCGGCGTCCATGTGCTGCCTCCTTATCAGCAGGCCTCCGGCTCCGACTGGTATAAGGGAACCGCCAATGCCATCTATCAGAACATTTCCTTTATTGAGCGTTACAATCCGCAGTATGTGATCATTCTTTCCGGTGACCAGATCTGCAAACAGGATTACAGCGATTTCCTGCGTTTCCATAAGGAAAAAGGCGCTGAATTCAGCGTGGCAGTGATGGAGGTCCCGTGGGAGGAGGCTTCCCGTTTCGGCCTGATGGTTGCGGATGAGAATGACAAGATCACAGAATTCCAGGAGAAGCCGAAGAATCCCAAGTCGAACCTGGCTTCCATGGGAATCTACATTTTCAACTGGGATGTCCTGAAAAAATACCTCATCGAGGACGAGGCTGACCCCAACTCCGAGAACGACTTTGGCAACAACATTATCCCCAACCTGCTCCGCGACGGGCGTCAGATGTACGCCTACCATTTCAGCGGTTACTGGAAAGACGTGGGAACCATCTCCTCTCTCTGGGAAGCCAACATGGAAGTACTTGACCCGGAACACAGCGGCATTAACCTGTTCGATGAGAACTGGAAGATCTACAGCCGCAACAGCGGCAAGACCGGCCACCGCATCAGCAGCGAGGCTGTGGTAGACAATTGCATGATCACGGACGGCTGCCGGGTATCCGGCTCCGTAAAGCATTCCATCCTGTTCGCCGGTGTTACCGTAGAGCCAGGCGCTGTGGTGGAAGATGCCGTTGTCATGGGCGGCACCACCATCAAGGCGGGCGCCTGTGTCAAGCACTGCATCGTGGCAGAGAATGTGGTGATCGGTGAAAATGCGGTCGTCGGCGCTATGCCGACAGACAGCGAAAAGGGAGTGGCCACCGTCGGTTCCGGCGTCTATATCGGTGACGGAGCCAAAATCGGCCCCAACGCTATGGTCAACAGCAACGTGAAAGGCGGTGAAGAACAATGGTAAATTCCAACGCAGATGCTCTGGGCATCATTTTCCCCAACACCTATGACAGCCTGATTCCGGAACTGGTCAGTGAACGCCTGATGGCTTCCATCCCCTTTGCCGGCCGTTACCGGATGGTAGACTTTATCCTCTCTAGCATGGTCAACAGCGGGATCGGCAATGTTTCCTTAATCGTCCGCAAAAACTACCATTCCCTGATGGACCATCTGGGATCCGGCCGTGAGTGGGATCTGACCCGTAAGAACGGCGGCCTGAACATTGTTCCTCCGTTTGCACAGAAAAATATCAAGATGTACACCGGACGGGTGGAAGCGCTGGCAAGTATCCTGGAATTCTTAAAAGACCAGAAGGAAAAATACGTGGTAATGTCCGATGCCAACATCGCCGTTAATTTCAATTTCAAGGCATTTATGGATGCCCATATCGCCAGCGGCGCAGATGTGACCGTGGCCTACAGCGAGCAGGAACTTCCCATAAACGCCATGAAAAAGAATGATATCGGCACCAATATGTATTATTCTTTCCATATTGAGGACGGGCGTGTGGTAAATTTAGACATCTGCTCCAAAGAAAACGGCAATCAGAACTTCTCCATGAATATCTATATCATGGAACGTGAACTGCTGATTGACCAGATCAGTACCGCCTACCTGCACGGGTACTCCTATTTTGAGCGGGATATCCTGGCTCCGCAGCTTGATAAGCTGAATGTGCAGGCCTACAAATTTGACGGCTATCTGGCACGGATCTGCGACCTGAAGAGTTACTTTGACGAGAACATGAAGCTGCTGGATGAGAATAACCTGGATGGCCTGTTTGCCAGGGATTCCATCTACACCAAGATCCGTGACGACAACCCGACCCGCTACATCGGCGAGGCTAAGGTGAAGAATATCATGGCGGCTGACGGATGTGTGATCGAAGGCGAGGCAGAAAACTGTGTCCTGTTCCGTGGCGTCCGCATCGCAAAGGGTGCCAAGGTAAAAAATTGTGTCCTGATGCAGGATACCATCGTGGAGGAAGGGGCAAACTTAGAGTACATCATTACCGATAAAAATGTTACCTTCACTGCCGGCAAAGAATTGAAGGGCAGCGACAGCTTCCCTGTATATGTGGCAAAGCATCAGACCGTATAGGCAGCCGGATGCTGCTGCCATAAACCATCCAGGAGAGGGCAGGCTGCCGGACAGTCTGCCCCTTTCCTAAAAGGGAGGCGATTATCATTACCAATTTAACAGCACTCAATGGTTTTTCCCTTTATTCTCCGGCATCCTTCGCCGGAAATTTAGGGCAGGTGGGTGCGGCCGTTCCTGCCGGAATCCCCGGGCAGGACGGGACACAGGCACCGCAAAACCCGAAAGCTGCCAAAAAGCCGGATACCGACACCTACGAATGTGAGACCTGCAAGAACCGCAAATACCAGGACGGCTCCAACGATCCCGGGGTATCCTTCAAGGCCCCCACCCGCCTCAGCCCGGAAAGAGCTGCTTTTGCCATCCGCGCCCATGAGGCGGAGCATGTTGCCCATGCCAAGGCCAAGGCACAGAAGGAGGATCAGGATATCGTGTCCCAATCGGTCAGCTACCGCACCGGGGTCTGCCCGGAATGCGGCAGGGTCTATATGGCCGGCGGCACTACCCGCACTACCTTCCGGAGTGCTCCGGTTGTGGAGGAACAGCCGGTGGAAAAAGGGCGGTACGTCGATCTCACAGCCTGAAAACCGGCGGCCTCTTCCCTTTTATGGAAGCAGCCGCCTTCGGCATGCAGGCCGAAAGCCGTTTACCGTTTCGGCCTGCATGCCCAAAATGCTGCCCAATCCTGGCTTCCCCTGCTTCTGCAGCCGATTTTGCAAGCACCTTTTTGCTTGACAATCTTGCGCTTTCCCGCTAAAATAAAACCAATCCTCTTTCCCAGCGGCAGGCATCCCTTCCGCAAGGAACAGGAGAAAAGACAATATTATTTATACTGCACTGACACGAGGAAGGGGATCCGAAGTGGAAGGCCATAGGGGGAACGGCTGTATTTGCCGTGCCCATGTTTTGTTTGTCAGTGCATCCTTACCGGGGTGCTTTTTTGTTGTGTAAAAAGCTTCCGTGCCCGGCAAAAGACGCATCAGGAAACGCACCGCCAGGAAAGGATACCATCTACAGGGAAAAAATAAAGAAAAACAAAGGAGGACCCATTCTATGGCTTTCAATGAAACACCGGCTGCCCAGCGAATCCATATCGCTTTTTTCGGCCGGCGCAATGTAGGAAAATCCAGCCTGATGAATGCAGTAACCGGACAGGACCTGGCCGTCGTGTCGGAGGTAAAAGGCACCACCACCGACCCGGTCTATAAAACCATGGAACTGCTGCCGCTAGGGCCGGTAATGATGATAGATACCCCGGGAATCGACGATGAAGGCGAACTCGGCCGGCTGAGGGTCAAAAAAAGCCGCCAGGTTTTGAATAAGGCTGACATCGCGGTGCTAATCGTGGATGCGGCCGCAGGCATCTGCCAGGAAGAACAGGAAATGCTGGCATTGTTCCGGGAGAAAAAAGTCCCTTTCCTGGTTGCCTGCAACAAGGCCGACCTGACAGGGGCCGCCCCTGGCTTCCAGGCCTGTGTCCCCCCCGTCCCGCCTTCTTTTGGCAGCCCGGTCTATGTCAGTGCCAAAACGGGAACCGGAATTGAGGAACTAAAAAACCGCCTTGCTGCCATAAAGCCGCCAGAAGAGGAGAAGGATCTTCTGGAAGGCCTCGTCAAGCCGGGGGATTTCATCCTCTTGGTGACCCCGGTCGATGAATCGGCACCCAAAGGGCGCCTGATCCTCCCGCAGCAGCAAACCATCCGTGCACTTCTCGGCCACGGCTGCCTCTCCCTGGTAGTGCGCGAATCTGAATTGAAGGATGCATTGGCCGGCCTGCGGCAAAAGCCTGCCCTGGCCATCACCGACAGCCAGGCCTTCGGCATAGTTTCTTCCCTCATACCGGAAGATATCCCCCTCACCTCCTTCTCCATCCTTTTTGCCCGCTATAAAGGAAACTTGGCACAGTGTGCCGCCGGTGTCCGTGCGCTGGACAATCTGCCGCCCCACAGCCGGATCCTGATCTCTGAGGGCTGTACGCACCACCGCCAGTGCAATGACATCGGCACCGTGAAGCTGCCGGGATGGATCCGGGAATTCTCTGGCTGTGAGCCGTCCTTTTCCTACACCTCGGGAACCGGCTTTGAGGAGGACCTGGCCTCCTTTGACCTGGTCATCCATTGCGGCGCCTGCATGCTGAATGAACGGGAAATGAAATACCGGCTGGCATGTGCCAGAGAGCAGGGGGTGCCGATGACAAATTACGGCATTGCCATCGCCCATATGCACGGGATCCTGAAACGCAGCCTGTCTCCGTTTTCTGACATTGCCGCACTTTTTGAGGAGCCTGAAGACCATGAATACAAATAACCAAAAAATGTCCTCCCGCCGCTTTGCCAAGACAAGTGCCGGGAACGCGGCCGAAAAGCTGATCTCCCGGCAGGTGATGGAAAAGGATGATTTTGTTGCACTGCTTGGTGATTTTGGAAACCAGGAAACCGGAAAACGGCTGAAAGAAGAAGCTCTGAGGCTGAGAACACAATACTACGGCCGCCAGGTCTTTGCCCGCGGGCTGATTGAGTTTACAAATTACTGTAAGAATAATTGCCATTACTGCGGCATCCGGGGCGCTAACCGCAACGCCGCCCGTTACCGGCTAAGCCAAAAGGAGATCCTGGAATGCTGCCGGGAGGGATACCGGCTGGGATTTCGTACCTTCGTGTTACAGGGCGGGGAGGATCCGTTCTATACGGATGAAAAAATGGCGGCGATTGTCCGGGAGATCAAACGACGCTATCCGGACTGCGCCCTGACCCTCTCCCTTGGGGAGCGAACGCGGGAAAGCTACCGGCTGCTGCGCGAGGCCGGGGCTGACCGCTACCTGCTGCGCCATGAAACGGCAGACGAGGCACATTACCGGCTGCTGCACCCGGCCGGTATGAGCCTTGAAAACCGCAGGCGCTGCCTATATAACCTGAAATCCCTCGGCTACCAGGTCGGCGCAGGCATGATGGTCGGCAGCCCGGGCCAGACTCTTTGGTGCCTGGCAGAGGACCTGCTGTTTTTGCAGCGGCTGCAGCCCCAGATGGTGGGGCTCGGCCCTTTTATCCCCCACCATGACACCTGCTTTGCCACGGAAGCGCCTGGCAGTGTGGAACTGACGCTTTATCTGCTCTCCATCGTACGGATCCTGCTGCCGGGGGTGCTGCTCCCGGCCACCACTGCCCTGGGCACCCTCGACCCCTGCGGGCGCGAGAAAGGGCTGCTGGCCGGAGCAAATGTCGTCATGCCTAACCTGTCGCCCCTCAAAAACCGGAAGCAGTACGAACTGTATGATGATAAGGCCTGCACCGGCGAGGAAGCCGCCGAATGTCTCGGCTGCCTGAAACAGCGGGTGGAAGACGCAGGCTTTACGCTGGTGTCAGGACGCGGGGATGCCAGGCAGCTATAATGCCTCTGCCTCACACCCGGACTTCCCTCTGCATTGCCAGAGAATATATCACTGCCTCCTTCACCGTTTTGCCCGTCATCTGCGCCAGTGCGCGGCTATAGTAATCCAGCTGTGTTTTATACTGCTTTGCCAGCTGTAAGGGATGATAGACCCGGTCGGTCTTATAATCAACCACCACCAGCCCGTCCTCCTCCTCTATATAAGCATCAATGATCCCCTGGACCACCACCAGTTCGTCGGAATCCCCTGCCTCCATTTCCCGGGCAGGGATGCCGATGACAAACTGCTGCTCCTTGTGGAGCCGCCCCTCCTGCTCGGCCAGCTTCATCCTCCTGCCCAGCCCTGACTGCAAAAAACGCCAGATCACCTCACAGTCTACCAAGGCCAGGCTCTCCTTGCCAAAACGTTCCTGCCTGTTTTGTTCCTGCAAATACCCGGCTATCGCTTCCTGGCTTTCCATCCGGGCAAACGGGAGCAGTTCCAGCGCCCGGTGATAGGCCGTCCCCCGCGTGGCTCCATAGCTGTCCTTTAAGGACAGTTTTTCCAAAAAATGTTTCAGGTCTGTCCCCTCTTTGAGTACAGGAAGCACGGCGCTCTCCTCCTCCGCGTCCTGTCCCTGCTTTTTCAATTCTGACACCGTCATTTTCGTGTGAAGCCGGATGTCCGCCTCATACGGATAATGATAATCCAGATGGCTGATAAGAAGCTTTCGGTATTCCTCCTGATAATCCTGGTCCGTCCTCAGCTTTATAAGCCGCTCCTTGTCATTCCGGCTTTTTACCTGGCGGATCAATTCCTCCCCCACTGCCTCTGCCAAGGGGATCTCTTCCAAGCAAACCCGCGCAGTGCCGTCACCGACGCTCATCAACAGCCAGTCCAGATAACAGCCGGCTGCCGAAAGGAGCGTATAGGGGATCTGCCCGTCTATCAACGGTACCCGGGCATATTTCTCCAGTCCCTTTGCCAGGCTGCGGCTGGTTCCCGTCATAATCAGCTGCTCTTTCGCCCGCGTCATCGCTACATAGAGAACCCGCAGTTCCTCCCCCAGGCTGTCCAGTTCCATCTTGCGGCGCAGCGCGTTCTTCTTAAGCGTCGTGCTCTTAAGCCGGTGCTCCAAATCCAGATAATCCGTGGCAATCCCCAGTTCCGGATCAATCAGGATCCTGCCATAGACATCCTGCTTGTTGAACTTCTTCCCCATTCCGGCAAGGAACACCACCGGGAATTCCAACCCCTTGCTCTTATGGATGCTCATGATCCGCACCGTATTATCCTCTTCCCCGGCCATAGATGCCTCCCCAAAATCCGTGTGGTACCGTTTCAGGTTTTCGATATAACGGATAAAATGGAACAGCCCCTTATAGCTGGTTCGCTCATAAGCCGCCGCCTTCTCCACCAGCATATCCAGATTGGCCTTGCGGGCCTCCCCGGCCGGCATCGCCGAAACATAATGGTAATACCCCGTCTCCTCATATACCCGGTAGATCAGTTCATGGATCGGCAGATAGGTGCTCTCTGCCCGGAGGCGTTTTAACAGGGACATAAAACGCTTTAGCTTCACCCGCAGCTTATGGCCGGCAGTGTCTCCTCCGCCCTCTCCCTCCTTACAGCCATCCGGCATCTCCTGCCCGTCCTCTTCCTCCATAAAGCACATTACAGCGGCATAGACCCCCCGGTCCTGCCTCTTTTTTGCCTTTCTCCGGTACCCTGCCATCAATTCCGCCAGTTCCTGGTCTTTCACTCCAGCCACCGGGGATTTCAGCACGGCTGCCAGGGGAATATCCTGCATCGGGTTGTCAACCACCGCCAGCAGGCTCAGCACGGTCTCTACCTCCGTGGTGGCAAAATACCCCATCCGTGACTCCGCACAGGCCGGAATCCCTTCATTCATCAGCACGGACAGGAAGTTCTCCGTCCAGCCCGCCGTGCTCCGCAGCAGGATCACCATGTCCCGGTACTGCGCTGTCCGGTACCCTCCCGTTTTGTTCCATTTCTTATCCCAGATTAACAGGCCTCTTTTAGGGTCTGTCATCTCCCGGATTTTTCCGGCAATCAGCTTCGCCTCCAACTCCCTCGCGGTAAAATCAGCGGCCTCCTCCTCCAGGCCGGACAGCGCCTCCACACCGGTGTCCATCACCAGCAGTTTTGGGAAACCGGCTGTCCTTTTTCCCTGCCCGCCCAGATCCGTACTGCCGTCCACTTCCGGAAATATTGCCCCTGGATGCAAGGCTGCCTCCTCCGTATAGCGGATATTCCCCAAATTCTCCGTCATGATCCGGTAAAACACATCATTGATTCCTGACAGCACCTTGGCACGGCTCCGGAAATTCTGATGCAGTTCGATCTTTCTGTTTGTGCCTTCTGCCTCATCATATGCCTCATACGTATGGTATTTTCCCAGAAACAGCTCCGGCCTTGCCAGACGGAACTTGTAAATGCTCTGCTTGACATCCCCCACCATAAACACATTCGGCCTGCCGAAACGTTCCTGCGACACGGCAGACAGCAGTGCCTCCTGCACCAGGTTGCTGTCCTGGTACTCATCCACCAGTACCTCCTCAAACTGACGGCTGAGTTCATCTGCCGCCTCCGTATATACCGTCTTCCCGTCCTCTAACCGGATCAGCACCTTCAGCGCCTCATGCTCTAAGTCATTGAAGTCCACCAGGTTCCGCTCGCGCTTTTTCTCCTGGTAACGCCGGGTAAATTCTTCCGTCAGTTCCAGGAGTGTTTCCACTGCTTCCCCCGTCGCCGCCAGTTCCAGGAGCATTTCCTTTGGCTGTGCAAAGCAGGCCAGTTCCCGCATTTTCGCAACCGCCTTTTTCACCCGGTCCCGGCAATCGGCCACCTGTGCCTTCTTCTCCTGATCCGCCTCCTTGCTGCGCACCGGTGCCAGACGTGCCCAAGAAACCGCTAAGAGGCAGGCATAAAGTTCCGCAAAATCCTTTGCCAGGCTGATTCCCTGCAGCTGCCGGATATCCTGCTCCAGCATCGGTGCATAAGCCTCCAAAAACTCATCCCCGCGGCACACCGAAAGCGCCTCCTTGATCTGCTGCCCCAACTCTGCGGCCTGCCTGCGGATATCATCTGCCAAAAACCTCATCCAGGGAAGGGCTTCCAGATCCTCCTGGCACATTTTGCCGTCTGCCATCCCCAGTTCCCTCCGGCACTGCCCAAGCCATTCCTCCGGATACGGGTTGCTCTGGGAAAATGTATACACCTGCAATATAAGATCCTCTATCCCCGCATCGCTCTTCCCGCGGGCATAGGTTTCCACAAACCGTACAAACCGCTCCCCGCCGGATTCATAGTAATCCTCCAGCAGTTCCTGCATCACATCCCCGCGCAGCAAAATCAATTCGCCCTCATCGCCGATCCGAAATGACGGATCCAGATCCAGGAGGTTGAAATGGCTGCGGATCAAGTCCAGGCAGAAGCTGTCAATCGTTGTAATCCTCGCATGGTGCACCAGTGCCGCCTGCACCTGCAAATGCTCATCCCCCGGCCTCTCATCCAGCTTCTGCTCTATAGCCGCCCCGATCCTCTCCCGCATTTCTGCAGCCGCGGCATTGGTGAAGGTCATCACCAGCAGGCGGTCGATATCGATAGGATGCTCCCCTTCCGTAACCATACGGATAATCCGTTCCACCAGCACTGCCGTCTTGCCGCTGCCGGCCGCCGCGCTGACCAGCAGATTGTTCCCCCGGCTCTTAATCACCTGCATTTGCTCTCTCGTCCAATTTACTGACATATCTCCTCCCAGATCTCCTCTGCCTTCTTCCCCTTGAGCGTCCGGTATTCATAACCGGAGGTCTTTTTGTCAAACCCGCACACTGCATGGTAGGGGCAGTAATCACACGCTGTCCTCTGTCCGCTTTTATAAGGTTCCACGCCTATCCCGCCGTCCAAAATCTCCCGGCCTGCGCTTTTTACCCGCTCATGGACATACCGGCGCAGCCGCTCAAAACGTTCCCGGTTTGCCACCGAAGACTTCCCCTCCTGCACCGCCCCGTCCTTTAGTACCACCGGGATAATGTCGGACTCTTTTTCAATCGTGTTGTCCAGATGGCGGACCGCCTCCAGTTCACTGTTAATCAGCCCGTTCATCCGCAGCTGGCGCAGGATCATGCCGTTTACCTCTTCCTCATCCGGCTGCCCTTTTTTCTCCACTAACGGATCCGAGATATTGTAATAGAGGATCCCGGCCGGAACCACCTCTTTGCCCGGATGCTTCCGCTCCGTCATCTCAATCACCGCATCCATATAAACCACCAGCTGCAGCTGCAGCCCATAATAAATCGCTGCCAGGTCAAAGCTGGTGCTGCCGGACTTATAATCAATAATCTTTACATAGACTTTCCCGCCATCCTCGCATTGATCCAGGCGGTCGATGCGCCCACGCAGGTGCAGTTCCTCATCTGCCGACAGGCTGATCCTCATGGCCGACAGATTGTCCGCCGCCGAAAAACTCACTTCAAAACCCACCGGCGTAAAATCCCCCCGCACGATCTGCTGCTGCAGCGCCCACACCGTCCGCTGTGTGATGTGCTCCACCCGCCTGGCCAGATAGGCATTGCGTGCGGTGCTCTTGAGGATGGTATTGCCATACTCCTCCGTTACCTGCCCTACGCAGGCGCGCACCAGCCCTGTCCGCTCCTCGTCCGTGATGGTGCGCCAGTCCCGCCCCTCCTCCTTCATCTTCCGGAAACAGAGGTCTATCGAGTCATGGAACAAATTGCCGATATCCGCCGCTGCCAGTTCATACCGCCGCCTCTCCGTCAATTCCAGCCCATACTGCAAGAAATGGGCATAAGCACAGGCCGCATACTGCTCCAGCCTCGTCACGCTCCCACTCAGGATATTCCCATATAAGGCACGTGCCACCGCGTGGCCGATCCCCTGGTTCTCATAGCAGGTGAACGCGGCCTCTGCCAGCCGCACGGCTTCCTCCCGGTGCTCCTCCGACTGCAAAAACCAGCGAAACAGTTCCAGGAATTCCTTGTTTTCCTCCTCTTTCGTTTCCGGCAGCTTCCCCGGCCTGTCCCGGTACTGCCTGAGCCCGGCTACCAGCTGCTCCCTTGCCTCTGCCACCGAGTAGATCTCCTCCGGCCTGCCGCCGTCTAAGCCCTGGCACTCCAGCGCCGGGAACATTTTGCGGATCTCCCCAACCAGGTAAGACGGCCTGCGGCTCTTCCCGTCCCCGCCTACCGTGGCATAAGAAAGAATCAGCTTCCGGGAAGGCTTCGTCATCACCAGGTAGAGATAAAAGCGCTGCCGGAAACTGTCCTCCCTCGCCGTCGGCGCCAACTCCAGCCGGTGCCTGCCAAAGAACTCCCGTTCCTGGTCCGAAAGCAGGCTCCCCGTGTCTTTTTTCATGGGCACGATCCCGTCATTGACCCCAACAAAAAACAATACCTTCACATGGGCCAGCCGGGTTCTGGTGATATCGCCCACCACCACCCGGTCAACGGTTGCCGGAATCACCCCCACCGAGATTTCCCCGAATCCCGCATCCAGGATCTCCATGAATTCCTTCCGTCCCACCTGCTCTTCCCCCAGCAAATCCGCGAGCCGCGCCAAGAGTTCTGCCACCCGCCCATAGACCTGCCCATACTCCTTTGCCAGCCGGTACTCCTTAAGTTCCAGAAAATACTCCTGGTATGCCTCCAGCTTCTCCTTCACCTGGCATGCCTCCAGCAATGCCTCCAAGGCCTGCACCATGTCCGCCACCGTGGCCGGTTTTTGCCCGGATGCCTCCCAGAGGGCAAACAGCGGCGCCATCACCTGATCCCGGAACGCATTCAGTTCCGTCAGGTTCAGTTCTGCCGCTTCCCGGTACGTCCACTCCCACGGCTCACTCCAGCGCTTCCTCCCACGGATCCCCATGGCAATCACATAATTTTCCATCCGGTCAAGCATCTCCCGCTCTTCTGTCACCAGGCCTGTCCTCAGGTAGCGGAATACACTCTCATATGAAAAATCCCTCCATATTGCCTCTAACGCCCCGCGGATCAGTTCCACCATCGGATTGTCCAGCACATTCTTCTTATCATCCATGAAAAAGGGGATCTGGTTCTGCTCAAACTGATGGGCAATCTCCTTGCCGTACCCGGCCAGGTCACCGGTAACCACCGCTAAGTCACGGTAGCGCAGCCCTTCCCCGCGGATCAGTTCCTGAATCCGGTGCACCACATGGGAGATCTCCCCCGACGGGTGGTTCCCCTGGTACAATTCCAGCCCCCCTGTCCCTTCCCCCTGATAGCTGCCTCTTTGGTAACGGAACAGGTTCTGCTCCAGCCAGCCCAGTTCCGGGCTGCCCACAAAGCGGGGAAGGATGCTTTCGGACGCTGATTCCTCTTTTTTCCCGGATCCCTCTTTCTGTTTCCCCACCCCTTCCAGCCATACATCCTTAAGCTTTTCCACCCGGCTTTCCCTTGCCAGTTCCGTCAGCCGCCTTGCCATCTGGCTGCTCATATAAAAAAGGTTCTGCATCCCGGACACCTCGTATAGCGGCACCCTCCGGTCTGCAGCTACCGTCACCACCACCTGGCCCGCATGGGTCAGGCAAAGTTCCAAAAGCCGGTACTGTACCGGCGTAAACCCTGTATACCCATCCAGCGCAATCACGCTGTTTTCCACAAGCTTTGAACGCGGCAGAACCCGGCAAAGGACATCCAGCACCTCCTCCGTAGTGATGTAATGCCCGGCAATGTACTCCTGGAAGCCTTCAAACAATACCGCAAAGTCCTTAAGTTTCTGCCCGAAAAGCGGCGTCCCCGCCAGCTGTGCCATTTCCCGCAGGATTTGGGGCGTGATATTGTACTGATAAAACTCCGAAAGCATCGATTTTAACTGATTGACAAAACCGGCCTGGTTTAAATGCCCCTGGAACAGCACCAGTTCCCGCCGCTTTTTTGCCGCCACCTTCCGCAGTACCATGGACTTTCCCATGTCGTCTAACACCTGCAAGTTCTCCACTGCCAGTTCCTCAAACACCCTATATGCCAAACGCTGGAAACTGACAATATCTATATTCATCGTCCCATGGTTCGGATGGCGGGCCACAATATCCTTTTGCGTCTGCATGGTAAACTGCTCCGGCACAATCATAAAATACCTTTTCTTTGGATGCTCCATCGATTCACGGATCATCATATCGTATAAATAAGTGGTTTTTCCCGAACCGGATCCTCCCAAAATCAATTGTAATGACATTTCTCTCCCCTTCACTAATTTGTTCATAAATCTCCCTTCCGGGGAATAGATTATATCAAACCTACCCCGGAGGGCAAACCATGAGTTCAAGAACCAAAATCGTCGTCCTGCGAATGAAAGAAATTATATACACCGCTATTTTCATCGGCCTGGGCATTCTGCTGGTCATGCTGCTTTTCATCATGTTCCGGCCAGGAAAAGGAGACGACGCGCCTGTCTCTGCCGACCAGGTGCTCTACATACCAGGCGTTTATTCCGCTTCATTAAAGCTTGGCTCCCAGGAAGTCAACGTAGAAGTTGCTGTGGACGCTGACCGCATTACATCCATCTCGATGGTATCCTTAAGCGATTCCGTCGCCACCATGTATCCGCTGGTGCAGCCGTCACTGCAGAACCTGACTGACCAGATATGCCAAACCCAGTCCACCCAAAACCTCACCTACCCGGAAGAAAGCCGCTACACCTCCCAGGTACTGCTGCAGGCAATTGAACAGGCATTGGGGAAAGCGGCTGCTAAATGAAGCAAAAGGCCATGATACTGCTATAAACCGCAGTGCCATGGCCTGCCTGTTTTATCGGCAATCTGCAGCCGGCGCCCTCTTTGCAGGCAGCAGGGCGCCTAACCTGCCCTGTCAGCCTCCTGCAAAGAGTTCCCCCGACACCAGCGCCGCTCCGGACAAGATCAGCATAAGGATCACAAGTGTCTTCACTGCCTTCTCATCCAGCAGGCTGCTGCTTTTGATCCCGGCAAACAGCCCGGCCAGCATCACAAAAAACAGCAGGGCAGCCTGCTTTATGGCCACAGGGGTCAGGATCCCTGTGGCCATATACATCGGTATCCGAAATATGTTTTCTGCAAGGAATACGGCGCACATATTTGCCTTAAAGGAGTGGCTGTCCTTTGTCACCCGGCTCACATAGGCCGCAAGCATGGCTCCGATCCCATACATGCCGCTCAAGATGCCTGACAGAATGCCCACCATAAGCAATACCAGCCGGGATTCCTTTCCCTTTTGCGGACGGCGTTCCCGCAGCAGCATCTCCACGCCGATCCCCACTATCACCAGGCCAAAAAATATCTTAACACTTTTGGCATCTGCATTTTTCAGCAGGAAAATCCCCGGGATATTCCCTGCCAAGATCAGCACAATCAGCGGGATACAAAGTTTCCAGCGGATGGATTTCCGTTCTTTCCAGGCCAGGATCAGGTTTGTCGGAAATCCCAGCAGCACTTCCACCGGAGTGATGTTGATATTGCTGCTGCCAAAGCTTAAAATCGCAGAAAACACCAAAGTGTTGGCAAACCCGCACAGGCCCTTGATAAAAAAGGCCGCCAGCGTTGCAACGATCCACCAGAACATCCCCTATCCCCTCCTCTGCCTGGCTGCTTCAAACATCAGCACGGAAGCAGCAACGGCGGCATTCAGCGATTCTACCTTGCCGAGCATGGGGATACGGATCCTGGCGTCGGCAGCCGCGGCAGCTTCTTTGCTCAGGCCGTTCGCTTCGTTCCCGACCAAAAATGCCGTCGCGCCTCTGTAATCCTTCTGGTCATAGTCACAGCTACCCTGCAGATGGGCGGCATAGATGCAGATCCCGTTTTTCTTCAGCAGGGCAAGAGCCGCCCCCAGATCCTCCACATAGGCAAAAGGCACCCTCAGCAGCGAACCCATAGTGGCACGCACCACTTTGGGGCTGTAGATGTCTGCCGTGCCGTTATCCATCAGGATCCCTGTCAGTCCGGCTCCCTCACCGGCCCTTAAAACCGTGCCTAAGTTGCCCGGATCCTGAAGGTGTTCCAGAACCAGCAGATGCGGCACCGGGCCGCCGGGCTTTGGCGATGCCAGTTCTTCCAGGCGGTAATGGCTCTGCTCCACCAGCGCCAGCACGCCCTGCGGCGTGCGGGTATCCGAGAGGGCGGCAAAGACGGTATCCGTCAGGATCTCCACATGCTGCACATGCTGTGCCAGGCTCCCGCAGTGGGGGGTTTTTTGAAAGCTTTCGGAAATGTAAAGCGCGCGGATCCTCTCCGGGGGGATCTCCATACACATCCGCAGGCCTTCCGCCACAAAAAGACCCTCTTCATGCCTGGCTTTCGGCTTTTTCAGCAAAGCACCGACATATTTTACCTGTTTATTGGCCGTACTGCTGATCATGGTTCAATCCCCTTTTCCATGTTTTCCAGATCCTCCATCCATACCCGGTAAGCGGCATCGCTCGGCATACGCAAGTCCCCCCTTGGCGAAACTGCCACAGACCCTACCTTCGGGCCGTCCGGAAGGCAGGAGCGTTTGAACTGCTGGGTAAAAAAACGGCGGTAAAATGCCTTCAGCCATTTCCTGATAGTTGTGCCGTCGTATTCCCCTTCAAAAGCCCGCAGCGCCATGCGGTAAATCTTGGAAGGCATATAGCCAAACCGCAGCATATGGTAAAGGAAAAAATCATGCAGTTCATAAGGGCCTACCAGATCCTCCGTTTTCTGGGAGATGGCACCGTCCTCCGGCGGCAGCAGTTCCGGGCTGACCGGGGTATCCAGCACGTCCAAAAGCACTGCCTGCAATTCTTCCTCCCCGCAGCTGTCCGCATAATAACGCACCAGATGGCGTACCAGGGTCTTGGGCACCGAGGCGTTGACCCCGTACATTGACATGTGGTCGCCATTGTAAGTCGCCCATCCCAGCGCCAGTTCCGACATGTCACCCGTACCGACCACCAACCCGTTCACCTGGTTGGCAATATCCATCAATACCTGCGTCCTCTCCCTGGCCTGCCCGTTCTCATAGGTCACATCATGGTGCGACGGATCCTGCCCGATATCGGCAAAATGCTGGCTCACCGCTTTTTTGATATCCACTTCTTTTAAGGATGCCCCCAGTTTTCTGGCCATGCAGCACGCATTCTGGTAGGTACGGTCGGTGGTGCCAAAACATGGCATGGTAATGGCATGGATCTGTCCCCGGGGAAGCCCCAGCATGTCGAATGCACGCGCCGCCACTAAAAGCGCCAGCGTGGAATCCAGGCCGCCGGAGACCCCTAGCACCACGTGGCGGCATCCCGCATGCTGAAGCCTCTTTTTAAGCCCCATCGCCTGTATCGCAAAAATCTCCTCGCACCTTCGGCTCCTCTCTGAGATGTCCCCCGGCACAAACGGGCGGCTGTCAACCCGGCGCAGCAGTTTCTTTTGCTGCTGCCGCTCCATCTGCTTGGTATCCAGCGAAAACTCCACCGTCAGATATCCGTCCTGGCGCTGCCCGGGATGTGTATTCGTGCGGCGGCGCTCGCTTACCAGCCGCTCCAGGTCCAGGTCTGCATAGATGCTCTCCGGGGTAAAGCGTTGTGAAGCCGCCATCATGGTGCCGTTCTCTGCTATTATGTTGTGCCCGCCAAACACCAGGTCCTGCGTGGATTCCCCCTCCCCCGCATTGGCGTACACATACCCGCACATCAGGCGTGCCGACTGGCCCAAGACCAAATCCCGGCGGTAGCTGTCCTTGCCCACCGTCTCGTCACTCGCGGAACAGTTGGCAACCAGCAGGGCGCCGGCCAGTACATGGCCGATGCTTGGCGGGCAGGGGACCCATACATCCTCGCAAATCTCCGCCGCCACAATAAGCCCGGGAACCTCCCGGCATGCAAACAAAAGGCGGCTCCCCATTGGAACCTTCCCGCCCTGCCACTCTGTCATCACCGGTTCTTCCATCCCAGCCGTAAAATGCCTCTGCTCATAAAACTCCGAATAATTCGGCAGATGGCACTTCGGCACAATCCCCAAAAGCTTCCCCCCGGACAATACCGCTGCCACATTGTAAAGCTTGCCCCCATGTTCCCAGGGAAGCCCCACAAACACCAGCATATCCTTGTTTTTGCTGCACTCCACGATCTTTAAGAGTTCTTCCCTGGCACTTTGCAGCAAAGGCGCCTGCAAAAACAAATCGCCGCATGTATAAGCTGTCAGGCACAATTCCGGAAATACCATCAGCCCGGCTCCCGCTGCCGCACCCTCTTCCATCCTCCTGCAAATCTGCTCCCTGTTAAAAGCCGGGTCTGCCACCCGGACCTCAGGCGTAGCTGCCGCTACCCGAAAAAATCCATCTTTCATATGCCTATCTCCATTCCGCACCCCATCCGGCCAGCCTGGCCATCTTCCAACTGCCACTCTTTTCATGGCATAGCCGGGGATGCCGCCTCATGTGAACCTGTCAAACGCCCGTAACCGTAACAATTATACCTTTTTCTATCGCATTCGGCAATAGTGCCCATTTACTTTTGGCCGAATATTTTGTACAATAATAATAACGAATCATCTCTGCGGTGTTTCTGCAACAGCTTTTTTGAAACCCGAAACCCGTACCGGTGATCCGCAAACGGCAGGATGCCTCTTTTATGCCTGCCAACGGCTGCCACATGAACTTGCCTAATGGATAAGGAGAGTGGAAGTATGAAGATTTCTACCAAGGGGCGGTACGCCCTGCGCATGATGATTGAGTTTGGTTTGAACCTGGATCAATGCACGAAGATCAGCCAGGTGGCTGCACGGCAGGGCATCTCGGACAAGTATCTGGAACAAATCGTAACCCTGCTGCATCGTGCCGGATACGTCCGCAGCAGCCGAGGCGCCCAGGGAGGCTATATGCTGACCCTGAGGCCGGAGGAATACACGGTAGGCATGATTCTCCGCCAGACCGAAGGCAGCCTCTCTCCGGTCGCCTGCCTGGATGGTGACACCAACCCATGTGAGCGTGCTTCCTACTGCGCGGCTCTGACCGTCTGGAAGCAGCTAAAAGGCGCCATCGACCAGGTCGTGGACAACGTAACCCTGGCAGATCTGATTGAAGAACAGAAGAAACGACCTCATGACAACCTAATGTGAACATGACCGACAAAACGACCCAAGGAGCAGTGAATATTCATGAATGAATTTTCCAGAACAGAACGGTTAATCGGAACCAGCAGGCAGCAGCAACTGGCCGGCACCACCATCATCGTCTTCGGTGTGGGTGGTGTCGGCTCCCATTGTATAGAGGCATTGGCGCGGTGCGGAGTCGGACGCCTGGTACTGATCGACAATGACCGGGTTTCCCTTACGAACATCAACCGCCAAAGCATCGCCGCCCACAGCACCATCGGCCTTTTCAAGACCAGGGTCATGAAGGAGCGGATTCTGGATATCAATCCCGGCGCCCGTGTTGACACCTATGAGGCCTTTGTCCTGCCGGACAACCTCGATTCCCTGATGGAAACGGCCGGCCCTGCCGACTATATTATCGATGCCATCGATACGGTGGCCGCCAAACTGGCGATCGCCCGCTATGCCCACGGCCGGCAGATCCCCATGATCTCCTCCATGGGTACCGGCAATAAACTCCATGGGGAACTTTTCCAGATCGCGGACATTTCCCAGACCTCTGTCTGCCCTTTATGCCGCGTCATGCGGCGGGAACTAAAGAAAATGGGCATTAGCCGGCTGAAAGTCCTGTATTCTAAAGAAATGCCGCTCACCCCGGCTATTCCCACACAAGAGCCCGGGCGCCGCCAGGTGCCGGGCAGCATCTCTTTTGTGCCTCCGGTTGCCGGTTTGCTGATCGCCGGCGAGGCGGTGCGGGAACTGCTGGGCATCACCTGATGCTGCTGCCCGGATTTTGGGCAGCCATCACGAATAATCTGATACCACATACCAATACAAAGGGGGAAACGTATGAAAACAACGAACAAATGGGCAAGTAAAATGGGCTTCATCCTAGCTACCGCCGGAGCCGCCATCGGGCTCGGCAACCTGTGGAAATTCCCGTACCTGATGGGGCGCAACGGCGGGTTCCCGTTCCTGGCCGCTTACCTCGTCTTTATCGGCCTTCTCGGCGTCCCGGTCATGATCACGGAGATGGCTCTTGGGCGCAAAACCGGCCACAACCCGGTCCTGGCCTATGATACCGTGCACCCGCATGCGCGGATAGTCGGTTATCTCGGGGTGTTAGCCGCCTTTTTTATTTTATCCTACTATGCAGTGATCGGCGGCTGGATCATCAAATATTTTGTCAGCTACGCACTCACAGCCCAGGCGCCAAAAGATTTTTCTGCCTTTATCGGCCACCCGGCCGAACCGTTGGCCTGGTTTTTTCTTTTCATGCTGGGCACCTCGCTGATCTGCTATTTTGGTGTCAGCGGTATTGAAAAAGCAAGCAAATTCATGATGCCTGCCCTTTTTGTCATTTTGCTCATCATCATCGTACGCGGGCTTACCCTGCCGGGAGCTGCCGCCGGGCTGTCTTTTATCTTCACTCCGAAGCTTAGCGATTTCAGCCTGAACTCCGTCAGCGCCGCCTTGGGGCAGGTTTTCTATTCCTTAAGCCTCTGCATGGGCATCACCATCACCTACGGCAGTTATCTGCACAAGGACGTGAGCATTCCCAAGGGGTGCATCCAAATCGCTGCCCTCGACACCTGCATGGCATTGCTGGCCGGCATAGCCATCTTCCCTGCCGTGTTCGCCTGCGGCTTAGAACCGGCCTCCGGCCCCGGGCTGATCTTTGTCACCCTCCCCGAGGTGTTCGGCACCATGGCCGGCGGGGCTTTTTTTGCCGCCCTGTTCTTCCTTCTTGTCTTCTTCGCGGCAGTAACCAGCGCGGTGGCACTTTTGGAAGTCTCGGTCTCCTTCGTGATGGGCAACTGGCATTGGAGCCGCAGAAAGGCAGTGTTTTTGCTGTCCCTGGCCATTTTCCTTCTTGGCATCCCCAGTTCCCTCTCGTTTGGGCCTCTGGCAGATGTATCGGTCATCAACTACAATATCTTTGATTTTGTGTGTATGCTGACCGACAATATTTTCCTGCCCTTCGGCGGTATCTTTATGTGCTACTATATTGGCTGGAAATGGAAGCCCGCCCTGCTGATCGATGAGATCTGCCTAAACGGGGTACCCTTCCCTTTTGCCAAGCCATGGCTCTTTTTGATCCGGTTTGTGACCCCCATCATGGTCATTATCGTGTCGCTTACAGGATTTTACAGTATCTACCAGACAGTGTCCCGGTAGCTGCAGGTATGCCTTAAAAGGGCAGGCTATGTACCGGAAGCAAGGTGCTTCCGGTGATGCCTTACCGTTCCGTGAAGGTAGCGCACTGTGTATGCTCTGCCTTGCTGGCACCGTCCCCGCATACATTGATGTGCTCTGCCTGGCAGTGGCGCCCTTCATTGTAAATGCAGTTTACCGCCTCACAGTCAACCTCCAGGCGGCTTTCCGGTGTCTTAAACACATTCTTGAATGCGCCCTCCTTATTCTCGTCAAAGCTTCCGCAGCAGGTCTCGCAGCGTTCCTTCGCCCCGTGGCCGTCCACAATGATCGCCTGCTTACAGCAGCAGTTATCCGCATTGTGCAGACAGTTGGTAACCGAACAATCCAATTTTGTCATAATAAATGCATACCTCCTTGATAGACTGGTGTTTTGGCACCCTGTGCCAGAACGGTCGATATCGTCAAATACCAAGGTTAGTATGCACCTATCATGAAAATTTATTTATGGCTTTTTTGCCTGATTTTATTTTTCTTTTTTGGTTTCTACCGGACGGATCTCTTTTTGGGCAATCTCGTGTTTCACCGCCGCAATAAAGTCTTCTAAGGATTTCTGCCCTTCATCCCCCAGGAAACGGCTGCGGACTGCCACCACGCCCTCCTCTGCCTCCTTCTGGCCGACTACCAGCATATAAGGAACCTTCTGCATCTGTGCCTCGCGGATCTTATATCCGATCTTTTCCGAGCGCACATCCAACTCTACCCGGATTCCGGCCTTATCCAGTTTTTCTGTCACTTCACGGGCATATTCCATGAACTTGTCTGAGATCGGCAGGACTTTTACCTGCACCGGCGCCAGCCAGGTCGGGAATGCCCCTGCAAAATGCTCAATCAGGATCCCGATGAAACGCTCAATCGAGCCGAATGCCACCCGGTGGATCATGATCGGGCGGTGCTTTTCGCCGTCTGCCCCGATATATTCCAGTTCAAACCGCTGCGGCATCTGGAAATCCAGCTGGATCGTACCGCACTGCCAGGTCCTGCCGATCGCGTCCACCAGATGGAAATCAATCTTCGGGCCGTAAAATGCACCGTCCCCCTCATTGACCACATAGTCTAAACCCAATTCACCCAGCGCTGCCCGCAGCCCCTCTGTCGCCATCTCCCAGTCCTCGTCACTGCCCATGCTGTCCTCCGGGCGGGTCGAGAGTTCCACATGGTACTGGAAGCCAAACAGCTTATAAACCGAATCGATGAGCCTGGCAACCCCCATGATCTCTTCCTTGATCTGCTCCGGCATCATAAAGATATGGGCATCGTCCTGGGTAAAGCAGCGCACCCGCATCAGGCCGTGCAGCTGACCGGATTTCTCATGGCGGTGCACCAGCCCCAGTTCACCTACCCGCAGCGGCAGGTCACGGTAAGAACGCGGCTCCGAGGCGTAAACCAGCATCCCGCCGGGGCAGTTCATGGGTTTAACCGCATAATCCTGTTCATCGATCACCGTGGTGTACATATTGTTCTTATAATGGTCCCAATGGCCGGAATTCTCCCACAGCGCACGGTTTAAGATAATCGGTGTTGCAATCTCCACATACCCTGCCTTCTTGTGGATCTCCCGCCAATACTCCAAAAGCGTGTTCTTTAGCACCATGCCCTTGGGCAGGAAGAAAGGAAAGCCCGGCCCGGCCTCGTGCATCATAAAAAGCCCAAGTTCCCGGCCTAACTTCCGGTGGTCACGCTTTTTGGCTTCCTCTACCATCGTGATGTAAGCCTCCAGCTCCTCTTTTTTGGAAAACGCCGTGGCATAGAGACGCGTCAGCATCTTGTTGTGCTCATCCCCCCGCCAATAGGCACCGGCGATGCTGGTCAGCTTATAGGCCTTCCCCACATCCTTTGTGCTCATCAGGTGCGGACCGGCACACAGATCCGTGAACTCCCCTTGTTTGTAGAAGCTGATCTCCTCTCCCTCCGGCAGATCCTCTATCAGTTCTACCTTATACGGCTCCCCCTTCTCCTTCATAAAGGCAATGGCCTCTTCGCGCGGAAGCGTAAACCGTTCAATCGGCAGAGCCTCTTTGACGATCTTCTTCATCTCCGCCTCGATCTTTTCCATGTCCTCCGCCACAATCGGCTCCTCAAAATCAATATCATAATAAAAACCGTCAGCAATCGAGGGGCCGATCGCCAGCTTTGCCCCCGGATACAGGCGTTTCACTGCCTGTGCCATCACATGGCTGGCCGAATGGCGCAGTGCCGCCAGCCCCTTCTCGTCCTTCGCAGTCAGGATATTAAGGGTGCAGTCCCCATCCAGGACTGTCCTCAGATCCACGGTTTCCCCATTGGCCTCGCCGGCACAGGCCATCCTTCCCAGCCCCTCGCTTAAGTCTTTTGCCACATCCAATACCGACATTGGATGTGCATACTCTTTCACACTTCCGTCTTTTAACGTAATCTTCATGCCTATCTTCCTTTCTTTAGCTTTCGGCCATAAATCCCTTGGCTCCCTCAAGCATTTTTTTCACAGGATCGATCTCCCTATGAAACAAAAAACGTCCCCTGCCCGGAGCGCACTGCTCCTGACAGGGGACGATCACGTTTCACGATCGCGGTTCCACCCCGCTTGCTGCCTGCATCGCCATGTACTTTTTTCCCATCCGCCTGACGGCATTTCGGCAGCCACCTCATTTTGACGATAACGGGGTCACCGGATCCGATTAAGGACCGCTCCGAGCTGGTCTTCCCCGATCTCTTCCGCAAAATGCTCCCACCTTGTGCATCTCTCTCTGGGCGGCATCCATCAGGTACTGGTCTCATCCACACATTCATCTGTTTAGTTTTCTCAGTATCTGAACTGATTATAACACGGTGCATCGATTTGTCAAGACGGAATCTTCCTGGCAAGGCAATGAAAAGCGCTGTGCCCTCACTGCCCCAGCAACCGGTTCAATTCCCGCACCCCTTCCAGGCAGGGCAATTCGTTCCTGTCCATATCATAAAGCTGTCCGTCCTGCACAAAATTGTAGACACAGATATCATCCAGCCAGACATCCCCCACGGCACGGAACCGGATTTCATCATATTCGCATTTCCCAAAATTCAAATCAAACAGCCCCTCCCCGTCCACGGCAACCGTCTCCGTCCGGGATCCCAGCGTCACAAACAGGCTGGCCGGGCTGCTGCTGCCTGCCGTAAAGCGCACACGGTTGTCCTGTGAGCCGTTTAGTGAAACACGGTTTCCTATCTTCTGGGAAATGATCCCGCCGTTTTCCAATTTCATCCGGCGGCTGCCGGCCAGATCGCCCGCCTTGCCCCGGCTGACCTCCCAGCCCTTATCCCCCAGGGCAAACTGCCCGTTGTAGACAAAATTATTGGCATAGTTGCGGTAACTCCAAACCGCATAGCCATTGGTATCCCTGCGCAAAAGATGTGCAAGCCCCGTCAAATACGCGTTTCGTTCTTCCTCTATAAGGCGGGCGTTCTTCTCAAATCCCGGGGTTATGTCCATATAAAGAAGCTGGTCAATATAGATT
The DNA here is from genome assembly GCA_003669055.1 of bacterium 1XD21-70. Lineage (GTDB taxonomy): Bacteria > Bacillota > Clostridia > Lachnospirales > Lachnospiraceae > Brotaphodocola. Next base: position 50,127 of record RAYB01000026.1, read on the forward strand.
GGCTTCCCGCCGTTATATGCCTTGACTAAATTCAGCTGCTCCTCCATGGTCGAAATCGCCTCCGGCGCCGTAAGCAGGCGGTTATGTTCCTGCCCCATGGACACACTGTACATCAGCGCCGTGTAAGGCGCATCCCGGCAGGGAAATGTCCCGAAATGGTTAGCCCCTACCATACTGCCGTCTAAGCCCCTCACCGGATCCACGTCTAAGCGCACCTCCATCGAAAGATCCGGAAAAACCTGCTGTGCCTCTGCCAGTAATTCCAGCAGGAAATAGTCATAGAATTCAAAAAAAAGCTGATACGCCGGGCTGCTGCGCTGGGGGATCCCCACGGATCCGTAGCCGGCAAGCTTGACCTGCGGCTCATAATAACGCTTTAGTTCCTCCAGGGTGTAACGTTCCTCCAGATAATCCTGGAACCCGATCCGCTTGGCCTCGGCAATCCCCTCTTTCCTGGCCAGGAAAAGCCCGGGGGCATCCTCCATATAATTCCAAAAATCCTCCCAGGTAATAAAACCGCCGTAAAAATTGTCGTAGGCCGACACCGCCTGATACACCGTCTCCACATAGCCCAGCCATGCAGACCTCAGTTTCTCATCCCCTAGCAGCTGCCTAAACCGGAGGGTCGGCTGCTCGTTCCCACAATAATCCCAGGTATAGCTGACCCTGAGAACCACCCACAGCCCTTGTTGTTGTGCCGCCCGCATAATACGGTCCAATTTGTCAAAGGCATAGCTGTTATAACGAACCGGATCCGCATCCGGCTGGAACTCCCGCCACGGGATGGCCAAAATAATGCTGTTGAAACCATCGGCAGTAATCTGTGCCAATTCCTCCTCCATGTGATCGCTTTCCGCATTCCAGAAATTGATCACCCAGGCATCCGATACATAAGTCACGGATTTCAGCTGTTCCGGTGCCGCCTTTGGCGCACTGCCCCAGGCCGGAAGCACCTGTGCCGCCAACATGCTTATAGCTATAAACAGGCATGCCTTTTTTTTATGGTTTCGTTTCCCCATCATCCTTCGCTTTTATACCCTTCCTTTCAGACAGGCGCGTCGTCCGACTTTGCCGCAACTGCCCTCACCTTTACTAACTGCACTCCCAGCACCGCCGCCAGGCAAAGCAATCCCAGCAGATCCGTCTTTCCGCCGCCGTCAATCAAAAGCAGTGCACCGGCAGCAGCCACAATGCGGAGCACCACATTCAGCCGGCCTCTCAGATACCCCTCCACGGCCGCCGCTATCAGCAGCACTCCTGCACAGGAGGTCGCTATCACCTGGATTCCGCTGAGCCATGTCACATTCTCCAGCAAAAGCTGCGGATTATACACAAACATAAACGGTACGATAAATCCCGCCAGAGCCAGCTTCACCGACTGCCAGCCCGTCTTCATCGGACTTCCCCCGGAAAGCCCGGCCGCCGCAAATGCAGCCAACGCCACCGGCGGCGTCAGATTGGCAAACATGGCAAAATAGAAGCAGAACATATGCGCCGCGATCTCTGCCTGCCCTAACTCCACCAGGGCCGGAGCCGCAATCGTCGCCGTAATCAGATAGGACGGAATGGACGGAAGACCCATGCCAAGGATCATACACGTCACCATGGTAAACAAAAGGGTCAAAAACAGGCTGGCGGCAGCACTGCCCGGTATCGCATACTGGCCAATCTTGATAATGGCATGTGCCACATTCAGCGCAAAGCCGGTCAGGCCGCAGATGCCCACAACAATACCCACACAGGCGCAGGCAATGGCCACCGACACGGTTGACTTCGCCCCGGACACAAAGGCATCCCCGATATCCCTCAGGCTCATCCGGCTGACCGGACGCAGTTCTGCCACCAGAATCGTCACCACAATCGTCCAGAAGGCACCAAACAGGACAGTTTTGCCGCTAAAGATCAGCATGTAAAGCAAAAATACGATCGGGATCAGCAGATGCCCCCGCTCCCTCATTACATTCAGAACCTTTGGCATCTGCTCCTTCGGCAGGCCGCTGAGTCCGTCCTTTTCTGCCCTCATCTGCACCTGGAGAATGATTCCCAGATAATAAATCAGGGCCGGCAGCACGGCAGCACGGATGATCGCGCCGTATTTGACTCCCAGTGTCTCCGCCATTACAAAGGCCGCCGCTCCCATAATCGGCGGAAGAAGCTGCCCGCCCACAGAAGCCGTCGCCTCCACGGCCCCGGCAAATTCCCTGGAATATCCGGTCTTCTTCATCAGCGGAATCGTAAAAGTACCTGTTGTCACAACATTTGCCACCGCCGAGCCATTGATGGAACCAAGAAAACCCGAAGCCAGCACCGCCACCTTTGCCGGGCCGCCCTTCGTATGCCCGGCCAGCGCATTGGCAATGTCATTGAAAAACTGGCCCATGCCACATTTGTTCATCACATCGCCAAAGATAATGAAAAGCACGATATAAGTTGCCGAAACCTTTACCGAAGAGCCATAGATCCCATAAATATCCGTTGTCAGGTAGGTAACCACCCGGTGCCAGTTATATCCGCGGTGGCGGAAAATCCCCGGAAAAGAACGTCCGAACAAAGCATACACCAGAAAAATTGCCGAGAGAATCGAGAGCGCCGGCCCGGAAATCCGGCGGGAGCACTCCATCACCAGCAAAATCAACAACGTTCCCATAATAATATCGATTGTCTCCCCGGAAAACCCGGTAGAGATAAAGACCGGATAACGAACAAACACATAGACCGGCATCACCGCACACAGGGCAACAAAAATCCAGTCATACCAGCTGATCTTTTTGCGGCTGCTCTTTGAAAATGCCGGATACAACGCAAAGCCCAATACCAGCACCAGCCCCACATGGATGGCATGATGCTTGATATTCACCATCTGCAGCAGCCGGATTCCCGACGCATAGGCCAGGTGATAGATCGTAAACGCCAGGCACAGTACATAGACCAGCCGGTTCAGATACACATTCCCGAACTTCCGTGTGCGGGATTCTTTTTCGTATTTCTCCATAATCTCTTCGCCATTGGCTTTTTTCCCATCAGACATCGGATAAATACCCCCTTCTTTTTATGATCTCTCCGCGGATCCGGCTTGCATCCGGCAGGGAACGAAAATCAATAATTTCTTGTCCATTCAGTGTAAAACTCTTCATATATTTATCGGATGTAATCCAGCTGAACCTGGGAAATACGCTGTTGATCTCCTCCATCCAGACCAGCCCGTCTTCTATCCGCGTGGGCACATCCATTTCCGCCGGAATCCCGGCACCATAGCCCGCTACCGCGATGGCATCCAGATTAAACTGAAAATCCTCTGTCACCGTATAGTACTCATACCAGGGAATATGCTCAAAGGAATGCTCAATCTCCAGGCTCAGCTTATCCCCCGCCTCGATGGGAACAGAAAGCACCACCTCATCCCGCCCCCGGTCATACAGCCGGAAAACCGTCCCGGCCGGAGCCAGGAATGCCCACCAGAAAAACCCGGCTGCTGCCGCCAGGAGGGCGCCCGTCCCTAACCAAATAAATTTTCTTTTCCTCATCACAAAACCCTCCCGGGAACCAGAGGTTTGCCGCCTCTTTCCACATGCAAAAGAGTGCGGCTGCAGTTTCCTGCTTTCAAGCCGCACCGTTTTGTCCATCTTGCTGCCGTTTTGTCCGCTCCCAGGCCAGCCGCGCTTTTCTTTTTGCAGCGCCCTGCCTCCTAGGGCACACGGCCTGCCTCTTCTTATTTTATATATCCGTTGTCCTTCCAGAATGCCTCTGCACCCGGATGGAGCGGAAGCTGGATATCATCCACACCAAAAGTGATATCGATATTCTTGTCGGCCGCGTTGTGGGATGCCTTGATCGTGCTGATATTCTCAAACACACCGTTCAGGATGTCGTACACCATATCATCGCTCAGATCCTCGCGAACCAGCATGATATTGTAAACGAATACCCCTTCCACATCCTCTTTGTTGTTATATGTATCTGCCGGGATCACAGACTCCGCATAATACGGATAATCATTGACCAGCTTTTCACGCCCCTCGCCATCGATCGGGATCACCACCATATCATAAGAAACCCCCAGATCCATCACCGTTGCATTGGGCAGGCCGGACGTCACGAATACCGCATCGCACTGGCCGTTCTTCATATTATCGATCGCCTCGCCATAAGCTAAGTAATCCGGGGTAATGTCATCATAGGTAATCCCGTAAGCATCCAGGATCATGCGGGCATTGATCTCGACACCGGAATTGGCCGCACCTACGCCAACCCTCTTCCCCTTTAAGTCCGCAACCGAGGTGATACCTGTGTCGGCGGTCGTAACCAGCTGCACATAATTGGGCCACAGCCGCATCAATGCCTTCAGGCCGCTGGCCGCTTCCTTCCCCTCATATGCCCCGGTCGCTGTATAAGCCTGCATTACGGCATCCTGCATGGCAATCGCAATCTCCGCGTCTCCGTTTAAGATATTCTGGATATTCTGTCCGGTAGCATTGGTCGCCTCCGCCGAGGTCTGGTACCCATAATCGCCCAGGGCTGTCGCAAAAGCCCCGCCGATCGGGAAATAAATCCCGGAGGTAGGGCCGGTTCCCACTGTGATAAACTCCTTTGCCCTCTCTTCCGGGGTCAGCCCTTTGGAAGATCCCTCTGCCGCTGCCGTTGTATCCGTATCCTTTGCATCTGCGGCTGCCGTTGTATCCGTTGCCGCCGCTGTTGTGCCCGCCGCCGTCGCGGCCGTATCCCCGGATCCCCCACAGGCCGTTACCGATACTGTCACACAACCCGCCAATGCCAATGCCATCAACCGTCTCATCCTCATAGATTTTCCCTCTTTTCCTCTTAATTTCTCTCCTCTTATTTGCCATGTATGTGGAGTTTTAGGCACTCTGAAGAGTTCCTGTTACAAACAGCTGCCACTTACAAGTTATCAATTGTAGCCTCTACAATTGTTTGTATGTATTATAGTGTTAAAGTGTTAAATTGTCAACCTTTTTTTAACAGATCCCTTTTCAAGCCGTCCATTCACCCGTTGACAATCCCCAAAAGGAGTGATAAAATAAGGTTACCGGGGTAGGCCGCGGTAATCCAGTAAGGGGTTGTACTGGTTTCGACGGGGGTCATGCAGCTGGTGAAGCTATCCGCATGCGGTGCGTTAAACGGCAAAATTAAAATTAAACGCTGAAGAAAATTTAGCATACGCAGCTTAATTGCTGCTGTCAGCCTTAGTGCACTCACACATTAAGAACCTGGCACCGACTATGTGAGAAACGACGTATATTAAGCTTTGCGTATACGGGCGTATGATGAAGCTACTAAAGCCGTAAGGATGTCTGCTTTCGTACGGCAGAGGGAATGCCAAACAACAGACTATGATAGTAGAAGAACAGGGAATTGATTTTCGGACAGGGGTTCGATTCCCCTCAGCTCCACGTAAAAAGAGATCCGTCTGCGATAGGCCGGATCTCCTTTTTTTGCTTTCTTTCTGCCTTTCAGCGTCCCTCTAACGCCTCATTCAGCTTCTGCGTCCCCTCTGCCGCAAACCTCCCGCCGCGGATCACAAAATTCCTTGTCCCGCCGGGAAGCACTGCCACGATATCCCCCAGTTCCGAGTAAGGGACGGTAATATCCAAATGGCACCCGAAATATGCCTTGGACACATCCTCCCTGCGCAGGGCGGACCGTTCATTCTCCTTGGCAACCATCTCCCTGCCGTCCGGGTTATACATGGGGGCATCCTCGCTCCAGCTATAGCAGGTATCCCCCACGGCAAAATGCGGCCCCATCTTTTCTGCAATCAGGATCGGCAGCTTTTCCTGTATCTGGAAACGTTCTGCCATGGCATAGGCCACCGTGTTCGTCCCAATGGCAAACTCCCCCATCGGCAGTGTGTCATGGTTCTTTAAGATCTCCTGCCGGATCAGCTTTTTCCCTTCCTCCGGATCCTCAAAATTCTCACAGGAATACCGTACTACCATGCCATCCTGAAACCACAGACGCAGATCCTTGAACTGGATGCCCCCTAAGTATGCCCTGCCTACATGCAAAAGCCCTTGTGTTCCTGCAAGCCTGGGGGAAGTAAACACCTCCCCCAGGGGGATATTCACGTCTGCCACACAGTTTTCAAAATTCGTCTCCCTCTCCACATCCCTCAGGGGATGGAGCGTAACCCGGATGTCGGTATCGTTGCCCTCCCCGCCGGTCACCTGCACATATTCTGCCTGTTCCAGCACCCGAATGATATCCTGCTGGATTTTTTGGTACATCCCGTAATCCAGGGTATTGATGCGGATCGTCTCAGCAAAAATCTCCTCAAAATCCGGCCCGATCCCCGGCACGGGAAATGCAATGATGGTAAAGCTTGTCTCATCTGCCGGGATATAATGGTTCACGATCGGCATGGATTCATTGGCATAGGATGTCAGCAGCTTCTCCTGCTGCCGGCTAAGCGCCCATGCCGCCTTTTTATTTACCGGTTCAAACTGCGGCTCCCCAAAGGTTTCCACCACCGCAGGGCCGGCATAGGCGGCCGCCTCCTTCCGGAAGGCCTCATAGGCAGTCTTAAGCACCGCTAGCTTCCGCTCCTTAAATGCCTTATCCAGATAGACCGCCTGGTCATAGCGGTGGTCATAATCATACTGCCGGTTGGGGGAGGCACTGTGGTAGCCCACCTTGCGGCTTGGGCTCTGTGTCACCGACCAGACTGCCGCCCGGTATATGGCTGTTTCCAGCCCCATCTCCTTAAACTGCAGGACTGCTGCCCGGATCATCCTCTCAAACCCCAGTTCATAGCGGACCGCCACCGTACTTTTCTTAGAGAGATCCCTCCCCAGCACCTCAAACCCTTTCCGGTACCCTTCCGTATAGGCGGATGCCATCCTTTCAATGGTTTCCTCCGGCAGGGTGTTGAGAAAGGCGGCTGTCTTTTGTTCCGTCTCCGAGATGTACTCCCCAAACCGGTAGAGGTACCTAAGATCCGACAAATCGCTTTCCATAATAATATCCTTGGCAAAGGATAAGCCAGGATCCAGCTGCTCCCGGATCCGGTATGGCAATGTCACATCTGTGTAGTCGCTGTTAAACCAATAAAGGACAGATGCCACGCTCTTTTTTTCCGGGATCCCCTCCTCAAACATATTATAAAGTTCGATCAATGTCTCGCAGAGGATCGTGATATCCTCCAGGCGGCATTCGTAGGCGAACACAATACAGCCCCTAAGCTGGGCATAAAATGCCGACAGGTACTGCCCCAGCCCACTGCCCAGGATCTCCGCCGCATAATCCGGGTTCGCATAGCTTTTATTGTAATTCTGCGGAAGGATATCCTCATACAGGGCATGGTTCCACCTGGCAAGTTCCTCAAGAGAAAGCCCATCCATTTCTTCCCTCAGCTGCATCCTGGCCAGCTTTTCAATCATTTCCACAAACCTTGCCATGCTCACAAAATAAGCCTCGAACGGCTCTTCCACCTGCCCCTCCTCCTGCAAAAACCCTTGTATCCTTTCCATGGCCAGGTCATAGCGTTCCCGGATCCTTGTATTCGTTTCCATCCATAGTTCTTGATATTTCATGCCATTTCCCTTTCCTGAAAGCAGCAGGCATCTCCTTGTGCATGGCAATAAGCCGAATACCGGACCGGATGTCCGGCCGCCTGTCCGGAAGCATCCGGCTTCCCCGCAAGGCCTGCTACCACTATGCAGATCCAAAATACCACCAATACCCCTGACATCCATATCCCGATTTTTGCCAGCAGGTAATTCTTGTCCCTCTCCATCAGTGACAGCCCCCCATAAGCCAGGGCGACGACGGCAAACAGCAGGCTGCTAATCCCCCAGGCCGCCACATCCAGCCCTCCCCTGCCCTGCTGCCCGACACTTAAGGAAATGCTGACCCCACACAAAATCAGGGAAACCAATGCCAGGGGCAGGCCGATGAGGCTCCTTTTCGCAAACGGTTTTCTGATATAAGAAATTTTATGCCTCGGTTTTCCCATGCATCCTCCTCCTTATCCTTAACCACTGCACCACGCGGTAGGAAACATACCCCAGCACCCCTCCGATTGTATTGAGCAGCAAATCATCCACATCAAAACTCCCCACCTTAAATACAAGCTGTACCGTCTCAATACAAAGGCTCAGCCCAAAGCAAAGGCTTATGGTGTTGTACCACTTTTTCCCCCTCTTGCTGACCACTGGCAGAAAAAAACCACACGGCATGAACGCCACCACGTTCCCCACCACATTAAGCAGAAAAGCCTCCATCCCCAGCTGATGTCTATATTGATAGAACCGTCGGATCTCCTTAAACAGTTCCAGATTATATGCATATTCCCGTTGCGCCGGATCCCTCCCAAAGGACTCGGCAAAAAACACAAAATAAACCAGAACCGTCAGGTAAACCACAAAAAGCACCCACCCGAATTTCTGATTCCTGGTCGTGTTCCTTATCATCTCTTTCCCTCTCGATCTATAACTGGTACTTTCCCAAAAGCAATGATACGCCGCCTCCGGATCCCCTAAGAATAGAGGCAGCAAAAGGAGGCAGCCCCTCCCTGCGGATAAAGAGGCTGCCTTCCCCCTTCCTATCCCTAAAACACGATCTCAGCTTTTCTTTTCAGAAGGATGCTCCCGCTGACAATCGACACCACGCCGACCGCAACGCCTGCCACCAAAATCACGATGCCTGCGGCAATGCTGCACGCCCCTGTGTTCCTCATGGTTTTATAAATCCGTTCCATAATATGCCCTCTCCTTGCTTACTTTGCTCCATACTGTTCATAGTATGCGTCAATAGCGGCTTTCAGATTCTCATCGATGATAATTTTCCCTTTATAGGGACGGTTGTAAAGGTGCTCCACCACCTCTGCCATCGTCACGATGGCTGTGGTCTTAAAGCCGTATTTCTCTTCCATCTCTTTCAGTGCCGACTTCTCCCCCTGCCCGCGTTCCATCCGGTCTACGGACACCACCAGGCCAAGCACAGCGATGTCGCCCTGGGCACGGAGGATCGGAAGGGTCTCCTCAATGGATGTCCCTGCTGTGGTAACATCCTCAATAATCACTACCCGGTCTTTGTCCTTTACCGGGCTTCCCAGCAAAATCCCCTTATCTCCGTGGTCTTTAACTTCCTTGCGGTTGGAGCAATAACGGATATCTGCCTGGTAAAGTTCACTGATCGCCATCGTTGCCGCAACCGTCAAGGGTATCCCCTTATACGCCGGCCCGAACAGCACATCAAAATCTGTACCGAAACGCCCTTCTATCGCCCTTGCATAATACTCCCCCAGCTGGCGCAGCTGGCTTCCGGTACGGTAAAAACCAGTATTGACAAAAAACGGTGTCTTCCGCCCGCTCTTGGTGACGAAATCCCCAAAACGCAGCACTTCGCTGTCAATCATAAATTCAATAAATTTCTTCTTATATTCTTCCATCGTGGCCCTCCACACTCTTTCCTATCTCACACATCCGATCAGTTCTGTGATATCCGCAACCTGGTGCTGTTGCATATACGCCATAATCCCATCCACAATCTCCACCGTGGCATGGGGGTTATAGAAATTAGCCGTCCCTACGGACACTGCCGTAGCCCCTGCCATGATGAATTCCAGGGCATCCTCTGCCGTGGCTATCCCGCCCATGCCAATCACAGGGATCTTCACTGCACATGCCGCCTGATAAACCATGCGCAGGGCGACCGGCTTCACCGCCGGCCCGGACATTCCTCCGGTTTTATTGGCCAGGGCAAATGACCTTTTGTTGATATCGATCTTCATCCCGGTCAGGGTATTGATCAGGGACACCACATCCGCCCCGCCCGACTCCGCTGCCCGCGCCATCTCGCTGATGTCCGTCACATTGGGGCTCAGCTTCATGATAACCGGCTGTTTTGCCCGCGCCTTTACTGCCCGGGTGATCGCCTCCACTGCCCGGGGATCCTGGCCAAAGGCAATCCCGCCTTCTTTCACATTGGGGCAGGAGATATTGATCTCCAGAAAATCCACCGGTTCCTCCCCTAAACGTTCCACCACCTCAAGATAGTCCTCCGTCGTCCTGCCGCAGACATTGACAATGATCCTGGTGTCATACTGTTTTAAAAACGGGATATCCCGTCCGGCGAACACATCGATCCCAGGGTTTTGCAGGCCGATGGCATTGAGCATCCCCCCATAGACCTCGGCGACCCGAGGCGTGGGGTTGCCCGGCCACGGCACATTGGCCACCCCTTTGGTAACCACCGCCCCCAAACGGTTCAGGTCCACAAATTCCCCGTATTCCGCGCCGCTGCCGAACGTGCCGGATGCCGTCATCACCGGGTTCTTCAATTCCACCCCTGCCAGTGTTACCTTCGTATTTATCACAGTTCCACCTCCTGTGCCGCAAAAACCGGTCCATCCTTGCAGATCCGCTTATTATGTACGCGGGAGTGTCCGTCAACCTCCTTGGACTGGCAGACGCAGGCCAGGCAGGCGCCGACCCCACAGGCCATCCTCTCCTCTAAGGAGAGCCAGCATTCCATGCCCTGTTTTAGGGCATACGCCTTTACCGCCCGCAGCATGGGAACTGGCCCGCAGGCGTAAACCACATCCGCCGTTAGTCCATTCTCCCGGATGGCATCAATCACATTGCCCCGCGTCCCCGCGCTTCCGTCCTCCGTGGCGACTGCCACCTTGCCGTACGCTTCAAATTCCTCTTTCAAAAACAGCTTATCCCGGTATCCCAAAACCATCTGCTTGTGGCAGTTTAACTCCTTTGCCAGCTGCAGCATCGGCGGGATCCCGATGCCTCCGCCGATTAGGAATGCTTTCCTGCCGGGATCCCCTTCCAGGGGGAAGCCATTTCCCAAAGGACCCATGACCGTCACCGGATCCCCTGCCTGGTAGCGGGAAAATTCCTCCGTGCCTGCCCCCGCCACACGGTACACAACCCGCAGCCTCCCTGCCCCTTTTTCAATCTCACAAATGCTGATTGGCCTTGGCAGGAGGCGGCTGGCATCCCTGGTGAACAGGGAGAGGAACTGGCCTGGCTTTGCCCCCGCTGCAATCTCCCCGGCCTGGATCCACATACTATATATGCCGTCTGCCAGGCAGTCCTGTGATTCTACCCTCGCCACAACCCTGGCCTTTGCTTCTTTCTTCTTATTATCCATGGTATCCTCCCTGGCGCCCTCTTTACAGGACGCTGTTGATATCCGCTGCCATGTCAATCACTGCCTGCCGGGATGCCTCTGCAAAATGCTTTGGCCCAAACTTCTCATACTTTGCCTGCTTATAGGCGGCGATAATCCCCCGGGAAGAATTCACAATAGCCCCGAGCCCGTCACTATTAAAACATGGCTTCAGATCCTGTGCCGTAGCCCCCTGGGCGCCGTAGCCCGGCACCAGGAAATAGGTATGGGGCATCCTTTTCCTTAACACAGCGCTCATCTCCGGGTAGGTTGCCCCAACCACCGCGCCTACATTGCTATATTCTCCGTCCATGCAGCCCTGTCCCCACTCCACAACCTTGTCTGCCACAAGTTCATACAATGGGCTTTCTCCTATCAGCTTGTCCTGGAACTCGCCGCTGGAAGGATTCGATGTCTTCACCAGCACAAATATCCCCTTGTCCTCTGCTTTGCACACATCCACAAAGGGCTTTACCCCGTCTGTCCCCAAGTAAGGGTTCACCGTCAGAAAATCCGTGTTGAATGCCGTGCATACCGAGTCCCCTACCTTCACCTTGCCCAAATGGGCTGTGGCATAGGCCGCCGAGGTGGAACCGATATCCCCCCGCTTGGCATCGCCGATCACGAATAACCCCTTTTCCTGGCAATACCTTACCGTCTTCTCGTATATCTTCAGGCCTTCTATCCCAAACTGCTCATACATCGCGATCTGCGGCTTCACACAGGGAACCAGATCCCAGGTATGGTCAATGATTTCGCGGTTATAATTCCAGATCGCATCGGCAGCGCCTTCAAGGCTCTCGCCAAATTCCTGGAAAGATGCCTTGAGAATGTGTTCTGGGATGTAGTTCAGCATAGGATCCAAACCAATGCAAACAGGAGCTTTCGTTTTTTGTATTTTCTGAATCAGCTGTTGAATCATGGAATCCTCCTTAAATTTTTTTCCATTTTAGCATATCACAGGCAGGGTTTCAAGCACAAGTAAAAGTACAGATTGTCATTTTCTTGCCTTAGTGGTAAGATAAGAACGGTTCTGATAACCGACTTTTGCGAAAGGAATCCGTACTATGAAATATTTAAAACAATTTACCGTTATTCTGGGGATCACCCTGGCCGGGGAATGGTTAAATCACATCCTGCCATTTCCGGTTCCTGCAGGTGTGTATGGCCTGTTTCTGCTGCTCTTGCTGCTCTGCGGCGGCATCCTCAAATTAGAACAAGTGGAAAATGCCGGGAACCTGCTTTTGGATATCATGTCTGTCATGTTCGTCCCTTCCGCCGTAGGGCTGATGGAAAGCTATCACCAGATACAGTCCGCCCTCGTGCCGATCGTCAGTATCTGCGTGGCTTCCACCCTCATTGTCATGGTTGCCACCGGGAAGGCTGCACAGCTTATCATGGATCTAAAATCAAAAAAGGAGGCTGGCCAATCATGAACTTTACCCAGGAATCCTTATATTTCGGCGCCGTGCTCAGCCTTTTGACTTTCTGGTTTGGTTCCTGGCTGAAAAGCAAAACCGGATGGGCAGTCCTCAATCCGATCCTGGTCTCTATCGTATTATGCATCGTCGTGTTAAAGCTTTTACGCGTGGATTATGCCGTATATGAAGCAGGGGCTAAATATATCGGCTACCTTTTGACCCCCACTACGGTCTGCCTGGCCATCCCGCTCTACAGGCAGCTTTCCCTGCTGCGCCAGAACCTGGCAGCTGTCATCATAGGCATATTCTCCGGCGTAGTGGCCAGCGCCGCCAGCATCTTTGCCATGTGCCTTTTGTTTGGCCTAAACCATACTTATTACGTGTCGCTGCTCCCCAAATCCATCACCACCGCCATTGCTATGGGGGTCAGTGAGGAGGCCGGGGGGATCGTGCCCATTACCATTGTCTGCATTATCATCACCGGAACCCTGGGCAATATCATCGGAGAAAGCATTTTCAAATGGACACATCTGGACAACCCGATCGCCCGCGGCCTGGCGCTGGGAACCTCTGCCCACGCTGTCGGGACAGCCAAAGCCATGGAACTTGGGGAAATCGAAGGCGCTATGAGCAGCCTGGCTGTGGCCGTGGCCGGACTGATGACCGTTATCGTCGTCCCCTTGGTCACAGGGCTCATCTGAGAACGGAGGGAAACGATGGATATCCGGTCTTATACTACACTTTCCCAAGGCCTGCAGCAGTCCGTTTCCCAGCTGGCCGCCAGCTGCCGTGCCCATGACAATTCTTCTTTATCTTATCCGCTTTCGCCGGAAGAGGGTGCCCTGGGCCATTACCTGGCCTTTGGCAGCCCCCAAAAACTCATAGGCGCATTGGCTGTGTCCTCCTGGGATGATGACACCGTGGAAATTGCTGCATTCACCCTGCCAGAGGAACGCCAAAAAGGCTGTTTTTCCCAATTATTGGCTCTGGCCCTGGAAGATTTCGAGGACTATGTTTTTTTGTTTGCCGCCCCTTTGGGCTGTAAAGATACCTTGTCCGCGCTGATTGCCCTGGGGGCGGAACATTCCCATGATGAACATCAGATGGAATTTTCCCTTGGAAACAGCTTATTGCCCCGCTTCCCATCCCTGCCAAAAACCGATGTTTCCCTGATCCCTCCCGGGGATATCCTCTCCCCGGGCGCACGCTGGCTGCTCGTTTGTGGCCATGCCCCGGATTCCCCCGTCGGCTCCTGCCTCACTTCCCCGGTCTCCGCCTCCTGCCTCTGCCTCCATCAGGTCATGGTTCCCCAAAAACTGCGCGGCCAAGGGTTCGGCAGCCGATTGGTCTTTGAACTCCTAAAGTACTTAAAAAGCACTGATATCCTGCGCCTTGCCCTGCATGTGTCCGGTGACAATGCCCCGGCGCTTTCCCTTTATAAAAAAGCAGGGTTCCGGATCACCGAAACCCTGTCCTATTATTCCTATTGAAAACCTGCTCCGGGGGTCATCCCTTCGCCTTTCGGCTTTGCGCTTCAATGCTCTTGCGGATAATCAGCATATGGCGGTCCGTCTTGGCAATCACCTCCGCACATTTGCGCAGTTCGTCCCCGATCTCATCCGCCGCCGTACCGATATCCTTCTTGTATTTGAGCTGATGATCCAGGCTGGCCCAGAAATCCATGGCAATGGTGCGGATCTGAACCTCTACGCGCATATCCTTTTTACGGTCTGAAAAAAAGACCGGAACCTCCACAATCAGATGATAGCTGCGGTAGCCATTCGGTTTGGGGTGCTCGATATAGTCCTTCACCGCAATCACCCGGATATCATCCTGGCTCACTAACATCCGTGCCACGTTGTAGATGTCATCCACAAAGGAACAGATCACCCGGATCCCCGCCACATCATCCAGGTGGTTCACCATCGAATCAAGGGTGATCGGCAGGTCGCGCCGACGGAGTTTCTCCACAATGCTCCGGGGTTTCTTCACCCTTGATTTAATCACTTCAATCGGGTTGCGCTGGTTGCGGATAGACAAGTCATCATTCAGAACCTCCAGCTTGGTCTTTACTTCCCGGATCGCACAGGAATACATCATGATCGCTTCCTGAAACTCTTTTGCCTGGTTCAGAAGATCCTCCGGCACCTTCACTAGGTCAGGGACGCTGACCACCGACTGCTGCAATTCACTGTTTGGATTCATGTTCATGTTCATATGTATCTCTCCCCCATTCAGATAATCCGTTTCGCAATCAGCAGAATCCGGCCGTTTTTCAATGTATATTCACAAGTCACAAGCGCCAGCAGTTCATCCCCCTTCTCAAGTTCCACCCCGGTATCATAAAAACTTTGCCCTTTTACCCGTTCCCATGCCTTCTCAAAATCCCCGTCCTCTTTGGGGAACAGAAGCTGCTGCCAGATGCTCTGGTCTCCGGAGGCACTCAGCTTGATTACGGCTGCTATCTCATAACTCCCGGCCTCCTCCATCGTGTCAAACTGCACATAGGGATGTTCCGCATAATATGCCTGCTCCGTATAATTCTGAAGCGCCGCAAACATAGAACCGTTTTTCATATGGTGCCCGTTGATCATCAGGCTGGTTCTTGGCTCCTCATAGCTGCAGACCTCGGACATATACGGCGTGCCATAGCTGCTTTTATTTTTATAAAAATCCCGGTGCAGGTAAAAATCCACCCGGTCCGGGGTCTGCATCACCGGATAATCAATCACCGTCCCCTGGATCCGGATCCAGCCGACCATATCTGGGTTCTCTGCCTTCATCGACTGGTAGACTGCAAAGCGTTCCTGTGCCAGGCGCTCCCACTGCATGCTCCATTCCTGCGGCGACATGCGCTGTTTTTGCGCCTGCTGCCCCTCTTCTGCCCCCTGCCCTTCCTGCCCGGCAGCTGCCTGCCTGGCTTCCATGGCGAACCTGCTGCTCAGCTGGTCAAAAGTCTCCTGCTGCCTGCTTGTCTGGATATAATCCCGGATCAGCATAAACCCGCTGGCCAAGAATACTGCCACACAGACCACCAGCATGGCACGCAGCAACACAACCCGGTTTAATTTGTTCTTTTCCATCTGTCAAAATTCTCTTTCTTTTTACTTTTTCTATCTTCCATGATACCGCTTTCTGCAGCCAGATGCAAGTAAAAAATCTGTCAGAAGGGCTTTTCCTTTTTTGGCAAATGTGGTATTCTTTTTGGTATGGCATTGCAGAGCCATAAAAGCAATGCGCCACGAATAGGAGGTATTTCACATGAGCGAAGCAAGTGCAAATTGTACCCATGACTGCAGTTCCTGCGGAGAAAACTGCAGCAGCCGCACCGCGGACCGCACCAGCTTTCTTGAACCGTTAAACCCGGCCAGTTCGGTGGGGAAAGTCATTGGGATTGTCAGCGGCAAGGGAGGCGTCGGCAAATCCCTGGTAACTTCCCTCCTGGCTGTCAGGATGAATGCCAGGGGCAAGCATACTGCCATTTTAGATGCCGATATCACCGGCCCTTCCATCCCCAAGTCCTTCGGCCTTGGCACGGACGGCATCAGCGTCACCCCTGACGGCCTGATGGTTCCCGCTACCACCGCAACCGGCATTGACATCATGTCTGCCAACCTGCTTTTAGACCATGACACAGACCCTGTGATCTGGCGGGGGCCGGTCATTGCCGGTGCCGTCAAGCAGTTCTGGCAGGAAGCGCTGTGGGAGAATGTCGATTATATGTTTGTAGATATGCCGCCCGGAACCGGAGATGTCCCCCTCACCGTATTCCAGTCCCTGCCGGTAGGCGGGATTATTATCGTAACCTCGCCCCAGGAACTGGTATCCATGATCGTCTCCAAAGCGGTCAATATGGCAAAGAAGATGGATATCCCGATCATCGGCCTGGTCGAAAACATGAGTTACCTCGAATGCCCGGACTGCGGGAAGAAGATCTCCGTCTTTGGGGAAAGCCATATTGACGAGATTGCAGAGGAATTCGGGCTTCCTGTTCTTGCCAAGCTGCCCATTGCCCCGGCCATTGCCAGCCATGTCGATGCCGGAACCATTGAATATCTGGATGAGGACTGGATGGACGAAGCGACAGACCGGCTGCTGTCGCTGTGACCGGAAGGAGGCGCTGCTTTTTGCAGCGCCTCCTTTTCATCTCTCCCCGTCCTCATGGATAATCGGCGGGATCTGTGACATCATATTATCAATATCCTCAAACATGGCACTTTTTGTCGTCCCAAGATAGCTTGCATGGTTGATATGCTTTACCACCTCCTGGTATTGATCCTTGATTTTATCAAAGAAACCGCACAGAACCTGCAAAGCTGACCTCGAATCCCCAATCACCCCGGAAATCTGCGACTGCACAGAAGCCGCCCCTTCCGCCGCCTGCGTGATCTTGTCAAACATCTCGTAGGTCTCATTCACCTTCTCCATGCTATCCCCCAATGCCTGCCTGGAAGTATGGATGCTGGTGTTTAACTTATCCGTGCCCTGCTCCACATCGCTGATGCTGGAATCTACCAGGGCTGTCAGATCCTTAATTTCATCTGCCAGCTTTTTCACCTCGGAGGCCACCACGGCGAACCCTTTCCCCTGGGCTCCTGCCCTTGCTGCCTCTATGGAGGCATTTAGCGCGAGGATATTCGTCTGGTTTGCAATGGAGACAATCTCACTCATGCAGCTTTTGATCTTCTCCACCGCCCCCTGGAGGTCTTCAAACGTGCTGTTCATCTCCACAAAGTGCTCTTCCACCTGCATGGAACTGTCCTTTAGCTGCGACACCTCTCCCTGAGCCTGCACAACCGACTCATTGATCTTATTCCTGACTGCCTCAAATTCGCCGGACACTTGTTCAATGTTGAAAAAGTTCTGCCCGAAATCCTGCAGCTTACCCTGGAAATTCCCTGCCTCTTCCATAACCTTGTTAAAGGAACTCCTCACCAGGGCAAGTTCTTGAAGGGAATCCACTTCTTTTTGCACAAGTTCATTGCGGTAATCCTTTAAGGTATTCATCACAAACAGAACCGGATAAAGCCCTCTCTTCGCATCTTGGCTTTTGCCTGCCTCACTCCGGGATTTTTTCCAAAATGACATTTCTCATCCTCCCTTATTCAAATACCACACAGGTCATGGACTGGTTGACAAAGCGGTTGTTATAATGCTCGCCATATCCCACCAGGCCGCTGTGGCTGCCTAAGGCACTCATCTCCTGCAGATACTCCTGCATATAGCCATTCTGGCTGAAAAGCTTATAGCGGAACAGGCAGTTTACAGAAAATACCGCGGAGACCCTGGGAAATTCCCTGCGGATCGTGCTGATCGTCTCCTTCACAACCGCGCGGTAATCTCCGAGTTCCAGCAATACCAGCACATCAGAATCATTCACCTGGCGGAAGCAGGCCAATGCATCCCCGTTTACCTCCTTGATGGAAATGATGCAGATATCCTCTCCGTTGATCTTACCAAACGGATTCTTAAACGTTTGGGTCGGGATCTCCTGCTCGCTTACCTTTAGGATCTTCTGGTATACCTGCCTGGCTGGCATGCCGTTGAGCGCCCCAAGGATATATCTGGCTTTATCTGTCCGGGATGCAATAAAACGGTAGTCCCCTTTTGTATGGTAAATATTCTCCTTGTATGCTTTTACCCTTCCGTTCTCATTGCGGACCAATGCGTAGGCAACCCCGTCCGGATAAACTTTGCCGTTGGCAGAAACCTTACCTCCGTCGCCAGTCCCGCCTACCAGGGAGATCCCCCGCTGCTTTAACACACTGTGCATCGTGGTCAGCACACAGGCATCATTCCCCGAACAAAAATCAATACAGACCGTATCTTTTGCAGAAGCATTCACCTTGCTTACGTCCTTTTCCAGGCGGTCGATATACCGAACCGGCATCAAGGACACCTGCTCCAGCACATTCGCCGTGGCACAGACCCCGTCCAGAAATGCTACCACCCCGACACCGTTCTCTACCACCTGGACATCATAACTCATCCCAATGCATCCGATGCTGGGAACTCCCGGAAAAAGCTTCTCCAATTCCTCCACATGTTTCTCAAACTGCCGTTCATTGGACATCAAAAGGAGCAGCTGCGGTCTCCCAAGCCCGCTTACGGCCTCCCGCAGATCCCCATTCCTGCTCATACCAAAAAACTGTCTCATAGCATCCCCTCTTCACGATGTATGTATTGTCCTCCACAAAACAACAGCCGGGGTAATCTCTTTCCCGGCGGTTGCCTGTTTTCTATATTATTATACTTTATCCCCCCGGGAGCGTCAACATTTATTTCCATGAAACCCCAGCTTTTAGAGCCTAATATGTGCCAGGGGCTGTCACGGATACCCTCGCTCTGCCATAAACATCTCTTCCAGCAATAACCAGTTTGCACGGAAATACCGCATCAGCTGCCAATACCCCACCCCGCTCAGACCATATTCCTTCACCAGGCTGAACTTTGCCTGCAGGCTCCTCACATCCTCAAACCATACCTCATGCTGGATCCCATACTGCCAATACCGGAAATAAGGGGACATAGCCCTCTCGTCAAAGTGTATCTCTACCCCATGGTCAATTGCCAGGCGGATTGCCTCCAGGGTTCCGATGGTCGTTGCCTTGGTTGCCCCCCGCACATAGGGCAGAGGCCAGTCATACCCATAATTCGGGATCCCCAAGCTGATTTTTTCTGCCGGAATCTCTGACACCGCATAATCCACTACCCTCCGGACCATGTTGAGGGGCGCAACTGCCATGGGCGGGCCATATGTATATGAGCCAACTGGGCTATGGTAACAAAAAATACCGGCCAACTTGGAATCCCCTGTCAGCCGGTACTAAATTCCCATCACCGTATCAGTTCACCCCATTATCCCGGGAGCCTGTACCCCATCCGCATCTGTCACATAAAGCGCACACTCCAGGGGATGCCCGGCTGTAGGCTCAAAGTAATACCACTTACCGCCGATCTGCTGCCAATCCGTCACGGCATATCCATCCTGGTTAAAATAATATTTATGGCCATTAATGACTTGCCAGCAAGATTTCAGGTATGTGCCCTCAGTGTCAGCATACCACCACCCATTCTGGTCATGGTGCCACCCTTTCACGTACCAGGGATCCTCGGCCAGGCTCCAATCCGGCCTGCCATACCCGGCTATCCCGGAATATGCCAGGCCATAGGATTTCTCACAGACCCCGCCGCCATTGGCAACCACCCCGGAAGCCCCGCTGGTATTGCCTTCAATAGTGTACACTCTGTCAGATGTTGCCCTGGTAACAATGCCGGTGTGGCAGATCCGGACGGAATTTTTAAAGAATACCTGGTCCCCTGGCTCTGGTGACGTGCGCCACCGGCCTTTATCCTTATAGTATTGGGCGGAAGTAGGGGTATAGGCACTGAATCCGCCGCACAATAGCTGGCGTGCTGCTGCCTGCCCAAAAGCTTTGACAAAGCACCAATCCACATACATGTCGCACCAGGGCTGCCCCTGGAGGGACGGATACAGGTCACGGGCGTATTTTGTGTAATTGCTGCTGCCGGCATTCCCTGTCTTGCTGTCCAAATCCTTGTTTGATTTCTTTTCCAGATACCCGTTTTCTTCTTTGGCTATGCTGATTAATTTTTCTACTGCTGTCATAAAAATTCTCCTCTTTTAAATTTTCAAAAAAAGAACACACTTCGCTGGAAGAGTGCCCTGATGATCTGGCCATGTCAATTGTCTTTTCATCTCCTGATTTTAATAAATCCAATTTTTTCTTGACTTCCACGTTATAACGTGGTATAATAAAATCATAGAGAGGAGGTGAAAAAGAAGTGGAGAGAAAAATAAAGGAGCTGGAAAAAGTGGTATCAGCACTCATCCAGCTCACCTTACAAATCGGAACTCTCTTAGCGATTATCAAAATGATAATTGAGAGTCTCCAATAATCACCCGGGGAGGGAAACCTCCCCACAAAAACTATAACATATCTCCATTTTCTATGCAAGATGAAAAACACTGTAAAAGCATTGGTCGGGCTTGTAGGTTCTGTTGTTTGGCTTATCATAGTCGTTGTTGGTCTTGTACTACTATTTACTTGATTCAGGAGGTATCGCCATGCGTTTAAAAGAAATCCGCAATCGCAAGTCATTAAGCCTTCGCGCTCTGTCTGAACTCTCCGGAGTCTCTCAGCGGACCATTGAAGACATAGAGCGTTTTGATCGGTGCAAGGTGGACACTGCCATCAAATTGGCCGATGCACTGGAGGTTTCTCTGGATGAATTATGCAGAGACCTGCCGCCAACCGGTTAACTTCCATCACCAGACAGACCCGGGGAATACTTCCTCGGGTCTGAATACTCTCCTGCTGCATATTACTGGTGCAATTATTCCTTATCCTTATATCCGGTTCTCTCCCAGATATCCTTTAGCCTCTCCCAGCCGTCCATAGCCACCAGTGCCACAATAAAGGCAGCGATCATACAGGCAAATATCATATACCACTCAATATTCCTTTTCTGCCAGGACATCATGGCCACAAATGACGCCGGGCACAGCACCAGCGATAGGACAATCACCACTGCCGATGTAGGCAGCGTATCCAGGCCAGGCCATGATTTAATCACCTGGGTGATTACCGACACAAGAAAGGCCATGATCCCGATAAGGATCAGCAGGGCTGACAGGTACTGCATCATTTCGTTTGGATTTATATTCATTCATTTTCCTCTCTTTCTTCCGGTTGCCCGGTAATAAAACTCTACTTTCTATTTATGCGCTTCCTGGTTCATGTGTTTTTCAATCTTGTCTATGGCTTCAGTCACCGAGCCATTGCGCCCCATTTCTTTAAGCCCTTTTAAGCAGGCCAGGACTCCATAGGTCAGCAGGCACATTTCCTCCTTCATGGCCTTGATATCCTCATCTTGCTTGTTTTGCTTCTGATACCAGCTGTAGGCGGCAAATAGCCCCCCTAATATTGCCCCCACTGCCCCCAGTAAAGCTGCCGCCGATAGGATTGTCTCAGCATTCACATACACCTCCATCACCCCCTTCCAGATTAAGCATAAAAGCCTTATAGGCTCTTCTAAGCCTTCGACAGGAGTTTGTAATGTGGTTTCTCCTCGCCAAATACCCAGTGCCGTAAATAATCATCCAGCACGATCCCGGCTAAAGATACTGGTACCCAAAGCACAAAAAACTGCGGGCACACCTGCCCCAGGACATTTCCAGGCATCTGGCTATAGTCCCATACCTGCCATCCCAGCCATAGATTTACAATACAGCCGGTGGCAAACTCCAATGTTGTGATTATACCGGCGCCAACCAGCACCTGCTTCCACAGAGGCACTTCCCATGGGATTATCTCATTGATTAATCCCAGGCAGATAAAGCAGATGCCGCCCAGGATAAACATTGTCCAGTGGCTCCAGCCACGAAAGGCCATCTCTAAAAGGTTATAAAGCAGACCCCCTGTTGCAAACAGGGACAAATACTTAAGATGCTTCCCCATCCCCACTCCCCCCAGCTATAGTTGCTATCTGTAAAAGATATGCATTTAACACCTCTGATCTGTACTCCCCCGGTACGTCTGCACCATAAAAAATCTCCTCCACCTCCTCGTTTTCTTGGCAGCCAGCGATCCACATGTTGAGCGCATTACAGTATGTGGTATGGTAGGATACGTGCCACATGGCCTCCTGGATGATTGTCTGCATGTCTGCGGCGCTGTAATACCGGCAGGGCTGGCCGTCTGCATGGTACTCCAGCAGCCCAGCCCCTGCTGCCAGCTGGGCCTGTTTACCAAATAAATTAAGCTGGTCATGCTCTGTAAGGGAGAAATGCTCCGTTTTACCATCCCCCAGGGTGACACTGACCCCTCTGTAAATGACCCGTTCACAGGCTGCTGCCACCTCCGCTTTCTTCGCCCCCTGCAGTTCCCCTAATGTTGGCACGTAGGGCTCTGTCGGCTGCCCTCCCGGATCCCCTGGGGGCTGGTGCACACTGCCGTCATCGGACAGGTATACCGTATCCCCGTCCTGCCGGTATACCGTACTGTAACCAGGCAGGTCCGCGCACTGGATACCCCCGGAAGTATACACCTGGATGTCCCCAAAGCTTTCCGGGATCCCATCGGCAAACACGACCTGGATCACATGCCCACCAACAGGGCGGATGCTTTTGATGCCATACATTTTGCCACCTTGGTTGATTCTGATTGTTTCCATGGTTTTACCCCTTTCTTGGATTTATCTATATAAAAAAGAGCCCTTTAAGGCTCTGGGTTTTCAAATTTATGCGGTTTTTGGTATGTTGCTCAATGAAATAGTGATTT
>RAYB01000027.1 GCA_003669055.1 bacterium 1XD21-70
GTTTTCCCCGGTACCCGCCCCGGAGGGGTCGGTAGAACACCGGGAACCCTGTGTCTGCCACTATCGCAACAGCAATAACCAGGTATAAAGGGATGGCTATTGTCAAGCCAATGATGGACAGCCCAAGATCCAGGCACCGTTTTATCCTCCTGTTATACAGCTTTTCATATGCTGGTTTTTTATAGCCTCTTCCAGAACCGCACGTAACCTTTCCCATAGCCCCTTTTATTTCCCCCTTTTCTCCCCCACCATCTCAATCCCCAGCCTTAGTTCCGTCTCCCGCCCCATGAACCTGATCCGGATCAATGCTTCCCTTTTATGCAGATCCACCTTCACCACATCCCCCACGTAACCCTTCAGCGGCCCCTCTAGCACGCGGATCTGTTTTCCTTCCCCTACCTCAACCTTGGACACCGGTGCCCGGTGTGCCTGGCCGCCAATCTCCCGAACCAGCCTTTCCTCCCCCTCATCCAAGGGATAGAAATTCTGTCCCTCCCTCCCCAGTACCTTCGTCAGCCTCGGCACCTGCCTCAATTCCTGGTACAGTTCCTCCGGCCTGTCCGTAACCACAAAAATATAGGCAGGGAACAAAGTCTCCTCGACCTTGTTCCACTGCCCGCCAAATTTTTTTATCCGCTCCCGCTTCGGGACGAAACATTCTTTCATATAATCAGGGGGAACCCTCTTCCTTATCATATCGGCAGTATGTTCCTCTTCCCCGCCCAGCGTCTGTATTACATACCACATATTTTTTCTCCTAATTTAAAGAGCGCCTTGCATGGCGGCCACATTTTTTCCAGGCTCTTAAGGCAGAGCCTTTTCGGGCAGGCTCCGCCATCCCCCAGATAAAAGCATTGACGCTCCCTCTGCGGCCTCCCGCTGCCAATATAACCATAAGAACTGAATCCCTGTGCCAATGCTTCAGTGATTCAGGCCTTAATCCTGTATATACTTCTCATAAACCTCCAGCCCCACGCAGATCTTGCGGAGCACGGCTGCTTCTTTTGCACTGCCGCCGTCATTCCCTCCAGGCATCTCCACCCAGGCGATCCGCTTATGGCGGTCTATCTTACGGATACTTCCTTCATATCCCGCCAACGGCCCTCCTGTTACTATGAGATCCCTGCCATAGATGCACCCTCTGGATAAGCATACCAACGTACTGCCGCGGCAAAGCCTTTTCAGCCTCTCCTCTCTGCTTCTCCCAACTGCATAAAGACTCCCGTTTCTTTCTTCCCTGCTGCTTTGGGGAAATATCCCCGCTAACATTTCTTCCAATGAATTTTTATTTCCATGTTCACCGGAAACGGACAGTGTCACATATCCCGGAAAAAGATTCCTCTCTGCCACATGCCATTCTCCCTGATAGCGCAGCAGCTTCTGGCACCTTAAGATCCATGCCGCTTCCAAAAGGTTCTCTGATACAAATTTTTTGCACAGATCCACGGTTGCCTGTTCCTCTCTCCCCCGGCAATCCAACAAATACCAGATGTTTTCCACTTCCTTTCCCAAGTGCCCTCTTTGTGGAATCCTAATTGTCGCATAACTGTATATTAAGCGACAGAAATTAAGAAATTTTTTTGCATTTCTTGTTAAAAAAGGGAATTGGTTGCGGTTGACGCATGTCAGAAATGATGTTATAATCGACTCGGTTATGAAAAAATGAATTTTTATAGATTTTCAGAAAGAAAAAATGTCGCTTAATATACAGTTAAGCGACATTTTCTTAATTATAAGCAGCCCCGCAAAACACACCCTAAGCGCGTTTACGGGAATATAAGGGTTCTGTAGATACCAGAAGCTGCCCAGGCATGGCATCTGTTCGATCCCTGCCTTACTCCCCTACATCAGCCCCGGAACCAGCATCGGCACATACAAAATCATAAAGAACACCAATATCAGCCCCAGCAGGTACGGCACTACCGCTTTGGCTATCTTTTCAATCGGCAGGCCTGTAATTCCCGAGGCGACAAATAGGTTGATCGCCACCGGCGGCGTGATCATGCCGATCGCAATGCCCACCACAAACACAATCCCGAAATGCACCAGGCTGATGCCCATGGCCTTCACAAGCGGAAGGAAAACCGGCGTCAGGATGATGATCGCCGAGGAGGTCTCCATGAACACACCGGCAATCAGGATGATGATTGCAATCAGAAGCATAATGATGTAAGGATTGTTAGAGACACTCAGTACAGAACTGGAAATCGCCTCCGGGATCTTCCAGTTCGCCAGCACCCAGCCGAACGGGCCGCTGCAGGAAATGATAATCATAATGACTGCAGAGGTCTTTGCACTGCCCTTCATGATGTTGTACAACTCCTTAAGGCCCATATCCCGGTACACAAAGGCGGATACCAGGATAGCATAGATCACTGCCACATCCGCAGCCTCCGACGGGGTGAAATACCCGGAGAAAATCCCTCCCAGGATAATCAACGGCATCAGGATGCCCCAGATCGCCCTGCCGAAGCTTCTGGCCACATTCTTAAAGGAAAACGCCGCGCCCTTGGGATAATTATTCTTATGTGCCTCATAAAGAGAGATCGCAATCAGGATTGCCCCCATCAGAACACCCGGCGCAAAACCGTTTTTAAATAAAGTGTTGACGCTCTGCTCGGCAATCACAGCATAGAGCACCATCGGGACGGACGGCGGGATCACAACACCGATCGTACCCGCGGCAGCAATCAGGGCGGCAGATTTTGCTTCGTCATAGCCCCTCTTTTTCAATTCCGGGATCAGGGTGGCGCCCACGGCTGCTGTCGTCGCCGCGCCGGAGCCTGAAATTGCCGCAAAAAACATCCCCGCAAGAACCGACACGATAGACAGCCCGCCTTTAATCATCCCCAACAATGCCTCTGCAAACTCCACCAGGACTTTGGATACCTTCCCTTTTGCCATCAGGTCACCGGCAAAGATAAAAAACGGCACTGCAATCAAGGAAAAAGAATCTGTGGAAGCGAACATCCTCTGTACCACCATCAGCAGCTGGACATTGCCTTTTGCCATGACAGCCACGGAAGAGAGCACAATAGAGAATGCCACCGGGACTCCTAAAAGGAGCATCACAATAAAAGTAACAAACAGTAACGCCGCCATATTACGCCTCCTTCCCAAACAAATGCAGCACATTCTGGATCATTGCATCCAATGCATGGAACGCCATAATCCCGCACCCTAGGGGGATGCAGGTATAGATATAGCGCATCGGCAGACGCATTGCCGGTGACAGCTGCTTGCCCTGCTTGCCAAAATACTGGATCCCATAGCACATAATCAGGATAAACAAGAAACTGCAGAGCCCATGGATCACGATCTGCAGAACATCCTTTGCCTTGCTTGGCAAATTATCCTGGACAATGGTTATGGAGATATGGCCGGCATGCTTATAGACACAGCCTGCCCCTAACAGTGTGCTCCAGATCAGCAGATACCGGGTTGCCTCCTCACTCCAGGCCAGGGAGGTAAAAAATATACGGCATACGATCTGCGCTCCTGTGATCACCACCATTGCGCCCAGCATCACTACGATCACAAACTCCATGGCCTTATCCAGCATATCACTGATTTTATGAATACCACGAACAATAACCAAGATTGGATTCCCCTTTCGTATCTGTTTTGTTGCCCTGCGGCTATGGCAGCCTGCCACACTGCCAATGCACTGCGGCGGCGGCCTTTCACCTCAAACGGCCTCAAACGGCCTTATTCCATGTTTGCAATTACTTCCTGGATCCTTGACACATAGTCACTGTACTCACTGTACTGGTCATAAACCGGCTGCACTGCCTCTTTAAAGGAAGCTAAGTCAGGCTCTTCAATCACTTCCATGCCATTGTCCTTTAACGCCTGCAGCTGGGAACTCTCCTGGTCAGCCACCCATGCCCGCTCATACTCGGCTGCCTCCTGGGCGGCATCCAAAAAGATCTGCTGGGTGTCGGCATCTAAGGAATCAAACAGGGATGCACTCATGGTGATAATCGCCGTTGAGTAGGAATGGCGATCCAGGGTCACATATTTCTGGGACTCCCACAGGCTGTAGGAATAGATCACGTTGATCGGGTTTTCCTGTCCCTGCACAGTCCCCTGCTGCAAAGCGGTCAGGGCGTCTGCCCAGGCCATGGGGGTTGCATTGACATTCATCGCCTGGAAGCTGGCCGTATAGACATCATTTTCCATAATGCGGATCGTCATGCCGGAAAGATCTGCCGCCGTCTGGATCGGCTTTACGCTGTTGGTAAGGTTGCGGAAGCCTCTCTCCGCATAGGCCAGGCCCTTAAGCCCGGAATCCTCCAGGGTATCCAAAAGTTCACGCCCGATCTCACCGTCTAAGACCGCATAAGCCTCCTCATTGCTGGCAAACAAATACGGCATGTCCAAAACCCCCATTGCCGACGAGAAATTGATGAACGGGCCGCTGGTGATAATTCCCATATCCAGGGTGCCGATCTGCATGCTCTCCAGCATATCACGCTCCCCGCCTAAGGTTCCGTTGGGATAAATCTCAATGGCATAAGCGCCGTTTGTGCGCTCCGCCACCAGCTCCGCAAACTTCTCTGCTGCCACCTGGAAACTGTCCTGCTCGTTTACCGTGGTTCCCAGCTTAAAGACGGTCGCCCCTTCCGGCGCTGCCTTTGCACTGTCACCTGACTCTTCGCTTCCTGCCTCTGCTGCTGTGCTTTCTTCCTTAGCAGCCGCCGTTGTCCCTGCATCCTGGCTGCCGGAAGAGCCGCAGCCCGCCATGCTGAGCGCCATTGCCGCCGACAATGCCAGCGCCATGATTTTTACATTCTTTTTCATAATTCTCCATCCTCCTTAACATATATCATGTATAATATCTATTGCCAACCGCTGTCCCCGACAGCAGGACTGACCTCTTTTTTCCGCCTGTTTTGCGGAATAAGCGGGTAATAAAAAAAGCCCTTGTCCCCTAAGAGACAAAAGCCAAGACTTCTGCGGTACCACCCTTATTGCTGCCAAAAGCAGCCACTCATCCCCATCAGCCGCCCCGGCGGCATAATAGGTGGCGCTGTAACGGGCGTCCTCCGGTCTGGCCTACACAGAGGCGGCACCTGCCCCCCTCCTTCAGCCGGACTGCTCAAAGGCGATTTTCCCGAAAATCCAGCCACCATGTCACACCTTACCATGGCTCTCTGCAGGCCTTAAAATCGGTACTCTTCCTTATCGACACATTAACTTGTAAAATTATTTTATAATAATAACTCCGAAAAAAACATTTGTCAATCGGATTTTTACTTAAAACCCTTAAAAATTCCAATTCCCTACATACCTCCTCCTACTGTATCTTCAGAGAAAGTATGGCTTATATTTTATGATGGATTTTTTACAGATAAGCATTTTGGAGATCTGATTGAAAAATCAGCTGAACTAGGGAAATGCATAATTATACTAAGAATATATGCTCCCCATATGGCAGGTAATGGAAATATCCAAAACTATCATATAGGGGATAAAACGCATACCGTCACATTCTTCCTGCACATTGCAGTGTTGCCTACCGCACAAGACAAGCGGCTCGTTTTCTCCCATAACTGTTTCATGAATAATCCCTAGAATCTGCCCCCATGATCGATACTGCCCCACTTCGTCAGGTATTTTAAGACTGCCTAATATCTCATCACAAACAAAAAAGGCTGGGAAAAAAGTTCATCCCGCGGTGTTGAAAACAACGGTTTTCTGTAGCATTCTGTTGCTTTCCCACAAAAATAATAACTTTTTTCACAGCCTCAATAACAGCAAATGATAATATTTACAATCATCCGCCTCTAATGATACACAACAATATCATTCATTGGAACGCCGAATAACACGCTCATTGCCACCATATTGTCAAGGGACGGCAGGGACTCCCCATGGAGCCACTTATAAATGGCATTGGTGGTGGCAAACCCAAAATATTCCTTCAGGTAAGCCACGCTGAATCCCAGTTCCTTCCTCAATGTATTGATCCTGTCGCCGGTGGCTACCGGATCTATCACAGGGTAACTCATGTCATGCTCTCCTTTCTGAATAAAACATCTCCTTCCTTATGGGCGAATACTCAGACGGAGGCCATTTAAGGGCTTTATATTCCGGAGTTCAGGCACCATAAGGACAACGTAAACAAACGCTTCTGATAAGCGCTTTTCTGCTTAAGCTTCCTCTGGTGTTTTCGTCTATGTGTTCCGGACATCTTTCCTTCCCCCTGTTATTTCTTCAAAATTTAATCGTAACCGCTTAAAGCAAGGATAAACCGGCTCGAACGGTTCCAGCGGGAGCCAAATTACGCTATATCCCCTCTATTCGTCTAAGGACAATGAACTAAGGCCAAGCTGCCTGACCTCGGTGACTGTCCCGAACTCCAATCTCGATAGTTTGCCGCATATACGGACTTCTTTAGAAACTGCGGATAAAGGAATCGAACCTCTGCCTGCCGGGTCAGAGTCGGCCGCGCTCCCTCTACGCCAATCCGCATTCTTAAGTTTCAGATCCAGGACACCTCCGTCCAGCCGTACATCGGTGCGTGCGTGTGGTGGGGCTCGAACCCACGGCTTACCGGTTAAAAGCCGGTTACTCTTCCGACTGAGTTACACACGCCCAGTGCGCATACAGGGAGTCGAACCCTGAACCTGCCGGTTAAGAGCCGGCTGCTCTGCCAGTTAAGCTATATGCGCGTATCAGGACTAAATCCGTCCTTATAAAGCTGCTTCGCTTTGATAGAAATCCATTCCCTTCACCCCGTTTTGGCGTACTTTGCCGCACGAAAAAACCGCCTACCCATCACGGATAAGCGGTCTGCGGTTCCACAAAATTCAACTTCCGGTATATCTAATCCCGGAATCCGGATCTGCCTGCCCTGTTTTCCTGCTTATCCATGAGCCCATCACAAATGCACGCTTCCCACAAGCGCGTTTCTGCTGCTGCTTTTTGCATTTGCTGGTCATGAACATGGCTGTCATTGTTTTTTCTTCCTTTCTCTCCTGATGTCAACATTATAGCGCATCCCTCCCGGTTTGTAAATCTACCGGCAGTAGATAATTTTTTCCCCTGATTTTTATCCCTATGGCTCTATTACCTGGAACTCCTACTGCTCACTCAACTGTCTGCCCAATTCGATCCTGTATGTTCTGCACAGTCTCACTTCACCTATGTTCCCGCCTACTCTCACCATTTTCCCGTTTATATTTACAACCCGGAAAAAGAAGATCGATTTCATGTCATCCCCATGAATTCTTTTGGAAACCTGGTATCTTTTATCTCAAACATCCCTATCCTCCATCAAATTTCTAAATCAGTCCCCCCGATGAACATTTATTCCTGACATAAAAGCAACAGACGGTCTCTGGCTCCCATTCCCTAATCCTAATACGCACTTCCGCCAGCTTTTCTATAATCTCACCACTGTCCATGATAAATAGTCTCCACGGCTTAAATACCCGTTCCTCATACGCTATGTCTGACTCAAAATTATCAAAAGACATGAAAAAGAGGGTATCCAATGGCGGAATGCCTCTCTCTTGCTTCCTCCATAGGCTTTTAGTCGTCCCCTAGAGCCGTCAACATACTCCACTGTCGTTCTGGCACGGACTCTTCCTTTGTGATCATCGCAGGTAATAATCAGTTTTGCCATAAGAATTTCTTCCCTGTCCTAATTATGGAAATCCTAATGCATCTTTCGGAAAACCCCTTTTTTGTGGTTTTTATGCCATTTTCTTTCCCCCAGAAAATCAGCAATTTTCCCCTAATTTTGCCTACAGAAGACTTACGTAGCCGTTATGTAAGACTTATAGAGAAAAAACGTAAAAGTGCGTAAACCCCGATGTTTACGCACTTTTTTGCCTCTTATGACTCCTTATTTTCCAAGCTCCCGGCCGGACTCGAACCGGCGACCCACGCATTACGAATGCGTTGCGCTACCAACTGCGCTACGGAAGCATCAAAAATGCTTTGGACACTGTCCAAAGCATCTGATGACCTCACCGGGAATCGAACCCGGGTTTACGCCGTGAGAGGGCGTCGTCTTGACCGCTTGACCATGAGGCCTTAACCAACGGCTTGTACTGCTAAGAGTACATCGAGGCGACAAGATTCGAACTTGCGGCCTCTGCGTCCCGAACGCAGCGCTCTACCAAACTGAGCCACGCCTCGATACCTCTGATAGTATAATACTAATTGTTTCAATTGTCAACAAAATTTTTACAATTTATTCAATTTATCATCCTTACCGGTTTCTGTTATAGTTGATCAGGCACCCTGCCTTGACGATCTTCTTTTCATCCTCCGTCATATCTGCGATATACAGAGTAATCTCCCTCACTTCCTCCCCCACCACATAGGCACGGATATTTTTCATATCGCCGTCTAACGCCGCCTTGATCCCCGGCACATAGATGTAATCCCCAACCTCAAAACCCTCCGGCTCACCTTCCATCTGGAACGGGATCATCCCCCAGTTCATCACATTGGAGCGGTAGCGTTTCGTCGCATACTCCGTGCAGATATTGGCAAGGCCCCCGATCACACGCTGGCAGCTGGCCGCCTGCTCCCTGGCAGAGCCGTCGCCGGGGCGCCTGGCATAGACCATGCTCCCAATCTCCGTCTCCAGCGCTTCCACATCCTCGCTGCCTGGAATCGTCCGGATCTTATCAAAGACAGCCTTCAATTCCGGCACTGCCTCTGCCGGGCAGACGCCGGCCACCCTGGCCTTCTCGGCCTTGTCCGCCTCCTTGCTCCTCCCCACATATCCCGGATCCCTCCTGGAAAGCGTAAACTCTGCCAAACCTAAGGGATTGGAACGGTAGGAGGAAGTCTCTCCCGACGGGATCAGTTCATCCGTAGTAGTCACCGGGTCTAAGATCTTTGAACAGACCTTTAAAAGGATGTTGTCTGTCAGGGGACTCATCCTGGGCCAGTCCTTAATATTAGGGCCGTAGACCAGTTCTGCCTTCTCATCCCCCTTGTTGTAGCCCTGGTAAATCCTGGCCTTGTACACGCTGCCATCAAATGCATATTCCGGTACCCGGTAACCATCTGCCGCATCGGTTGCTGCCGTCAGGATCCCCCCGTTTGCTGCCGTCGCGGCGATCGAACGGGCATCCATCAGAGCCACTGCTGACATCTGTCCCACCCCTGGCTTTGAACCCTCACGGTTCGGGAAATTGCGGGTGGTATGGCGGACGGAAAACCCGTTGTTGGCAGGAGTATCTCCCGCGCCGAAGCAAGGCCCGCAGAAGGCTGTCTTTAAAACGGCGCCTGCTGCCATCAGATCGGCAATCGCACCTTTCCTCACTAAATCGATGTACACCGGCTGTGAAGAAGGGTACACGGACAAGGAGAATGCATCTGCCCCGCAGCTCTTCCCCCGCAGGATATGGGCTGCCTCCATCACATTGGTATAATTGCCGCCTGCACAGCCTGCTATGATCCCCTGGGTCACCATCAGCTTTCCGTCCACGATCTTGTCTGTCAGCGAAAAATTGATATCCGGGTTCCCGGTCACCTTCGTGGCTTCCACCTCAACTCCCCGGAGGATATCACCCAGGTTTGCATTCAGTTCTTCAATCTCATAAGTATTGCTTGGATGGAACGGCAATGCAATCATGGGCTTCACGGTGCTCATATCCACATACACCACGCCATCATAGTATGCCACATCTGCCGGGTTCAGTTCCCGGTAATCCTCCCCCCTGCCATGCATGGCTAAAAATTCTTTTGTATCTTCATCCGTCCTCCAGATAGAAGACAGGCAGGTGGTCTCCGTGGTCATCACGTCGATGCCGTTGCGGAAATCCGTTGTCATGGAAGCCACTCCCGGCCCCACGAACTCCATTACTTTATTCTTCACATATCCGCACTGGTATACAGCCCCGATGATAGCCAGCGCAATATCCTGGGGACCCACCCCCGGCTGCGGCTTCCCATCCAGGTAAATTGCCACCACGCCCGGGTAATCCACATCATATGTATCACACAGAAGCTGTTTCACCAGTTCCCCGCCGCCCTCACCGACTGCCATGGTCCCCAAGGCGCCATATCTGGTATGGCTGTCAGATCCCAGGATCATCTTCCCGCAGCCGGCCATCACCTCCCGCATATACTGATGGATCACAGCGATATGCGGGGGCACAAAAATTCCGCCATATTTTTTACAGGCCGACAGCCCAAATACATGGTCGTCCTCGTTGATCGTCCCTCCCACCGCACACAAGGAATTGTGGCAGTTCGTCAACACATAGGGCAGGGGAAACCTTTCCATGCCGGATGCCTTCGCGGTCTGGACAATCCCCACAAAGGTGATATCATGGCTGGCCATCGCGTCAAAACGGATCCGCAGCTTCTCCATATCCCCGGAAATATTATGCGCCTCCAAAATCGAGTACGCGATAGTCCCCTTCCTGGCCTCATCCTTATCTGCCTCTTTCCCGGTCAGGGAAGCTACCTTTTCCGCTTCGCTTTCCGGCATCAGTTCGGTTCCGTTTACCAGAAATGCACCGCCCTCATACAGTTTTACCATTCCGATTTTCCTCCTGTGGAATCATTCCGTGTTTTGTTTCCTCTATTATGCACGAATCCCACCTATCAGTCAAATACTATATCTCTTATAGATGACATAGGAAAATCCAATATCTCATGCCTTTTTACTGTATGTGCCGTCCTTCTCCGGCGGGTTATCCGTCACCTTGGAGGCCATTGCACTATACACAGCCTTCCCCTGGGAAATGCCGAGTGAAGCGTCCGGCGAGCCTCCCTCCCCCGCCGTATATCCCGGGATCACCGTCTGTGTCTCTGTCAGGCGGACAGACTCCTGCACTTTTTTGGTATGCTCCGACAAATCCTGGCTCGGGGTTCCTTGCTCCGTCTTGTTTTTTACCTCTTCCCCGGCCACCACCTCCCGCATCTTGCCATTGTCCCATTTGCGCAGGCGTTTCATCCTCCGTTCGGTATTCACCTGGCTTTTCGCCGCCCGTTCCCGCTTTTCTCTCTGTTTCCTGTCGAGTTCATGCTTCCAGGGCTTTGATAACACCTGCTTTCTCGTCTCTGCCTCCGCCGCCTGCAGCTGCGCTGTCCGTATCATCAGAAACTCTGCATCTTCTTTCTTGGCAACGGCTGCTGCCATCGCCATTTTGTCCATCCGGATCTTTTCTGCATCATCCCGCGTCCTTGCGGCCTTTAGCTGTTCTTCATAGGCCGCACGTTCGCGTTCTAAGGCGATTACCTTCCGGTAAAGTTCCGGTGCATGTTCCCGCAAAAATTCCTTCTCCTCTCCCGTCAGCCGGGCACCGGACTTTAGCTTATTCTTAATTTTCTGCAGCTTTTTCTGGATCTGCGCCTTGCTCATACCCCCTCTGTTGCGCGCCACTGTCTCCACAAACAGCTTGCTCGTCCGGCTCATCCCTCCTCCGGTTGAAACCTGCTTCCCCTGTAGTTTTAGCATCCGGATCTGATCCTGCCCGGAAGTTTTTTGTTCCCTCTTTAGACCTCCGATTCTATCTGCTCCCACAACATCACCCCCTGCCTTCCTTCTTATATATAATATTTCGGCAGAAAGCGGCCATCGATTAAGATGTTTTCAGCCATTTGAGGAGCCTGTCCATATGTTGCAGGGCATCCTGTCGCCCCAAATCGTATGCCTCCTGCATTTTTTGCGGATTATGTTCCATCCGTCCAATCGTCAGTTCGCGGCTCGGGCAAATCACAAACACTTCGCCCGCTTCCTCCAGCCTCCTGATATAACGGATTGTCTTATTGTAATCCACATGGCGCCTCTCCATCGCCCTCACCAGCCGCGGATAGCGCCAATAGCGCAGGCGTACCAGGCCGCTCATCTCTGCCTGCTTCACATAACCCTCCTGCCGGGTCAGCACCACCACATTCCGGCAAAAACCCATACGGCGGAATGCACGCACCGGGATACTGTCCGTGCAGCCGCCATCCAGGTATTTCTTCCCGTTCAGCCGCACCATCTTCGATATGCACGGCAAAGAGGCAGAAGCCCGCATGATATCCACCTGCTTTTTCAAATCCTCCATCCGCAGATACTCTGCCTTCCCTGTTGCCACATTGCTGCAAACCGCATAAAATTCTGCCCGCGACTGCCCAAAAGCCTCATAGTCAAAGGGATCCAGCCGGTCTGGCAGGTCATGGTAGCAGAACTTCTCCCCCACCATATCCCCGGTCAGCAGCAGGTTCCGAAAACTCATAAAACGCCAGTCTTTGCAGTAACGTTTATAATAACGGATGCTTCTGCCTCTCTGCCCGGACAGGAAAGAGCAGCCATGTACCACACCTGCCGACACCCCAATCACACCGTCAAATTCCACCCCCTTTTCCAAAAACACATCCAGCACACCGGCTGTATAGATGCCGCGCATCCCGCCGCCTTCTAATACCAGCCCGGTTTTTTCTCTTTGTTCCATCTGATTCTCTGCCTCCTGTCAAACCTAAAAACTTTCACAGCCGCTCCGGCGACAAATACGCCCGGCCGTAGAACACGGCCACCGAACGCGGCTTCATGATAAATGCATGGTCAATCCTTACCCCGTCCTCCCCCTCATAAAAATAACGTCCCTTCCAGTCCCCAAAAGTATTGACGCTCAGATACCAAGCCCCTCTCCTGTGCAGCCGGGGCAGTGTGATCTCCACATCCTCCCAGTGGGTATTGACTGCCACATAGACCAAATCGTCCCTGCCGTTCTCTCTGTCATAGCCGGCAAAGCTAATGGCAATAGTCCTTGCATTTTCCGGAAGTTCCGTCCTGTCGGCATCCACATCGTGGGAATGCATCGCCTCCATGCCGCAGATCGCATCCGGGAGTTTCTTGCGGATTACCGGGTGCCTGCCGCGGAAACGGATCATGAATTTAAAAAATTCAAACAATTCCCTGTTTTTTTCCAAAAGCCCCCAGTCAAGCCAGGAAATCTCGTTATCCTGGCAATAGCTGTTATTGTTCCCAAACTGCGTATTGCCAAATTCATCCCCTGCTAAAAACATCGGCGCACCGCGGCTGCACATCAGCACGGCACAGGCATTGCGGATCATGCGGAACCGAAGGTTCAAAACCTCAGGGTCATCCGTATCCCCCTCTGCCCCGCAATTCCAGCTGCGGTTGTCATTGGCTCCATCCGTATTATTCCAACCGTTTTTCTCATTATGCTTTTCATTATAGGAATAGAGGTCATATAGGGTGAATCCGTCATGGCAGCTTAAAAAATTCACACACGAATTGTATCCCGCATAGCGGCCGTTGTCATCCGAAATATGGATCCCATAGAGATCCCCGGATCCGCAGATGCTCCACGCCGCATTCCAGGCTTCCCAGCAATCCCCCTTCAGGTATCCTCTCAGTGCATCCCGGTAACGGCCGTTCCATTCTGCCCAGCGTTTCTCGGCAGGGAAACACCCTACCTGATACATTCCCCCTGCATCCCACGCTTCGGCAATCAGCTTGACATTCCCCAGGATCGGGTCATGCGCCAGGCTTTCCAGAAGCGGCGGCTTATTCATCGGTGAGCCGTCCTCATTCCTCCCCAGGATACTGGCCAAATCGAAGCGGAAGCCGTCCACGCGGTAGTTGATGGTCCAATAGCGCAGGCATTCCAAAATCATCTGGCGCACAATGGGATGGTTGCAGTTGAGGGTATTGCCGCAGCCGCTGAAATTATAATAATTGCCCTCCGGCGTCAGCATATAATATACCTTGTTGTCAATGCCCTTAAAACAAAAAGTGGGGCCCATCTCGTTCCCCTCCGCCGTATGGTTAAAAACCACATCCAAAATCACTTCAATCCCGTTATCGTGGAGGTCACGGATCAGTTCCTTTAGTTCTGTCCCCTCCCGGTTAAACTCAGCAGTCGATGCATAATTGCTGTTCGGGGCAAAAAAACTGACCGTATTATAACCCCAATAGTCCAGCAGCAGTTCTCCCCCTACCTCCCTGGAATTCATCGTCTCATCAAACTCAAAGATCGGCATCAGTTCTACCGCATTGATCCCTAGTTCTTTCAGGTAAGGGATCTTCTCCCGGATACCGGCAAAGGTTCCCGGGAACCTTACGCCTGAACTCGGATGATAGGTAAACCCCCGCACATGCATTTCGTAAATCACCAGGTCACACAGCTGTGTCGAGGACTGCGGCATATCCCCCCAGTCGAACACATCCTTTACCACCCGGGCATGATAGTGCTTCACCATCTTTTCCCCCCAGACCTCCTGGCCGGTCACTGCCCGTGCATACGGATCCAAAAGAATCGCATTCCGGTCGAACAGCATCCCCTTGTCCGGCTGGTATTCCCCGTCAATCCGGTAAGCATATTCAAAATCCTCAATCTTTAACCCAAACACAATCATAGAATACACATCCCCGACTTTATATTCGTCGGGGAAAGGAAGGATTGCATAAGGCTCCTCCTCCCCTTTGTGGAACAATAGGAGTTCGCAGGAATGTCCGTTCTGTGTATGGACCGTAAAATTCACCCCTACCTCAGATGCCACTGCCCCGTTGCTGTCAAACAGCCCCGGGCGCACCTGGTATCCCGCAATCTCTCCCATCGGCACAATCGAAACAGGATAATCCAATGTCAGTTTCTGGCTGTGCAAAATCATTCAGTTACCTCCTTCTCGTCCGTGTCGTTTATGCATATCCAAAACCGAATCCTGTATCTAAATATGCCATCAGTTTAGCATATCCCACAAGGTTATTCAAGGCCATTCCCTTGTCTCTTGTCAATGTTACAAAATTAGTTAATTTCTTGTTAAAATCATCATTTTGTACTTGATTATCTGATGGAATAACGCTATAATATCTTCGGTTATTCACTTTTTATTTTTTATAGGGAGGATTTGTTATGTTAAAGATGAAAAACCGTATTGTTCCGGCAATCCTTGCCGCCATGGCTCTGACTGCCCTGACTGCCTGCGGAGGCGATAAAGCCGCAGACACCACCACTGCTGCCGAGGCAACTACCGAGGCCCAGGCCGAGGAAAGCAAGGAAGAGAAAGCTGACGAGAGCAAGGAAGAGAAGGCTGACGAGAGCAAGGAAGAGTCCAAAGAGGAAACTAGCGAAGAAGCGAAAGCAGACGCCTCCGGCGACAGCAGCGACTACCTGGCTCAGGTAGATACCATGAACAAGGCTGCAGAGGAGTTCATCACCGTCAGCATGGAATTTATGCAGCTGGCTCAGGACGACCCGGAAAACATTGAGGCAATGACGGAATGCATCGAAAAGACCCGCGCAACCAAGCAGGCTTTCGTGGACTTTTCCCAGATCAGCAACCCGCCGGAAGGCCTGGAGGAGCCCCATGCCAAACTGGCAGAAGCTGCCGGCAAATATGCTGACACCTTGGAAGTGTACTGCGACGTGCTGCTGGCAAGCATCAATGGCGAAGATCACGAAGCAGCTGCTACTATCCAGGATGACTGGACCAAAGTTGCTACCGAATTGAGCGAAGCTATGGGTGCTGTTGAGGAAGCTGCTTCCAATTAATCTTCAAATTACATTTTTAAAAATCACACCAAAAAACCTGCTGGCAATCCCTTTCGGTTTGGATTCCTGCAGGTTTTTTTCATTATCCTTCCGGCAGGTAAATAATAAATAAATCCCGCAAACCCTCGATTTATCAACAAAATCTTGGATTTGCGGGATCCTTGCATGAATGGAGACAACGGGATTCGAACCCGCGGTCTCTACGTTGCGAACGTAGCGCTTTCCCAGCTAAGCTATGTCCCCATGCTAACCACTGCCCGGTTCTCTTTACACAAAATTCCCTGCCGCTTTTCGCGGCAGAGAAAATGGAGACAACAGGGCTCGAACCTGCGACCCCATGCGTGTGATGCATGTGCTCTCCCAGCTGAGCTATGCCTCCGTCAATTATTCTACCACATTTTTCAAAAATTGCAACTCTTTTTTTGCTTTATTTTTAAATTTTATTCAAAGTACTCTTTGTACTCCACTTCTATGGCATATTTCATCCGGGTCATGCTGATATATAAATGCTTTTTCAATGCCTCTTCCAAGCCCATCTCCTCCTTCTGCTCCAATAGCCTTAACAATCCGCTATGTTCGTGGATGATACGGGTAAAATCTGTCTCCGTCACAAAATCCAGCATCCGGAAACGGGTATAATGGAGCTGCTGTGCCTGAATCACCTCCCAAAGCCTCTCCTTTTGGGTCGATTCAAACCAAATGGCGTGCATCCTGGCATCCATCTGGTAAAATTGTTCCGGCTCAAAATCTTGCTGTTGGATCAGGAGTTCCTGCAGGCGGATCTGGTGGCGGATCTCCTCGAACTGGAACAGGGTGGCTTCCTTCATGAAATCCCGCATTACCATCAGTTCCACTGCTACCCGCATATAGATCATCTGGCGGATCTCTCCTAAGTTCAGCCGTGTCACACACGTTCCGGAATAAGGAACCGTATGGACAAACCCCTGCTCCTGCAGCCTGCGGAGGGCTTCCCGGACCGGGGTCCGGGAAACGTCAAACCGGGCACAGATCTCATTTTCACTGATTGCCTGCCCTGGCTTCAAAACCAGGTCCAGAATCTCCCTTTTCAGGGTCTCAAATACGTATTCCCCCCGGTTCCGGTAAACCTTTCCATCCATGCCTGTTCCTCCGTCAGGACGGCTGCTTGCCAATGTATGCCTGAATCCCGCCATCTACATACAGGATCTGGCCATTCACGAAGTCAGACGCCGCAGATGCCAAAAACACTGCCGGCCCCCCTAAGTCAGAAGCCTCTCCCCAACGCCCTGCCGGGGTCTTGGATACAATAAACTGATCAAACGGGTGCCGGGAGCCGTCCGCCTGCTTTTCACGCAGAGGCGCTGTCTGGGGCGTGGCAATATAGCCAGGTCCGATGCCGTTGCACTGGATGTTATACTCCCCATACTCCGATGCAATATTCCTGGTCAGCATCTTCAGCCCGCCCTTGGCAGCTGCATAGGCAGAAACCGTCTCACGACCAAATTCTGACATCATGGAACAGATGTTGATGATCTTTCCGCCTCCCTTTTTGATCATCGCCGGGATCACTGCTTTCGATACAATGAATGGGGCGTTTAAGTCCACATCGATTACCTGGCGGAAATCCTTCGCCTCCATCTCAATCATCGGAATCCTCTTGATAATCCCTGCATTATTCACCAGGATATCAATCACCCCAACCTCTTTCTCGATCATGGCCGCTGTGGCATTCACTGCGTCCTCATCCGTCACATCGCATACATAACCATGCGCCCGGATTCCCTCTTCCTCATAAGCGGCAAGCCCCTTGTCCACCAAATCCTGACGGATATCATTGAAAACGATCGTTGCCCCTGCGCCTGCCATAGCCTTTGCAATTGCAAACCCAATTCCATAAGATGCACCTGTCACCCAAGCCACTTTACCCTCCAGGGAATAATTCTTGATGTAATCCATATGCTTCTTCTCCTTTTTCTAAATAAATATTTTATGCATACAATCAATATAATTGTATACAAGTTCTTGTATGTACACACTACCATGATTACTTTAAAAACACAATGGGTATTTTTACCAAATTGATCTTATCTGATTTGTGCATTTTTATCTCCCGGCTTTCCACCATCATAAACCGGCAGCCGGTGGCATTACACCACCGGCTGCCGGTTCCCTTTCCTTGTCAGTCACAGGTATTGCATCCACAGCCGTCCCCGGAAGCCGCAAGAGGCATAATGCCGGAGTCCCCACAGGAACAGCAAGTGTTGTTACAAGGATTCCCGCAAATGCTGCCGCAGCCATTGCCACAGGAGTTATTGCAAGAATTATTGCAGGAGTTATTACAGGAGTTGTTGCAGGAATTGTTACAGGAATTGTTGCAGGTATTTCCGCAGGCATTGCAGCCATCCTGGTACCCGTTATTGTATCCCTGGTTATAGCCATCGCGGAAACCTGCCCGGTAAGCCCGGCGTATCCGGCCATTCCCACAGCCGCCGCAGCCATTGCCGCAGCCGCCAGGAGTACACGGGTCACAGCAACCCGTATTGCCTCCGCAGACGCCATTCCCGTTATTGCAGTCATTCCCGCAGCCGTTATCATTGCAATTACAGTTGCAATTACAATGGCAGTTGCATTTGCAGTTCCTGCAACACCCGATACCGATTCCCCATCTGTTACAATTACATCCACACATATTTGAAAACTCCTTTTTTGTTTGTTTTGTAATGTATCTTATGTGGGGCCACAGACAAGTGTGACAGCCCGACGGGGCTTTTCCCCCGCCCCGGCAGCGGGAACATTTTTCGCCTCCTGTCATATTTATATCATTAGATACTTTCAATTGAAGAAAGGAGTTTTTTCTCTATGAGTCAAAGCAGCAACACACGGTGCAGCTGTTTCTGCAGGCCGCAGATCCCTGCCCCTCCCTGCATGAATACAGACTGCAGATGCAATAACCTTTTCACATCACCTCCTCCCCAAATGCCCCCTATGCCCCACCTCCAGCCGCCAACCCCTCCGATGCAGCCTGACAAAACGGCAGTTTCCGGAGGATGCAGCTGCGGCGCCCAAAATCCGCTTATCCCCAATACCAGCTTAAGCCAGATGCCTATCGGCATGGGTTATGTGCCCTGGCAGAGATGGGGGCAGACGTACCCAATAGAACAAGGTTTTGCCAGGGGGACTATTTTCCCTGAACTGGATCTTCCATTTGCAATGGGGAGGTGCCGCTGATGACATGTGGAAATGCATTATTGCAAAAAGTATATGAGACCGGTTTTGCCTTGGATGAAGTCAATCTGTATCTGGACACCCATCCTGCCGACAGCCAGGCCATGGAATATTACCAATATATCCAAAAAGCAAACCAAGACGCGGTAGCTGCATACGAACAATCCTACGGCCCGCTGATGGCCAATCAGGTGGATGCCAATACCTGGAACTGGATAAACAGCCCCTGGCCCTGGGAAGGAGGTATGTAATATGTGGAGATATGAAAAGCGTCTGCAATACCCGGTAAAGATCTCACAGACCAACCCGAAACTGGCACAGTTCATCATCAGCCAGTACGGCGGCCCTGACGGCGAAAGCGCCGCTGCCATGCGCTATCTCTCCCAGCGCTATGCCATGCCCTACCAAAAGGGAAAAGCCATTTTGACCGATGTAGGCACCGAGGAACTGGGGCATTGGGAAATCATCGCAGCCATTGTCCACCAGCTGACCCGCAACTTAACTCCCCAGGAAATCGAAGAATCCGGCTTTGGCCCCTATTATATCGACCACACCACCGGTATCTGGCCCCAGGCCGCAGGAGGCGTGCCTTTTAATGCCTGTGAATTCCAGTCCAAGGGAGATCCGATTACGGATCTGTTTGAGGATTTGGCAGCAGAGCAAAAAGCCCGCACCACCTACGACAACATCCTGCGCATGGTCAAAGACCACGATGTCTGCGATCCCATCCGTTTCCTGCGGGAACGGGAAATCGTCCACTTCCAGCGGTTCGGGGAAGCCCTCCGGGACGTCCAGGACCATCTGGACAGCCGGAACTTCTATGCTTTTAACCCGGCCTTTGACCAAAAGCAAAAGCCGTGCAGCCCTAAAAAAGCACAATAGCAGGCCAATTCGGGCATCTTCTGGCAAGGCAGCTAACCGGCATGCTGCGCCAGGCATCCCGTTACACCCAAGAAGGCATCCCTGCAAGTTTCCCTGCACGGATGCCTTCTTCTCTTATGCCTGCATCTGCACGCCCATATGCCCTGGCATTTTCTTCTCATAAAAATATCGGATAATGTCCTTCCTGGTAATAATCCCGATAAAGTATCCCCTGTCATCCACCACGGGCACAAAGTTCTGGTTCAATGCCTTATCAATCAGGTCCTCCATATCTGACTTGGCATTGACCGGCAGATTGTCCATCCGGCGGCGGATGGTAGTGACAGGGATATTTTCTGCTTCCCGCAAATTCAGATTATATTGGTTCTTGATCCCCCATAGCAGATCCCCTTCTGTTAATGTGCCCACGTATTCCCCGTTCCGGTTCAGCATCGGCACTGAGGAGTACTGGTGGAACTCCATCCTCTCTAACGCCTGCCGGAGGGAATCCTCTTCATAGACACAGGCCACATCGCTCTTTGGTGTAATAAAAAATAAAATATTCATATGTACCTCTGTTGCTTTCTTTTGTTTTGCAGTACCATTCTGTCCCTACACTCCCTGACCGTCGGCAAACCCTTCGCACTGCATTGCTTTTATCATCGTAAACAGTATATCACATGAATTACAACTATTTGTGAACACTTTATTAAAAAAGCTTAAAAAAATGAAGAAAACGGTAAAACTGCACAAAGGCCGCTATCAGTGCCCCATGTCTGGGTTCCCTGCAGCGGCCTTGTTCTCCATGATTATTCCAAATAGTCCAGCGGATCAATCGCAGCTCCCTGATAGTTCATTTGGAAATACAGGTTGCTTCCTTCAATCGTATAGTATTTTGTCGGCTCTGCCACGTATCCCAGCAGCTGTCCCTTTTCCAGGTACTCTCCCTCCACGGCAGACACTTCCTTTAGCTGTCCGCAGACCGCCGTATACTCATTGCCCAGATCCAGGGTCACATAATTACCGATTTCTTCATTGATGCCTACCTCTGCCACGCGGGCATTCGCCGGCGCGTAGACCGGGCTGCTGACTTCACCCTGGATCACCAGGCCCGGATTGCATTTGTACTGGTCAAGAGTAGGGAAATAGATGGTGGATTCCATACTGTAATCCAGCACCACATTCCCCATTACCGGCCAGCAAACCCGGCTCGTGTCCGCAAAATCCAACACCAGTGCTTTGGCAGCATCCTGCCCTGTGCCTACGGCCTTTGCCTCCGGGGAGGCCTTGCCGGAAGAGCCTTTTGCTTCCTCCTGCACTACCGTATCCGGATTTGCCTCCTGCTTCGCCACCTTTTCTTGT
Source organism: bacterium 1XD21-70 (assembly GCA_003669055.1). GTDB lineage: Bacteria > Bacillota > Clostridia > Lachnospirales > Lachnospiraceae > Brotaphodocola. The sequence continues at coordinate 20,913 of RAYB01000027.1, forward strand.
GTCTTTTCCGGCACCGGTTTTGCATTGGATTCCCCTGCTACCGACACCTGTGATTTTGCATCTGTCTCTCCGGCCAGGAGATTTTCCTGCCCCTGCATTTCTACATAGGGATTCTGCTCCTGCCCGTCTCCTCTGTTCATTGTAACGACGCCCGCTGCAGCAACTATAGTCAGCAGACCCAGTACCAGCATGACAAGGAATAGTTTGTCCTTGAACATTTGATTGATTCTCTCTTTCACCGTTTATCACCTCGGTAGTAGTTTTACCAAAGTGATCTGAGTTATTCAGAAATCAAAGAGATATTTTTATAATAATGCTTTAAAATGTCCTCATATCCCCACCCGGATTTAGCCATGTCATTTGCCCCTGCCTGGCTCAGCCCATAGCCATGGCCTTTTCCCCGTACCCGGGCGCGGATGGCCTCATTGTCCCCTTCCAGGTTGAAACATGGCGATAAGAGCCCCAGCGCATACTGGATTTCATCCCCAGAGTATGTCCCTTCCCCTATCTTCACTTCCACCATGTAGCCTGCATCGTCCTTTTTTACCGTTTGGATCTGCCCCGGCAGCTGTTCTGCTGTAACCGCTGCCGCCCCTGGGATCTGGCTGATATTGGCGGCAAACACAGACAGGCTCCATTCCATCACCTGCATGTAATCCTCCTGCCTGGTATCCGACACACTCTCCACCGACTGAAGGTAAGGGAAATCCGCTTCCCCGTTACGCGTCCGCCCTGCACTCATGCCGTGGAACAGCGGCAGGATGCAGCGCCCCTCATACTTCATTACCACTCCCTTCGTTGCTTCCGCCGCCTCCCGGCACCGCTTTAACCCGTGAAACAGCTTTTCCCGCTCCACGCCAAAATGTCCTTTCGCCTCTCCCAGGTAATCCAGATCCAATTCCTCTTCATAAATCTCTGTGCGGCTGTCCATCAACCGGTATATATAAGTCCTGGCAATCACTGCCTGGCACTTTAGCGCCTCCATCTCATAATCCGTATCAACCTGGCACGCCATCACCCCTGGCAGGTATTCCTCCAAATCAATGTAAGTTTGCACGCCTTTCCTCTCCACCAGGATTTTTCGCCGTACCAGTTCCCCGGATCCCTGCGGCTGGCTCCCCGGATCCCCCTCCGCTACCCCGGCAGCTGCTTCCACTTCCCCGGCTTCCATCCCCTCGGCTCCATCGCTTCCCTCCTGCTCCCCAGCCTGTCCCTCCATCCCTGCCTCTATCCCCATTTCCATCCCGGTCTCCATCCCCGCCGCCCGCATCCACACCAGAGAAACCATCCACGGCATCAGCAGCATCGCTGCCATCGCAATCACCCATCTGCGCATAAAAAAGAATCCCTCCTGACTACTATCAGTCTATGAAGAGATTCTCTTTTCTATCACCTGCTATTTACAGGAAAGAGGAAGCATCTGTTCCATGCCGGCCGTGAGGTGTCTGTCTGCCCGGCTTACATCTCAACCTTCACCCGGTCTAAATGCCAGATATCCTTCACATACTCCTCAATCGTCCGGTCGGAAGAGAACTTGCCGCAGCAGGCCACATTCATCATAGCAGCCCGTGCCCACCACTTCTCGTCGCGGTACTTCTCATCCACCATCCTCTGGGCATCCGCATACATCCGGAAATCCTTCAGGATGAAGTACGGATCCGCCCGGCGGCTGCCCTGGTTGTTCAGCAGGGAATTGTAGATATCCCGGAACAGTTCCGTGTCATAAGGCGAGAAATACCCGTTGATCAGCTGCATCAGCACATGGCGGATGTCCTGGTCATTGTTGAAGATCTGCATCGGTTCATAAGAACGGTTGTTCTCCAGTTCAATGATCTCATCCGAAGAAGTGCCGAAGATAAAGGCATTCTCCTCCCCGACCTCCTCCACGATCTCCACATTGGCGCCGTCCATGGTACCGATGGTCAGGGCACCGTTGAGCATAAACTTCATGTTGCCCGTACCGCTGGCCTCCTTGCTGGCCGTAGAGATCTGCTCGCTGACATCTGCTGCCGCAAAGATGAGTTCCGCGTTGGATACCCGGTAATCCTCGATAAATACCACCTTCAGCTTATTGTTGATCGAACGGTCATTGTTGACCACATCCGCCACCGCATTGATCAGCTTGATTGTCAGCTTCGCAATCTTATACCCGGCAGCCGCCTTGGCGCCAAAAATAAAGGTTCTCGGAACCATATCCAGGTTCGGGTTCTCCTTCACCTGATTGTACAGATACATCACATGGAGGATATTCATCAGCTGCCGCTTATACTCATGGAGCCGCTTCACCTGCACATCAAAAATCGAGCGGGGATCCACATCAATGCCATTATGCTCCTTGATATACTTCGCTAAACGCAGCTTGTTCTGGTACTTGATGTTCATAAACTCGTGCTGGCATTTCTCGTCATCCACATACAGCTTCAGCTTGCTGATAACAGAAAGGTCGGTAATCCACTCATCCCCCACCTTGGAGGTAACCCAGTCAGCTAACAGCGGGTTGCCGTGGAGCAAAAACCGCCTCTGGGTAATGCCGTTCGTCTTGTTGTTGAATTTCTCCGGCATCATCTCATAGAAATCCCTCAGTTCCTGATGCTTGAGGATCTCCGTGTGCAGCCGCGCCACGCCGTTGACAGAAAAACTTCCGGCAATCGCCATGTGTGCCATGCGAACCTGGCCGTCATAGATGATGGACATCTTGGCAACCTTCTGCTGGTCATTCGGGTACATCTGGCGGATCTGGCCCTGGAAACGGCGGTTGATCTCCTCCACAATCTGATAAATCCTCGGGAGCAGGCGGGAGAATAACTCGATCGGCCACTTCTCCAGCGCTTCCGCCATAATGGTATGGTTGGTATAAGCACAGGTTTTGGTCGTCACCTCCCACGCCTCTTCCCAGCTTAAATCATATACATCCAGCAGGATCCGCATCAGTTCTGCCACTGCCACCGTCGGGTGGGTATCATTCAGCTGGAAGACATTCTTCTCGTAAAATCTGCGCACATCGTCATGCTTCTCCATATACTTGGCTACCGCACGCTGCACGCTGGCCGAAATGAAGAAATACTGCTGCTTTAAGCGCAGTTCCTTGCCGGCATAGTGGTTATCATTCGGGTACAGTACATCACAGATGGTCTTGGCCAGGTTCTCCTGCTCCACCGCCTTGTGGTAATCCCCCTTGTCAAAGGACTCCAGGCTGAACGTATTGATCGGCTGGGCATCCCAAATCCGCAGAGTATTGACCACATTGTTGCCATACCCCACGATCGGCAGGTCATAAGGCACAGCCAGCACGGACTGATACCCCTCCTGCACAAACTTCTCATGGCCGTTTTCATGAGCCACGCGGACATAGCCGCCGAATTTAACCTCCGTGGAATACTCGGAGCGGCGCACCTCAAAAGGATTGCCATCCTTCAGCCATTCGTCCGGCACCTCCATCTGGAAGCCATTTTCAATTTTCTGCTTAAACATCCCGTAGTGATAGCGGATGCCACAGCCATAAGCCGGATATCCCAGAGTCGCCAACGAATCGAGGAAGCAGGCCGCCAGCCTTCCCAGGCCGCCGTTGCCCAGGGCCGCATCCGGCTCCTGATCCTCAATCAGGTTCAAGTCAAAGCCCATCTCATCCAGCACTTCCCGGATCTCGTCGTGGGCCATGATATTAATAATGTTGTTGCCCAGGGCACGCCCCGTCAGAAATTCCATCGACAGATAATACACCGTCTTGGCATCCTTTTTGGCATAGGTCTTCTGTGAGGCAATCCACTCGTCAATAATGACATCCTTGACCGCATAGGATACTGCCTGGAACATCTGCGCCGGCGTCGCCTCGTCGATCGTTCTGCGGAACAGGTTCTTTACATTATAAATCACAGACTTTTTAAACTCTTCCTTGTTAAATACCTTACTCATGCTCGCTCTCCTTTTAACCGCTGCATTCTCAGACACCCGCGGTTTTTTTCACTCCCAAAGTTGTCTTCTCGCTGTTAATATTCCATTCCTTGGCATAACCGTCCGTCTCTCCGGTACAGATCTGGTCTGCCAGTACTTCCTTTGCTATCGTCCCCTTGTACTTCTCCAAAAGCCCTGCAATCCGGTCATTCCCTTCCTGGTATACCAGGATATGATCCGTCACTTCAAAACCCGCTTCCTTCCTCATTGTCTGGATTTTGCTCACCAGTTCCCGGACAAAGCCCTCCTCCACCAGTTCAGGCGTCAGATTGGTGTCCATGGCAACCGTAACCTGGTTATCCCCCTCCGAGACATATCCCTCGGCCTGGGCCATGTCAATCAGCAGATCCTCTTCTTTTAACACCACCATTTCGCCATGGAACTCGAACTTTAATGCCCCCTCGGACTTCAGGGTATCCATGGCAGCATTGCCGTCAATCTCTGCCAGCGCTTTGCGGATATTGCCCAGCTGCTTCCCGTACTTTGGCCCCACTGTCTTAAGCTGCGGCTTAAAACTGTAGGTCGTAAAGCTGCGGACATCCTCCACGAACTCCACGGACTTCACATTGAGTTCTTCCTCGACGATCTCCACATAGAAACGGGACAGTTCCTGGTCTGCCTTCACAAACATTTTCCCGATCGGCTGGCGGTTCTTCAGATTCGCCGTATTCCTTGCCGCCCGGCCTAAGACCACGATCTTTAAGACCTCATCCATGTCCGCTTCCAGCTGGCGGTCAATATGGCTCTCCTCCACCAGCGGGAAATCACACAGGTGCACACTCTCCGGAGCATCCTTTTCAATGCTTCTCACCAGGTTCTGGTAGATATCTTCCGTCATGAACGGAATCATCGGCGCTGCCGCCTTCGCCGTCGTCACCAGCGCGGTATACAATGTCATATAAGCATTGACCTTATCCTGCTCCATGCCCTTTGCCCAGAAACGCTCCCGGCTCCGCCTTACATACCAGTTGCTCATATCATCCACGAACTCCTGCAGAGCCCGTGCTGCCTCCGGGATCCGGTAGTCTGCCAGGTTCTCATCCACGCTTTTAACCATGGAATTCATCTTTGACAAAAGCCATTTGTCCATTACCGGCAGCTTCTCATATTCCAGTTCATGCTTTGTGGCATCAAACTGGTCAATATTGGCATACAGCACAAAGAAAGCATAGGTATTCCACAAGGTACCCATGAATTTGCGCTGCCCCTCCTGCACGGCCTTCCCATGGAAACGGTTCGGCAGCCAGGGCGCACTGTTGATATAGAAATACCAGCGGATCGCATCTGCCCCATAAGTTGCCAGCGCCTCAAAGGGATCCACCGCATTGCCCTTGCTCTTGCTCATCTTCTGGCCGTTCTCATCCTGCACATGCCCCAGCACAATCACATTTTTATAGGGTGCCTGGTTAAAGATCAGGGTCGAGATCGCCAGCAGCGAATAGAACCATCCCCGGGTCTGGTCTACTGCCTCCGAGATAAAATCCGCCGGGAACTGCTGCCTGAACAGTTCCTGGTTCTCAAAAGGATAATGATGCTGGGCAAACGGCATCGCGCCGGAATCAAACCAGCAGTCAATCACCTCCGGCACCCGCCTCATCTGCCCGCCACACTCCGGGCAGGTGATCGTCACCTCATCGATAAAAGGCCGGTGCAGTTCGATATCCTGCGGGCAGTTGGCAGACATGGATTTCAGTTCCTCGATGCTGCCGACAGCATGTTGATGGCCGCACCCGCATTCCCAGATATTTAAAGGAGTCCCCCAATAGCGGTTGCGGCTGATGCCCCAATCCTGCACATTCTCCAGCCAGTCGCCGAAACGCCCCTTGCCGATGCTTTCCGGAATCCAGTGGATCGTATTGTTGTTGCGGATCAAATCCTCCTTGACTGCCGTCATCTTGATGAACCAGGACTCGCGCGCATAATAAATGAGCGGCGTATCGCAGCGCCAGCAATGCGGATAGCTATGCTCAAAAGCCGGCGCCGAGAACAAAAGGCCCTTCTCCTCCAGCTCCTTCAGCACCAGGGGATCCGCCTTCTTTACAAAGGTGCCTGCCCAGGGCGTCTCCCCGGTCATCTCACCCTTAACATCCACCAGCTGCACAAACGGCAGGTCATATCTGCGCCCCACCTTCGAGTCGTCCTCACCAAAAGCCGGTGCAATATGCACGACACCGGTACCGTCTGTCAATGTCACATAGCTGTCACATACCACATAAAATGCCTTTTTGTGCTGCTTCTCACAGACCGCCGTGGCATAAGGCAGCAGCGGCTCATATTCCTTATATTCCAGTTCCCTTCCCTGGAAACGCTCCAGCACCGTATAGTCCCCTTCCAGCACCGTCCCGCACAAAGCTTCGGCCAGATAATACGTATACTCCCCGTTTTGTACCTTCACATAGTTCTCATCGGGATTCACGCACAGTGCCACATTGCTTGGCAGCGTCCAGGGCGTGGTAGTCCATGCCAGGATATAGGCATCCTCCCCACTGACCTTAAAACGCGCAATAGCCGAGCGTTCTTTCACATCCTTATAGCCCTGCGCCACTTCATGGCTTGACAGAGGCGTCCCGCAGCGCGGGCAGTAGGGCACGATCTTAAAACCCTTATAGAGCAGCCCCTTTTCCCATATCTGCTTAAGAGCCCACCACTCCGACTCAATAAAGTCATTGTGATAGGTCACGTACGGATTGTCCATGTCTGCCCAGAAACCCACGGTGCCGGAGAAATCCTCCCACATGCCCTTATATTTCCAGACACTCTCCTTGCAATGGGCAATAAACGGCTCTAAGCCATACTGCTCGATCTGCTCCTTCCCGTCCAGCCCCAGCATCCGCTCCACTTCCAGTTCCACCGGCAGGCCATGGGTATCCCACCCTGCCTTCCGCGGCACCATGCAGCCCTTCATTGCACGGTAACGCGGAATCATATCCTTAATCACACGGGTCAACACATGACCGATGTGCGGCTTGCCGTTGGCCGTGGGCGGCCCGTCATAAAAGGTGTAGGTCTGGCCGTCTTTGCGGCTGTCCATGCTCTTTTGGAAGATCTCATGATCCTTCCAGAACTTCTCGACCTTCTTTTCCCGGTCTACAAATTTTAAATCTGTAGATACTTTCTCATACATTTTGATTACCTCCGTTTTTGTGGCAAGGCAGATATCAGCGGGCTTCCCTCCAAATCCTTCCCATCCGGCAGAACACATCGTCAAACATATCTGACTCCGCCCGGATACTCTGAAATAAAAAAGCTTCCGCCCTGTAATAAGGACGAAAGCCTGGCTTCGCTGTACCACCTATTACTGCATACCAACATATGCGCTCCCGGTAACGGCGGGACTGCCGGCACGGCCTACTCAACTGCATCCATGGCCCAGCCATCTATGCCGTATCTCTTTCAGCCTGCAACTCAGGAGTGATCTTCGGCATCCGCCTGCCGGTTCCGGGCTTCCACCGCCCCCGGATCGCTGTCACCATCTCACGGCCCTACTCTCTCCATCTCAGTCTTTCCTTATAGAATGATGTTTTTTTAACAACATTCTTTTCCATAAGGATTATTATATTGATTCAGGCAGAAATTGTCAAGGGCTGGAAGGCACTTTCACGCCTGATTTCCAAAAAACGCAGGCAGCGGCCTTGTCACCTCCCACAGCCATTGCGCCTCCTCCTTCTCCAGATACGGCGATATCTTTTCATACACCTGGCTGTGGTATTCGTTTAAGAAGGCGATGTCCCTCGGCTCCATCAGCGCCGCATCCACCGGCTCTAAGTCAATCGGCACATAGGTCAAAAACTCAAAGCCAAAGAACCTTCCGTATTCCGTCGTCTCCACTTCCTTGCAGAACATCAGGTTTTCCGTGCGGATCCCATGGCTCCCCTCAATATAGATCCCCGGCTCATCCGAACACACCATGCCCGGCATAAACGGCGCGCCGTCCTGGCGCTCCGGCACGGTCTTAAAGCGGATCCCCACCGGCCTCTCGTGCACATTCAGCAGATACCCTATCCCGTGCCCCGTCCCGTGGTTGTAATTCAAACCCCTCTGCCACATCAGTTCACGGGCCACATAGTCCAGGCTCAGCCCACTGCAGCCTTCCAAAAACTTCACATGCCCCAGCCGCAGCATGCCCATCAATACCAGGGTATAATGCTCCCGTTCCTTTTCACTCACCGGCCCAAGCGCCACCGTCCGTGTAATGTCCGTCGTCCCCTCCAAATACTGGCCTCCGGAATCCACCAGATACAGCCCCTGCGGCTTAAGCCCGGCACAGTTTTCCTCCTGTGCGTGGTAATGGCACATGGCGGCATTTGCCCCATATGCCGAGATCGTCGCAAAGCTTTCGTCAAGCGCCCCCTGCTCCCTGCGCAAAGCTTTCAGATGCTCTGCCGCGCTGCATTCCGTCATCGGGGTCTTTCCGATATTATGCTTGACCCAGTAGATAAATTTCGTCATGGCCACGCCGTCCCGGATATGCGCCTGCTTTAGGTTTTCGATCTCCACCGCCGTCTTTTGTGCCTTCTCCATCACGGTTGGGTTCATCCGGTCCAAGATATGGTTGCTCTCGTCCAGGTAATTCACAATCGCATAATTGACCTTCCCCTTTTCCAGCAGCACATGCTCATGGTACAGCCCTTGTACATAGGTATAAATTTCCTGGTACGGGCAGACCGTCACCCCCAGCCCTTCCAGGTAGGCACGCACCTCCCCCTCTACTACCCGCGGATTGACAAACAGAAGGATCTCCTTTTTTGTCACCGCCGCATAAGAAAGCACGACCGGGTTATGCAAAATATCGTTCCCCCGGATATTGAAGAGCCAGGCGATATCATCCAGGGTCGTCAGGATATGGACCGTCGCATGGAGTTTTTCCATCTCCCGGCGCAACCCGGCAATCTTTTCTGGCGCGGGCCGCCCTGCATACTTATCTGCCAGCACCCAGGCAGGTTCTGTAGGCAGTTCCGGCCGGTCCTCCCAGATCTCACCGACCAGAGCCTCCGTATAGGCAAAGGACACATTTTTACCCTCTAGCTTTTTCTTTAATTCCTCGCCTATCCGCGCATTGACCACCCTTCCGTCAAAGCCCAGGATGCCTTGCTGCGGAAGTTTCTGCTCCAGGTATTCTTCGACGGGCAAAACACCCGGCTCGCCCATCCGCATCAGTTCCACGCCGCTTCCGGCCAATTCCGCCTCCGCCTGCACAAAATAACGCCCGTCCGTCCAGAGCCCTGCCCAGTCCCTTCCGATCACTGCCGTCCCCGCTGACCCGGTAAAGCCGGTGATGTATTCCCGGCAGGCAAAATGCCTCCCCACATACTCCGACTCATGGTAATCCGAAGTCGGAACCAGATAAGCATCGATTCTGCGCTCCCTCATCAGCCTGCGCAGTTCCCTGATTCTCCTTGCAATCTCGTTCATGGTTTCTGCCCTTTCTCTCTCATCGCATCTTCAATCGCCGCTGCAATCCCCTCACTGTAGGTCGGATGGGCGCGCATCGCACGTGACAGCTGTTCTGCCGTCAGCCCATTGGCAATCGCCGTCGCCATCTCCCCGATCATGTCCGTTGCCCGCGGACACACAATCTGCGCACCGACGATCGTATTGGAATATGCCTCAAAAATCATCCGGATAAACCCCTTTTCCTTGTGTGTGATGATGGATTTGCCGTTATCGTTCATATCATAGACGCCGCAGCGCACCTTCATCCCCAGTGTATTGGCCGTCTGCTCGGTAATGCCCACAGTCGCGATCTCCGGCACCGTATAGATGCAGTTCGGGACAATCGGCAAGGACACATACATGCCGTTGGGCACTGCCTCTAACCGGATGCTGTGAGGCTTTCCGGCAATCTTTTCCACCACATAGGTTCCCTGGGCCATCGCCACGTGGGCCAGCTGCGTCTTGGATACCACATCCCCGATCGCATAGATATTCTTCTCACTGGTCATAAAATCCGCATCTACGGACAGCCTGCCGTTGCGGATCTCCAGTGAGACATCCTCCCCCACCAGCCGCTCCATATAAGGCCTTCTCCCCACGGCCACCACTACCTGGCTTGCCCGGATGCGGGCGGCCTCCCCGGTCTGGTGGTTCTTGACCAGGCAGTTTAAGCCATCTTCCTCGGCGATCTCCTCAATGGTGGAATTGCAGTGGATCGTAATGCCCTTGTCCCGCATCTGATCCTCCAGCGCCATCGCCACCTCCGTATCCATCGGCCCCAAAAGGTGCGGCCCCATCTCCACGATCGTCACTTTTGAGCAGAGCGCCTGGAAGATCGTGGCAAATTCCACCCCGATCACCCCTCCGCCCATGATGACCACCCGGTCAAAATTCCAATTCTGGCTGGCCAGGAGGCGGTCGCTGTTGCTTACTCCAGGAAGGCCAATCCCAGGGATATCCGGGATCACCGGGCTGGCGCCGGTCGCGATAATGATATTGTCCGCATGCAGATATTCCTTGCCTTCTTCTCCCGACACCTCCACCGTCTTCTCCCTGCGTATCGTGGCTGTGCCTTTGATAAATTCAATGCCGTTCTCTGCAAAAAGCTTCTCGATCCCCTGGCGGTACAGACGCACCGAACGTTTCTTATACTCCTGCATCTTTGCAAAATCAAAAGAAATGAAATCCGTGGACACCCCAAATTCGTCGCTGTGCTGCATCATCGAGAAAATATTGGACGCATGCAAAAGCGCTTTTGTCGGAATACAGCCCCGGTTGACGCAGACACCTCCAAGCCTCTCCTGATCCGCCACGGCCACCTTCATCCCCAGGCTTGCTGCCTTTAAGGCAGCGGTGTATCCCCCCGGCCCGGCTCCGATCACCACCAATTCATAATTACGTGCCATATTACTTCCATCCTTCCCCATATTTTTCATATTATCAGCTAAATACCCTGCCTCATAGCGGCAGAATATCAAACTTTCCAAATCCCCGGCCTCACCGGCTGCCTTCAATCAGCCCTAAGTGCACGCAGGCATTCCAGACCCCGTCCTCGTCGATCCGGTCCGTCACATAGTCCGCCGCCTGCTTTAACTCCTCCCGGCCATTCCCCATGGCAACCCCTATGCCGGCTATCCGGAGGATCTCATAGTCATTCATGCTGTCCCCGAACGCCACCGTCTGTGACAGCGGCACCCCCAGATATTCGCTAAGGCGCTTCAGCCCCTCTGCCTTGGATGCACAATTCTCAACCACATCTGCCCCCTCGCCGTTAGAAAACATCGGAAGCCTCACCTGAGGGAATGCCGCCTCCACTGACTTCGCCCCTGGTTCCTTCCCGATATAAGCCATGGTCCGCACCGGCATGCCCAAAAGCTTCCAGGGATCCCGGAAGCAGCGGTCTGAGCGCTGCCAGCGGATCATATCATGCCGGGTCACATATTCCGGATTCATATAATAGTCCTCTGCCCCGACACTGATCCCCATCGCAAAGTCCTTCCCTTGGGTAAACCGCAGCAGCCGCTCCACCAGCCCTTGGTCCATCCTGTGCTCATAGATCAGTTCGTCCCCTAATGTCACCTTTGTCCCGTTCAGATGGATCACCGCATCCGGCCTCACCAATTCGGTCAGCCCGGCACTGTACTTAGCGTCCATATCCCTGCCGGTTGCAATCACTATATAATACCTCTCCCGCAAACACTTAAGCGCCTGCATGGCACTATCCGGAATCCGCCAGTCTGCATGGTTTAAGAGTGTCATATCCATATCAAAGCTGACGATGCCCTTCCTGGCAGTATTTTCCATCCCTCTGACCCTCCTGATGACAGGCCTTTTTCTCCCCTCTGCAAATGCCCGGTGCAATATATACAAAAAAACGCTTGCAAGTTCGACCTTTATCATCCTTTTTCGCAAAAATTATTTTCTTTGGGCATAATATTTCTAACATTATGATAACAAATAAAAAACCTGATGTAAACCTCTTTTCAAAATGAAAAATATCTGCTATAATAGCAAAGTCGGTTGGATCCGGATCTGCCGATGCAAAAGCGGGGTATGGCGTAGCTTGGTAGCGCGCTCGGCTGGGGGCCGAGAGGTCGCAGGTTCAAATCCTGTTGCCCCGATTGTAAAAGCCCTTGAATCTTAGCGGATTCAAGGGCTTTCTTTTTGTCCGGGACAATTTTTTTATCTGCCAATCCTTATAGCGTCTATTCCAGTTCACTCAGCCCTGTATACAGTTCATAATACCGCCCCTTCTGCGCTAAGAGTTCCCCATGGTCTCCCCGCTCGATAATCTCCCCATGCTCCAGCACCATAATCGCATTGGCATTGCGCACCGTGGACAGGCGGTGGGCGATCACAAAGGTAGTCCTGTCAGCCATCAGGCGGTCCATGCCATGCTCGATATGCTTCTCCGTCCGCGTATCCACCGAACTCGTCGCCTCATCCAAAACCAGGATCGGAGCATGGGAAACCGCCGCACGGGCAATATTCAGCAGCTGCCGTTGCCCCTGGCTCAAATTCGCCCCGTCCCCTTCCAGCATAGTCTGGTAGCCCTGCGGCAGGCGGTTGATAAAGGAATGTGCCGACGCTGTTTTCGCTGCCTGGATGACCTCCTCATCCGTGGCATCCAGACGGCCGTAGCGGATATTCTCCATCACCGTCCCGGTGAACAGGTGTGTGTCCTGCAACACCATGGCAATATTTTCACGCAGGTTATCCCGCCGGATATGGCGGATGTCCACCCCGTCGATGGTGATGGATCCCCCCTGAATGTCATAAAACCGGTTGAGCAGGTTGGTGATGGTTGTTTTGCCTGCTCCGGTGGAGCCCACAAAGGCAATCTTCTGCCCCGGCTTTGCGTACAGGCTGACATCCTTTAAGATTACCTGCCCCGGGTCATACCCGAATGTCACATGGTCAAGCACCACATGCCCTTTTACCGGCTCAAGCGCCACTGCATCCGCATCGTCCTTTGGCTCCGGCTCCTCATCCATCACCGCAAACACCCGCTCTGCACCTGCCAATGCAGAAAACACATTGCTGACCTGCATCGAAAGTTCATTGACCGGCCGGGAAAACTGCCGCGAAAAATTCAAAAAGACCGTCAGCCCGCCGACATCAAAGTTGCAAAAAATACAAAAAAGCCCGCCGATACATGCCGTCAGCGAATAGTTCACCTGGCTTAGGTTCCCCATGACCGGCCCCATAATCCCGCCAAAAAACTGGGCCCGGATCTGGTTGTCGCGCAAATCCCCGTTCAAAAGGTCAAATTCCTCCTGGGCCGCCGCTTCATGGCAGAAGACCTTCACCACCTTCTGCCCGGCAATCATCTCCTCAATGTAGCCGTTGACTGCCCCTAAAGATGCCTGCTGCGCCGAAAAATACTTATGGCTCCTCTTTGCCACTGCCCCTCCGGCTTTCATCATCAGCGGGATCATGGCCAGCGTCACCAGGGTCAGCCAGACATTCGTATAAACCATCAAGAGCAATGTCCCGGCAATGCTTAAGATCCCGGCAAGCAGCTGTATTAGCGTATTGCTCAGCATCATCCCCACCGCGTCCACATCATTGGTAAAACGGCTCATCAGGTCTCCGTTGCTGTTGGTGTCATAAAAATGTACAGGGAAACCCTGCAGCTTCCCAAACAGGTCCGTGCGGAGCCGCCGCAATGCCGTCTGAGCCACCGTCAGCATAATCCTCGCCTGAAGGTAGTTGGCTCCCACCCCTACCAGATAGACAAACGCCATCAGTGCCAGCGCCTTTGCCAATCCGGCCGGATCCCCGCGGCTGCCATCTGTCGGCACAATATAGGTGTTGATGATCGGGCGCAGCAGATAAGCCCCCAAAAGCGTGCCCAAAGTATTCAGGACAATACAGGCAAACGCCAAAATAAGCTTTGGGGTATCCCCTTCCAGATAGCCTAACAGACGAAGGATCGTCCCCTTACTGTTTTTCGGGCGCCCTCCCCCCAGCATCCTGGCCCGTCCCGGGCCGGGACCCGGGGCATTTGCGCCTGGCTTCCTTGCAGTGCTTCCCTCCTGCCCCGGTGCGCCAAACCTATTCGCCGTTTTCGTCTTTCCGTAGCGCTCCTTTAACCGTTTCAGCTTTTCTGCCTGGTTCATGCATCCACCTCCTTCTCTCGCTCCCGCTGGGAATAGCAGATCTCCTGATAGGCTTTGCAGGACGCCAGCAGTTCTTCATGCCGCCCCCTGCCGATGATCCGCCCCTCGTCCAGCACCAGGATCAGGTCTGCCTCCTCCACGGAACCAATCCTTTGGGCAATGATTATTTTTGTCGTATTTTTTAATGTTGTGCGAAAGCATTCCCGGATCTTCGCCTCAGTGGCCGTGTCCACTGCACTTGTGGAATCATCCAGGATAAGGATTTTGGGCTGCTTTAAAAGTGCCCGTGCAATGCATAGCCGCTGCTTCTGTCCGCCGGAGACGTTCACACCCCCCTGCCCCATATCCGTATCATAGCCTTCCGCAAAAGACCGGACAAAGCCGTCTGCCTGTGCTGCCTCTGCAAAGCCGCGCAGTTCCTCCCTGGTGGCCGCCTCGTTGCCCCACCGCAGGTTTTCCTCGATAGTCCCTGAAAAAAGCACATTTTTCTGCAGCACCATCCCCACACCGTCCCGCAGGTTTTTCAGGGAATATTCCCGCACGTCCACACCATCTACCAGCACCTTCCCTGCTGCCACATCATAGAGCCGGGGGATCAGCTGCACCAGTGAGGTCTTGCCGCTGCCGGTGGCGCCGATGATCCCGACCGTCTGCCCCGGCTCTGCCGTAAAGCTGATGCCTGACAGCACCTCGTCCCCATCCTTTTGCCTGTAGCTGAAAGAAACCTCACAAAACTCCACTTTGCCTAAAGTTACCCGCTTCTCCTTCTGCGCGGCATTATCGTCTGTCAGCTGGATCTTTGCCCGCATCACTTCATTGATGCGCTTGACGGAAGCCATGGCCCTTGCACTTTGCAGAAACACCATCGACAGCATCATAAGCGACATCAGGATCTGCACAATGTAGGTAGTAAATGCCGTCAGGTCACCCACCTGCATCCTGCCTCCGATAATCAGGTTCCCGCCATACCATACCACTGCCAATGTAGTCACATTCATTGACAGCATCATCACCGGCATCGTCAAAATAACAACCCGCAAGGCCCGCAGGCTATTCTCCTGCAAATCTTCATTGGCCAGCCGGAAGCGTTCCTTCTCAAAATCCTCCCGCACAAAGGATTTGATTACCCTCACATTGACCAGCGCCTCCTGGATGCCGGAGTTCAGCCGGTCCAGCTTGGTCTGCATCACTCCAAAACGGGGATAGGCAGTGGTCAGGAGCGCCGCAATCACACAGCCCAGCACCGGGATTACCACCAGGATAATCAGCGCCAGCCGGTAATTCATGATAAATGCCATAACCAGGGCGCCGACCAGCAGACCCGGCGCCCGCAGCGCCAGGCGCAAAATCAGCATCATCACCATCTGCACCTGCTGAATGTCATTGGTCAGCCTGGTCACCAGCGACCCTGTGCTGAAATCATCAATATTCTGAAAAGAAAACTGCTGTACCCTGGCAAACAGATCCCGTCGCAGGTCGCTCGTAAAGCAGATGGATGCTTTTGCAGAGAAATAAGCACCACCGATGCCGCTAAGCGCCATCAAAAATGCCACGCCCACCATCACAAGCCCTGTCCTCACAATATACCCAGGATCCCTCTCTGCCACCCCATGGTTAATAATCAGGGACATCAGCTTGGGCAGCATGACCTCCCCTAATACCTCCAGGATCATCAGGCAAGGGCCGATAATAAATGCACTAAGATAGGGCCTCGCATATTTTCCATAGCCTTTCATCTATATCCCTCCTGTTATCGCGCCGGTTCTGTTTGCCCGGCAATCTTCGCGGCCAGCTCTTCCAGGTACATCCACCGCTCCATCTTCTCCTCCAGGGCAGCTTCCAGTTCCTCTTTCTCGGCCATGAGCTGATTCAATTTCACGAAATCATGGGCAAATGTTTCGAGGTCCTGGCCTAACGCAGCAATCCTGTTTTCTAAGTTTGCCATATCCGCTTCGATCGTCTCATAGTCTTTTTGTTCTTTATAGGTAAACTTCAGTTTCTGTGGCCCGCGGGTCCTCTGCCCTTTTTCAGCCGCAGGCATATTCGTCTTGGCAGCGGTTCCGGCCGATAATCCCTGCCCTGCCCCAGCTTCAGCGGCCTTTCGTATGGCATAATCCGTATAGCCCCCTTCATACTGGCGCAGCTTCCCCTCTCCTTCAAAAGCAAAAATACGCTTCATGGTACGGTCTAAGAAATAACGGTCATGGGATACAGCCACTACAATCCCTTCAAAACGGTCCAGGTAATCCTCCAGAATCGTTAAGGTGGCAATGTCTAGGTTGTTGCTCGGCTCATCAAGCAAAAGGAAATTAGGGGATCCAAAAAGCACGCGCAGCAGATTCAGGCGCTTCCTCTCACCGCCGGACAATTTTCCAATCGGGCTATACTGTTTTTCCGGCGGAAATAAAAACTTTTCCAGCATGGCAGATGCCGTCACCACCCCATCTGCTGTATGGATATACTCTGCCGCATCCTTCACATAATCAATCACCCTCTGCTCCGGGTCCATATAGGAAAAATCAATACTGTTTTGCTGCGCATCGTCCTTGGGCTTTTCTGACGAGATTTCCTGGGCATAGTATCCCATCTTTACCGTCTGGCCAACATTCACCTGCCCGGAATCCTGCGAAACAATTCCTGCAATAATCTTCATCAAGGTAGACTTTCCGCATCCATTAGGGCCGATCAAGCCAACCCTGTCACCCTTTAAGAAAATATAGTTAAAATCATCAATCAGTTTTCCCTCTCCATAGGCTTTGCAGATATGTTCCAATTCTACCGTCGTTTTTCCCAGCCTTGCAGAGATAGAACTTAATTCCAGTTTGGCATCTTGTACCGGGGCCTGCCGGTCCCTCAGTTCCTCATACCGCTGGATATGCGCTTTCTGTTTCGTGGAACGTGCCCTTGCCCCCCGGCGCATCCACTCCAGCTCCACACGCAGGATGGATTGGCGCTTTCGTTCACTTGCCAGTTCCATCTCTTCACGCTGTGCCTTCAGTTCCAAGAAACCAGAATAATTTGTCTGGTAACTGTAAACAGAGCCTTTGTCTATTTCCACAATCCGGTTGCACACACTGTCCAGGAAATAGCGGTCATGGGTTACCATAACCAAAGCACCCCTCCACTTTTTCAGATGCTCCTCCAGCCAGTCCGCCATCTCGTTATCCAAATGGTTGGTCGGCTCGTCCAACAGCAAAATATCCGCAGGCGAAAGCAATACGGAAATCAGCGCCAGGCGTTTCCTCTGCCCGCCGGAAAGCTGTCCTGCCGGCTGTGCAAAGTCCTTGATTCCCAGCCGGGTCATCATTGTTTTCGCATCACTCTCAATCGTCCATCTGTTCTCGTCCGATACATTGCCCTCTAACACACAGTCCAAGCTGGACATCCCCGGATCAAATTCCGGATGCTGCGGTAAATAGCGGACCACCACGTGATTGGCTGCCGTGATATTTCCTTCATCCGGTTCTTCCATTCCGGCCAGCATTTTTAAAAGCGTCGTCTTTCCTGTTCCGTTGATGCCGATGATACCGGCCTTCTCTCCTTCCTGCAAGGAAAAAGATGCATTGTCAAACACTTTGCGTTCTGTATAAACTTTCGTTATTTTCTCTATATTTATCAAATTCATCGCTGCGGCTCTCCTCGTTGTTTTTGTCTATTATACAATAAAATAAAAAAGCAGTCATCTACTTTGACTACTTTCCCCCATCCTATATGAAATATATCTTTCATCATATCTGTGTACGCGCAGCGGGCAAGGGGTACATCCCCTTGCCCGCTGCGCGTATGCTGCCTTCATTCCCCCATCTGATGCTATACAGCCATGCACTACCCCAGCACCAAATCTGCCGCCACCTTCTGCAGCTTCGCGGCTACTTCACTGTCCAAATCGCCCACATAGCTGCAATTTTCTGGTGATTGCTGGTAAATCACCGCATACACGGTACATGCCGCCAGGTAAGTCCCTGCCGGGGACGGGTATCTCCCATCCTGGTTCCATAACTCAATCTCCGGATATTCCTGTGTACAGCGCATAAATGCCACCCCGGCAGGGATCAGCAGGCTATTCAGTTCATCGGAAATCTCAGCATAATTCTCTGCCATTATGCTCTGCAACTCTTCCCGGCTCTGCTTTTTGAAGCCGTCCTTAAGCCCCTCCTTGGGAGCCCAGGTCATCAAAAACACCGTCTGTCCACCGGCAGATTTAACTTTTTCATCCAGGATCCTGCAATACGGGAACATCTCCTCCTCCGCCGAGAGGGACATCGCGTTATCGCTGCTTTCCTGAAGGATCACAAAATCCCACTTCTTCCCGCTGACCGTTTTATCAAACATAGCCCCCAATTCGTTATCCGTTTCTGCATATTGTTTCAGGGAACACTGGCTTTTCGACAACTCATAGGCATCCCTGTTCTTCCCAAGATTATCGGCAATCCGCGCAAATGTGCCGGATAGGTCATTATAAAACGTATGGCTGTTGCCCACAAACAGAATCCTTGGCCGTTCACCAGCAGCCGGAGCAGGAGAACGCAGTTCCATCTTTGCCTGGAAATCCATCTGCGGGACTTCATTTTTCGCCCCTCCTGATGAACATCCCCCCAAAATTGCCGCTGCCAAAAACAGCACCAACACTTTACTGCCCTTTTCCATAAAAGTCCCTCCATCAAGCCCATACCTATAAGTTACTAAAATCAAGACCGATTGATCTTTATATTTTATTATCTATTTTACATCATTTCTTAACGTTTTGTAAACACCCAACAAAACATTTTTTTAAATCTCCTCTTTTTCTATATATATGCACAAATATACAGATTATCCTCAAAAGCAACGCTAAACCTGCCGCCAGCCGCTTCCCGATGTCTTTAAAGGTACGCTTTATGGCATAAAAAAGAACGGTGCGGGGCAGCCGGCCAAGCCAGGCTGCCCCGCACCGTCATCCGTATAGGGCTTATAGCATCCGCCAAAATGCGCAGCCGCGCATTTTGCCAGGTTACTTGCACACAATATTTATAATCCGTCCCGGCACATAAATCTCCTTCACTACTGTCCCGGTAATCTTGTCCGCCACGGCCGCCTTCCCTGCCGCGATAGCATCCTCCTTGGATACATCCACTGGCAGAGAAACCACGCCTCTCGCCTTGCCGTTGACCTGGACGCCGATCTCGATCTCATCATCCTTCATGGCTTCCTCATCGCATTCCGGCCATTGGGCATGGAACACGCTGCCCGTGCCTCCTAACTGCTGCCAGATCTCCTCCCCGATATGGGGCGCAAACGGCGCCAGCAGGATGGTAAAGGTTTTTAAGGTCTCCTTATCGATACCGCCGGTCTTTTTGGCCAGTTCCACCAGCTTGTTATTATACTCCATAAACCCGGAAATCACGGTATTTAAGCTGAACTGGTTAAAACGCTGTTCGATGTCAAAAATCAGCTTATGGCGCAGCCGTACCATCTCTTTCGTCTCTGCCGTATCCTGCTCCTTGCTGGACTGGACCAGGTTCCAGAAACGGTTGAGGAAGCGGGAAACACCCTCAATCCCTCTCTCGTCCCATTCGGCATCCAGTTCCGGCGGCCCCACGAAAAGTTCATACATCCGCAGGGAATCACACCCGTAATCCCGCACCAAATCGTCCGGGGAAACCACATTCCCTTTCGATTTGCTCATTTTAATGCCGTTCTTGCCCGTAATCATGCCCTGGTTAAACAGCTTCGTGAATGGCTCATCAAAGTCCACCACCCCGATATCATGCAAAAACTTGGTATAAAACCTGGAGTATAACAGGTGCAGCACCGCATGCTCCACACCGCCGATATACATATCCACCGGCAGGTACTTGTTGGCCTTCTCCCTTGACACCAGTTCTTTGCCGTTGTGGCTGTCCACATACCGCAAGAAATACCAAGAAGACCCTGCCCATTGCGGCATGGTGTTGGTCTCCCGCTTCGCCGCGCTGCCGCACTGCGGGCACGTACAGTTCACCCACTCGTCAATGGCAGCCAGCGGGGACTCCCCTGTCCCGGTCGGCTGGTAACTCTCTACCTCCGGCAGCTTTAACGGCAGTTCCTCCTCAGGTACCGCCACATTGCCGCACTTGGGGCAATGGATAACCGGGATCGGCTCCCCCCAGTAACGCTGCCTGGAAAACACCCAGTCACGCAGCTTATAATTCACGGTCTTTTTCCCCAGCCCCCTTGCCTCGATCATGGCAGGGGCTTCCTTCTTTAAGACTGCCGATTCCATGCCGTTCCACTCGCCGGAATTGATCATGGTGCCGTTTGCTTCCGTGTAGGCCTCTGCCATGTCAGGGATCTCCTTCCCGTCCTTGGCAATGACCTGGATGATCGGGATATTGAACTTCTTTGCAAACTCAAAGTCACGGTCATCATGGGCCGGCACGCACATGATCGCGCCGGTGCCGTAGTCCGCCAGCACGTAATCCGACAGCCAGATCGGTACCTTGGCGCCGTTAAGCGGGTTGACGGCATAGCTTCCCGTGAACACGCCCGTCTTTTCCTTATCCTGCATCCTGTCCACGTTGGACTTCATTGAAGAGTCATAGATATACTTCTCCACCGCATCCTTGGTCTCTGCGGTAGCCAGGCCTTTTGCCAGGCGGTGTTCCGGCGCCAGTACCATGAAGGTGGCACCGTACAGGGTATCCGGCCTGGTCGTATAGACCGTGATCTTGTCCTCCTTCCCATCCACTGCAAAATCAACCTCTGCACCGTAAGACTTGCCGATCCATTCGGTCTGCATCTTTTTCACTTTCTCCGGCCAGTCCAGCTTGTCCAGATCCTGCAAAAGCCTCTCTGCATACGCCGTGATCTTTAACATCCACTGGCGCAGGTTTTTCTTGGTCACCGTGGCCCCGCAGCGCTCACAGCAGCCGTTGACCACCTCTTCATTGGCCAGGCCGGTCTTACAGGACGGGCACCAGTTGATGGGGAATTCCTTTTCATAAGCCAGACCCTTCTTGAACATCTGCACAAAGATCCACTGCGTCCATTTATAAAATTCCGGATCCGTGGTATTGACCTCCATATCCCAGTCATAGATAGAAGCAATCTGGTTGATCTGGCGCTTAATGTTCTTCACATTCTCCGCCGTGGAGACCGCCGGATGGATCCCCATCTTGATGGCATAGTTCTCTGCCGGGAGGCCGAATGCATCCCACCCCATCGGATGGATCACATAATGCCCCTTTAAGATCTGATAACGGCTCCACACATCCGAGATCACATATCCTCTCCAGTGCCCCACATGGAGCCCGCTGCCTGACGGATACGGGAACATATCCAGGCAGTAATATTTGGGCTTTTTGCCGTCGTCTACATTGATCGGGTTCTTCTCCCAGTTTTCGCGCCATTTCTTCTCAATGGCGCTGTAATTATAATTTGCCATAGCCTCTCTTCCTCCTGTTTTTACTTCCCATGCCCCCAAAAGCCAGATGGCCGTAGCACGCGTGCCGCCTTTGTCTGGATATGCAAAAAACAATGGCCGCCTTAACGGCCTTTCCCAAAACCAAAAAACCTGCGCCCCCGGATCTGCTCCAGAGACGCAGGGATCAGCCTGCGCGGTACCACTCTGCTTCATGGCATGCATGCACTCGAATAGCCTTCCTCCCCTGCCAAAGGGCAGGTTCCCGGCCGTTCCCCGATAACAGTGGGATTCCGTCCGCACCTACTCAGATACCTTGCCCGGGCTGCCTTCCGCTTCCTCTTTCGGCACTCCCCCTGCCGGCTCGGCATCTTTTCAGCCGGCTGCTCCAGGACCAGTTCCGCCTCTTCCCCATCCGCCTTGCACCACCCGGCGGCTCTCTGCATGGTTCCTAAGAACGTACTACTTCCCTTCCCAGCATTTTTACTGAGACTTAATTTAGCATAATTGGAAATGCCTGTCAAGCCTTTGTGCCGCATCCTCGCTTAATATCCATAAAAAATCTGTGCCATAGGCGAATCCTTGTCCAGGATCAGGGTATTGTTCCCATTTTTCAGCGCTGTCTTCGCCGCATCCAGCGAACGGACAAAATTGTAAAAATCCGCCTTGCTGGTATCGTTATAAGCATGGGAGAGGATCTGCATATACTGCGCTTCGCCCTCGGCCTTAATCTTCTCCGCGTCTGCCAGGGCGCCGGACTTCATCACCGACACTTCCTTTGTGGTGTCATTCTTAATCTTCTGCGCAGAGGAATTGCCCTGGGCTGTGTAGGAGGCGGCAATATTGTTCCTCTCCGAGATCATCCGGTCATAAACCGCCTGCTTATTGTCGTCCGGCATGTCTAAGGATTTAGTCTCCACAGCCAATACCTCGATCCCATACCCATCCAGGGAATCACCGATATTGCCCCTGATATCAAGGGCCAGCTTGCCGTTGCGGTTCTCAATGATCTCCGGCTGGTCCATGTTGGAGATCACGGACTTCATGGACGAAAACACGGAGGCCGAAATCCGGGACTGCGCCTGCGCCACCTGTCCGTTTAGGTGGCGGGTGAACAAGACCGGGTCCGATATTCTCCACAGGACAAATGCGTCCGCAATCATGCTCTTTTTATCCTTTGTGATAACATCTGACTTCGGGATATCGTAAATCTGCAGTTCCTTCGGAACCGAGGAAGCCGTCTGCACAAAGGGGATCTTAAAAGAAATCCCCGGGGTGTCCACCACCCGCACTATCTCCCCGAACTGCCGGATCAGCTTATATTCATTCGGGTAAGTGACCACCAGCGATGCCCCCGCCGCCACAACCAATACTACCGCCATAAAAATCCCTATTGTCTTGCTAAGATGTTTCATTGCGCCACCTCCCCGCTGCCTGCCCCATTCCCTGTGTCCCCTTCCCCTGCGGGCAAGGCTCCCCCGCCGTCCGGTGCCGTGAAATTATCCAGCGGCAGCAGCTTCTGGGTACCTGCCTCATCCACAATATATACCTTCATCACCGGGAGCAGTTCCTCCATCGTCTCATAGAACATCCTCTGCTTGGTGATCAGCGGGTATTTGCTGTACTCTGCATACATCTGCTCAAACCGGGACACCTGCCCCTGCGCTTCGTTGATCCTGGCCTCTTTCTCCGCCTCGGCGTTCTTGATGATCTGGTCACATTCCGCCTCTGCCTGGGGGATCTTCTCATTCCTGTCCTTGTTGGCATTGTTGATAGCCGTCTCCTTGCCCTGCTTGGCATTCTCCACATTCTTAAATGCATTCATCACCTCATCCGTGGGCGGAAATGCATCCTGGATCGTGATATTCACTACGGACAGGCCGATGTCCTCCTCGATCATCCGGTTCGTCAGCTTTTCCTTAATCTCTGACTGGATCAGTGCCTTGCCTGTGGTGATCACATCGTCTACATTATAAATCCCCACCGTGTCACGGATATAGGACTGTGCCAGCATCTTAAGGGTCGCCTCCGGGTCTGCTGACGCATACATATATTTCACCGGGTCATTCACCATGTATTCCAGGTAAAAATCCGTATTGACAAAGTTGAAATCCTTCGTAATCATAACCGATTCTTCATCAATGGAACCCCCGGTCTCCACCACATAACCGATCGGCATGCCCTTGATCCCCTTTGAAACCTTGCGCACGCGCTGGATGAACGGGATCTTAAAATGCAGCCCGGCCTGCGACACCGCCTGTGCACTCCCTAAGGTAGTCACTACTGCATAATTCTCCTCGTCCAGCATATAATAGCTGTTCATACCCAAAAACACCAAAAGCAGCACAAACACCCCGATGCCAACCCCTTTAAACGGGCCAAACCTGCGAACCGGGTTGCCATTGGAATCAAACTTTTCCGGCCCTGGGCCTTGCCCCATGCCGCCATCCTTCTTTTTCCCTTTCAGAGGATTCGCGCCGCCAAACAGATCCGCCCCGAATAAATCCTCAAATGGGTTCTGACTTTGTTTCATACCATCTCTCCTGTACATGCCAGACTCAACGTAACATATCTATTGTACATCCAAATGTGCAATTATACAAGATATACGAAATATTTTATGAAATTTTTATTGTTTTGGGGAAATATGCCCGATTTTACAAAACCCGGCAAGACACGCTCACGCGTATCCTGCCGGATGCAAAGGGCTTAATGATGGAACAGCCGGATCCCGGTAAATGCCATGGCGATCCCGTACTTGTCGCAGGTCTCTATCACGTTGTCGTCCCGCACGGACCCTCCTGGCTGGGCAATATATTTCACGCCGCTCTTATATGCCCTCTCTATATTATCGCCAAAGGGGAAGAATGCATCCGACCCCAGAGCCACATCCTTCATCTGGCCGAGCCAGGCGCGCTTCTCCTCCCTGGTAAATACCGGCGGTTTTTCCTGGAATACCTTTTCCCATGCACCGTCCGCCAACACATCCATATACTCCTCCCCGATATAGACATCGATGGCATTATCCCGGTCTGCCCGGCGGATCCCGTCCGCAAACTTAAGGTTCAGGACTTGGGGCGCCTGGCGCAAAAACCAGTTGTCCGCCTTCTGCCCGGCCAGGCGGGTGCAGTGTACCCGGGACTGCTGCCCGGCACCTATGCCGATCGCCTGCCCGCCCTTGGCATAGCAGACGGAATTGGACTGGGTATATTTTAAGGTAATCAGGGAAATCACCAGGTCGGTCTTGGCCGCATCCGGGATCTCCTTATTCCGGGTCACCACATTGGCAATAAGGCTGTTGTTGATCTCCAAGTCATTCCTGCCTTGCTCAAACACCACGCCGAACACCTGCTTGCGCTCGATAGCCTCCGGCTCATAGGCCGGATCCATCTCAATCACGCAGTAATTGCCATTCTTTTTTGACTTTAGGATCTTAAGCGCTTCCGGCTCATATCCCGGGGCAATCACCCCGTCTGACACTTCCCTTTTTATCAGCCCCGCGGTATCCACGTCACATACATCGGACAGTGAAATGAAATCCCCGAAGGAAGACATCCTGTCCGCCCCCCGCGCACGGGCATAGGCACTTGCCAGAGGGGACAGCTCCCCCATGTCATCCACCCAATAGATCTTGGCCAAAGTCTCGTCCAACGGCAGCCCTACCGCCGCCCCCGCCGGGGACACATGTTTAAAGGAAGCCGCCGCCGGCAATCCGGTTGCCTTTTTTAACTCGCGCACCAGCTGCCACCCGTTAAAGGCATCCAGCAGGTTAATATACCCCGGCCTTCCGGACAATACCTTGATCGGAAGACCCTTTTCCCCTTCCAGAAAAATCCTTGCCGGTTTCTGGTTCGGGTTGCAGCCATATTTCAGTTCCATCTCTCTCATATTTTCCCGTCCTTCCTGTGCCTTGCCTGCCAGTATCATTCGTTTTTGTTCCTGACCGTGCTCTCATATGCCCCGGTGGCGATATCAATATAGCGGACAAAGAGGGATACCTTGTTATCCTCGTTCAGGCTTTCCCACAGCATCCGGGTAAATGCCTCCTGGTCGTCCATCATCCCCACCAGCTTCGGCTCCCCCTCAAAGCTAGGCAACGGGTTCCCGTCATTCTTGTAAGTATGGATAAAGTGCCCCTCTCCAGCTGCCGGGTTCTCGTAAGCGAACGTATAACGGCAGCAGGACGCGGGATCCCCATGGCTGCTCTTAAGGATTGACATCGCATAGTTGTATTTTCCGTTTTCGATATGCATAATCCCTGAAATCCGCGGCGTATAGTTGGGGGCATCCGGCTCAAACTCCCGGCTGCGCAGCGTCTGTTCAAACGTCAGCTGCCTGTCCATCCCCTCATAGATGGTGTCGGTCTGGTCACCGTTTGTGACAATGGTCTTATTTCCTAATACCCGCACCGGCGCATAGATAATCAAGCTGGGGTCGCTGAGTTTTGCCGGGTCAAACGCCTGTGTGCGGATCCCCTCCCCCTCCTTTACAAAGATACGGTTCCGGCTGTTCTCGCTTCTGCCCATGATAAAATAGGCGGCAACTGCCTTGGTGCCGTCCGGCGTCCTGCCAATCACAATCCCGCGCCCCGGGTATGCATTGCTTTTTAACTCCTCCTGCAAAGATACTCTTTCCATCTCTTGCCCTCCTCTGATGGTTTGTTGGATACCCCCCTGTGGCAGGGTATCGACTCTGTGCTAACTGCGCCCGAATTCCTCCAGGACCAGGCCGGGGTTCCTCTCTAACACCATCCCCACGCTCCAGCTGTTCACAAACAGAAGCAAGGGATTGCCTTTTAGGTCCTTGATCCGTTTCATGTCTGATGTGCCCTGGATCTTCTCCGCATCAGCCTCTTCCTTGTTCCCAATCCAGCGGATATACTCGTAGGGCAGCTTTTCCAGCTTTACCTCCACGTTGTACTCATTCTCCAAGCGGTAGGTCAGCACCTCAAACTGGAGTTCCCCCACCACGCCGACAATGATTTCCTCCATCCCGGTATTAAACTCCTGGAATATCTGGATGGCTCCCTCCTGGGCGATCTGGCTCACCCCTTTTAAAAACTGCTTGCGCTTCATTGTGTCCATCTGCCTCACCCGGGCAAAATGCTCCGGTGCAAAGGTAGGGATCCCTTCAAACTCAAACTTTTCGTTGGAGAGGCACAAGGTATCCCCGATGGAAAAGATCCCCGGGTCAAACACCCCGATGATATCCCCCGCATATGCCTCCTCCACGATCTTGCGGTCCTGCGCCATCATCTGCTGGGGCTGGGAGAGCCGGAGTTTCTTCCCGCCCTGGATATGGTTTACCTCCATCCCGGCCTCGAACTTGCCTGAAACGATCCTCATAAAAGCAATGCGATCCCTGTGGGCCTTGTTCATGTTTGCCTGGATCTTAAAAACAAAAGCAGAAAAATCTTCCGCAAAAGGATCGACCTCCCCTGTTTTTGTCTTCCTGGCCAGGGGGGAGGTGGTCATCTGAAGAAAATGCTGCAAAAAGGTCTCCACTCCGAAATTTGTCAGGGCTGAGCCAAAGAACACCGGTGACAAATTCCCGCGGCTGACCCTCTCCTGGTCAAATTCATCACTGGCGCCGTCCAAAAGTTCGATCTCGTCCAAAAGCTGCTGATGGTAATCTGCGCCGACCACCGAATCTATGCCCGGCGCATCCAGGCCGAAGGTCTCAGAGGCCACTTCCTTCTGGCCGCCCATGGCTGCCGTAAAGGTGGTGATTTTATGGGTATTCCGGTCATAGACCCCCTTGAAATTCTTCCCGCAGCCGATCGGCCAGTTGACCGGGCAGGTACGGATCCCCAGGACATTCTCAATCTCATCCATCAATTCAAACGGATCCCTGGCCTCCCGGTCCATCTTATTGATAAAGGTAAAGATCGGGATCCCGCGCATGACACACACCTTAAACAGCTTAATGGTCTGGGCCTCCACGCCTTTGGAGCCGTCGATCACCATCACTGCGCTGTCCGCCGCCATCAGCGTGCGGTAGGTATCCTCTGAGAAGTCCTGGTGCCCCGGCGTGTCTAAGATATTGATGCAGAAGCCGCCATACTCAAACTGCATGACCGAGGAAGTAACCGAGATCCCCCTCTCCTTCTCAATCTCCATCCAGTCGGAAACCGCATATTTTGCCGCTTTCCTCCCCTTAACCGTCCCTGCCAGGTTGATCGCGCCCCCGTACAGGAGGAATTTTTCCGTCAATGTGGTCTTGCCGGCATCCGGGTGGGAAATAATGGCAAAGGTCCTTCGTTTCTTTATTTCTTCGTTTTTGTTTGGCAAAGATGTCTCCTCCATTGCTTGTATTCTGACTTTTAGGATCAACGCCGCTTCCAGCGTTGGTTCTCAATCCAGGATTGTACCAGCAAAACCCAGCTTTGGCAACCCGGTTCTACCAGATAATCCTGCTCCCCGGCTGTCTCCTCCGCCGCCAGGGACAGCCCGTGGCAGCCGGACGGGTAGATATGCATCTCAAAATTCACATGGTTTTTCTGCATGGCTGCCGCCAGAAGGAGGCTGCTCTCCACCGGTACCGTGTCGTCTGTCACCGTATGCCACAAAAATACCGGCGGCATCTGGTCTGTCACCTGCAGTTCCAATGAAACCGCCTGCCGCAGTTCCGGCATAGCCCCTTCCCCCAAAAGTTCCTCAAAGGAACTTTCATGGCAGTGCTTGCCGGCCGTAATCACCGGGTAACAGAGGATCAGACCGGAAGGGCGTATATCCTCTGCCGTCCTTTTGATCCCCTCGTAAGCCACTGCACGGTTCCAGAACGTCCCGATGCTGCAGGCTAAGTGCCCCCCGGCCGAAAACCCGCATACCAGCACAGATTCCGGATCCACATACCATTTTTCTGCATGGTCGCGCACCGTCGCGATAGCCAGCGCCAGTTCCCGCAGCGCCACCGGGAAGCGGTTCGGCGACACGCTGTAATCCAGCACGCAGGCATGGCAGCCCATCGCCAAAAACTTCATCACCACCGGCTCCCTCTCCCGGTCTGAGCGGCGCTGGTACCCGCCGCCGGGCACCACAATCACCAATGGCCGCTTTTTCTGGGGCGACACGCTGACCGGGTCCAGCAGGTAAACGCTCAGCCGCGCCTCCCCGGTCTTTTGCCCCTGTACAGCCATATTGATCCTGTCAACCTTCATACCCTCATTCTCCTTTTCCCCTGTAACCTAAACCCTTCCTTGCCTCCCTGTCCCAAAAATCCGGTCCAGGATCCGGTGGGCCACCTCAGCCTTTGGCATTTTCTCCAGTTCCTCTGCCCCCTCTTGGGTGATAATGGTCACCACATTGGTGTCGGCACCGAACCCGGCCCCCTCCACCCGCAGGCTGTTGGCAACGATCATATCCACCTTCTTCTTCCCCAGCTTTGCCCTGGAATTCTCAAGCACATGTTCCGTCTCCATGGAGAAGCCGCACAAAAACTGCCCTTCCCTGCGGTGCTCCCCCAGCCATGCCAAGATGTCATCCGTCCTCTCAAGGGCAATCTCCATCCCGCCGTCGCCCTTCTTCGTTTTTTCCTTCCCCACCCGGGCAGGGCGGTAATCCGCCACCGCAGCTGCCTTGATGATGGCATCCTGGCCATAAGCCGCCTCTGCCACCGCCTCAAACATCTCCCGTGCACTCGACACCGGCACCAGCTTTACCCCCAGCGGGGCTGCCAGCGCTACCGGGCCGCTGACCAAAGTCACCCTGGCCCCCCGCCTTGCCGCTGCCTGGGCAATGGCATATCCCATCTTCCCGGTGGAATGGTTGGTGATATAGCGGACCGGGTCAATGGCTTCCCGGGTCGGCCCTGCGGTCACCAAAACCTGTTTCCCCTCCAGGTCCTTCCCATAGGCAATCTCCTGTAAAATATATTCCAGGAGCACCGCCGGTTCCGGCATCTTCCCGGCTCCCACATCCCCGCATGCCAGATGCCCCTTCTCCGGCTCGATCACCTGCATCCCGTACTCCTGGCACTTTTTTAAGTTGTCCTTTGTCACCGGATTCTCATACATCCGTGTGTTCATGGCAGGCACGATCAGTTTGGGCGCCTGGCAGGCCAGAAATGTGGTGGTCAGCATATCGTCCGCCAGCCCATGGGCTGCCTTGGCAATCACGTTGGCCGTCGCCGGCGCTACCAAGAATATGTCTGCCCTCTTTGCCAGTTCCACATGTTCTACCTGGAACCGGAAATTCCGGTCAAAAGTATCCACCAGGCATTTATTCCCTGTCAGGGACTCAAACGTTGTGGGGGTGATAAAATTACAGGCGTTCTTTGTTAGGATCACCTCCACATCGGCATGAAGCTTTTTTAACATGCTGGCCAAATTCGGAATCTTATAGGCAGCAATCCCGCCGCTCACCCCCAGCACTACCGTCTTTCCCCGCAGCATAGTCTCCTCCTTTAAGACAAACCGTTGTCTTTTCTCTGAAAATATGTTAGAGTGTGTTTGAATCTGCTGCTATAGTATAGCACAAATTTTTTCCATTTGAAAGGAGTTCCCCATGATTTTAGCAATTGATATGGGTAATACCAATATTGTGGTCGGGGGGATTGACTCCACCCGGACTTATTTTGTGGAGCGGATCACCACCGACCATGTGAAAACAGGGCTGGAATACGCCGTCAACATTAAAAACATCCTGGAAATCCACGGCATCGACAAATCCCTTGTGGAGGGCGCCATCATGTCTTCCGTGGTCCCTCCCCTGAATGCCCCCATCTCCTCTGCCATCAACAAGCTTTTTGGCTTCCGCCCGAAGCTTGTAGGTTCCGGCATGAAAACCGGGCTCAATATTATTATGGATAACCCCAAGACCGTGGGGAGCGACATGATCGTGGACGCCGTAGCCGTACTGAAGGAATATCCCCTGCCTGCCATTGTCATCGATATGGGAACCGCCACCACCATGTCCGTAGTGGACAAAAAAGGAAACTATATAGGCGGGATCATCTTCCCCGGCCTGCGCGTTTCCCTCGATTCCCTGAGCAGCAAAGCCGCCCAGCTGCCGTCTATCAGCCTGGACATCCCCAAAAAAGTAATCGGGAAAAACACTATCGACTGTATGCGCAGCGGCATTATGTACGGCAATGCGGGGATGATCGACGGGATCATTGAGCGGATGGAGGCAGAACTTGGCGAAAAGGCCACCATTGTCGCTACTGGCGGCCTGTCCCGTTTCGTCGTGCCCCTATGCAGGCATAACATCATCTATGACGAAGCTTTATTGATGAAAGGGCTGTGGATTTTATACGATAAGAACCGGTGAGTGATTTCATGGAAAACGTCTTGCCGGGCTATTGGTAATGCTCCTTCCATTCCTCTGCTGCCAGCCGGTCATGGCGCCACCAGGTGTCAGGCGTTTCCCCCGAAGGAAGCATCTCATTGGAGACGTACTGAAAACGGCCGTCATCCAACAGCCGGATTACGGTCCTGTGGGAATAGGCTTTTGATGTATTTTCATAAGGATATACCCCATTGACTGTAAGCGCAATGGTTCCGTCCTGGTTTATTGTATAAGAGGCCACTTCCGGATAGGGGATCTCCGGGTACTGGGCTTCATAACTCCCCCTTGGCCTGTATTCATAGGCCGCCTTTTGGGGCAAATATGTAGTTTTAGAGCGCAGGGTTTCCTGGTCTATCTTAAAATACCTCATGATGACAGTTTCAAAGACCTCCTCCGGTATCTGGCATATGCCCCCCGCATTTACGCCTTCTGCGGCAACATAAGGGTTCTGCCGGCCATATAAACGGGGGCAGAGGATATCAAAAAGATCATAAAAGTCCAACCCATTGTAGTCCTCTTCGCTCCAGCTGCAGAGGAACAGGTTGTTCCATCCATAACCGACAGGCAGCACATACTCCCGGTTGTATTCCCGTAACCGGCTGTCTAACGGCAGCACCCGGATAGCGGTATGCTCCGGCGCATTGCTTAAGGTAAGGACAAACTCTTCTTCCGAAAAAGGGCTTCCTTCCCATATCAGGTACCCTTCCTGTGTATACTGCCAAAAGCCGGCAGGATAGCTTGTGCTGCCCTCAGCCTGAAACTTTCCGTCAACGCCCAGCCTGTACCCCGTCCTGGTTACCGTCATGTTGCTGCCTTTGCATTTCAGTTCATAGGCGAAAAAAGAATCCGGGCCGTCCACCACGAGGATGGCCACTTCTGCATTTTCCTCCCCCTCTGCCATCCTGCAAAATTCCAGCACCTCGTCAGCCCCTTCCATGTCCACCTGATTGCCGCCATCGACAGCCACATATCCGCTCTCCCCAAGGGCAGCCACCACACGGGCAGCTGTTTCCAGGCCATAGGACGTGCCCGCGTCCTTTGTTTCTTCATAAAAAATACGGGAAATCTCAGCGATACTCTCTTCCGGCAGGACCGTGCGGCTGGCTTCCCCTGCCTGCAGGGTGCTGCTTTCCTCCCATTCCGACCCAGCAGCCGGAAAGTCTGCGGGTGCCGGGGGCTTGCCTGCCGTCCCACATGCTGTAGCAGCAAGCGCAGATAGCGCCGCCCCCAACAGCAGCATGTTTTTTTTACGCCTCATAACGGCTTCCTCCCTCTTTTTGTCTCCGATTGATAAAGCTTTCCCGCCCCACCACATAAAAGCAGGGGGCTTCCCCTCTGCTTTCGTGTGATACCATATTGCAGGATACAAGATCAGCCAGCAAAAGTCAATAGACAATTACAACATGCCGCTCCCCTTCCTCTCCTGGATTTCCTGCACAATCTTATGGTAAGCCTTCTTATTCAGCCGGTAAAAGTACAGGACTGCTGCTGTTACCATCCACAACACACCAGGAACCGTGGTAAAAGAATGTTTCATCACTGCCACTACAGCCGGGTTCTGCTGCTGATTGGCAAGATACCCCATGCTTCCCAGAACACCTGCCAGGACAGAAGTGCCTATGGCCATGCCGATTTTATTGCCCAGGGAGATAAACGCATACTGAAAGCCGTCATTGCGCAGGCCTGTCTTCCACTCCCCATATTCTACACAATCCGGCACAATGGCATAAATGGCTGTGTTAAACCCGGAAAAGAAAAACTGGGAAAGGCAGGAAAACAGATAAAAGGGAACCGGGGATGCCCCTGCCGTGAAAAAATACATGCAGAACATGCTGATTCCTGTAAGCAGTGCAAAAATCGAAGCAGAACGCCCTTTATTATTGGTCAGCCGAAATACCATCGGGAAGCAGGCTGCGCCGATAATCGAAGGAAGGATAATAAACAGGGAGTATGTACTAAATAATGCCTGGTTCCCTTCCACATAAGTAAAATAATAAAGCGCGTCTGCATTTCTCCCATAAAGCGTTATGCCGAACAAAAACTGTCCTGCCACTGCAATCATATACGGCTTGTTTTTTGCAACCGAAGTCAGCTGCACCTTCAGAGAGATTTTTTCCCTCTCCGGCACCTCCACCACTTCCTTTGTTTTTGCAAAGCAGAAAATGTGGCACGCGGCAAAGATACATCCATAGACCGCAGCAACCAGAAGGTAGCCCTTCTTATCATTTCCTCCTCCCAGTGCCCCAATCAGAGGAACCGTGATAATATTAATAATGCCAATGGCAATCATCGCGCTGACTGAACGGAAGGTGTTGATCTTTGCCCGCTCTTCAATATTCTGTGTCATGGCACCGCACAGGGTGCCGTAAGGAATATTGACACAGGTATAGCCCAGCACCAGAATACAATAGGTGACTGCCATGTAAACAATCTTTGTGGCAGGCGGCCAACCAGGATGAGCCCAGAATGTCAGCATCAATACCACGGCAGTTAATGGCGCGGCAACCAAAAGCCAGGGACGGTATCTTCCCCATTTTGTATGGGTTTTATCGCTCAGCCCCCCGATCACCGGGTCATTTATGGCATCCCAGAACCTTGAAAACAACATCAGCCCTGCGACAGCCCCCATACCGATTCCGAAAACATCTGTATAAAAAATCATCAGGAAATTTCCCACAAACATCCAACTGAAGTTACACCCCACGTCCCCCATGCCATAGGCAATCTTGCTGACCAATGGCACCTTTACATCCGTATCTTTTTGCCCCATACCTGGCCTCCTTGAATAATAGATATCACCTCCCAGGAATCCTCCCGGTTATTCTGCAATGCGGATAACAGCTTTTACAATATCCGCCTTATTGTTCACACTGTAATCCATGGCTTTCTGCACCTCGTCAAGCCCGAACACATCCGTCACAATCCCTTTCAGGTTTACTTTGCCTGCCGCAACCGCA
The DNA here is from genome assembly GCA_003669055.1 of bacterium 1XD21-70. Lineage (GTDB taxonomy): Bacteria > Bacillota > Clostridia > Lachnospirales > Lachnospiraceae > Brotaphodocola. The sequence continues at coordinate 54,541 of RAYB01000027.1, forward strand.
TCAATGGCCATGGGATAGATATGGCGGTAGCGGAATACTGTCTGAAAGGTCAGTTCTTTATCCAGGGCAAGGCTCATGGGAAGCGTCATCTCCCCGCTCTTGCTGTAGCCCACCAGCACGACTGTCGCACCCTTTTTCGTCATATGGATTGTCTGGACAGTAGTGGTTTGAGTCCCTGCTGTCTCCACTGCCAGATCACATCCTTTTCCTCCTGTCAGTTTTTGTACTTCCTCCACCGCATCGGCCCGGCTTGCGTTGATCACACCGTCTGCCCCCAGTTCCAATGCTTTCTGAAGGCGTTTTTCCATGATGTCCACCACATATACCTTTGATACCCCCATGGCCTTTAACGCCATCATGGTTACAAGGCCGATGCAGCCTGCACCCGTAACCACTGCTGTCTGTCCTGCCCTTGCCCCTCCCTGCATGGCCGCATGGAAGCCTACCGCTAACGGCTCAATCAGGGCGCCTTCCAGGGTGCTTACCTTATCCGGCAGCTTAAAGCAGAGATCTGCTTCATGAGCCACATATTCCTGAAACACCCCATCTACGGGAGGTGTTGCAAAAAATACCACATCCGGGCAGAGATTGTAATGTCCGGTCTTGCAAAATTCACAGTGCCCGCAGGTCTTTCCCGGTTCTAACGCAACCCTGTCGCCGGCCTTCAGATGTTTTACATCCTTTCCCACCTCCACCACGGTTCCTCCCGGCTCATGCCCCAGCACAAACGGCGGCTTTACCACATAATCCCCAATGGCCCCTGTCTCATAATAATGCAGGTCACTGCCGCAGATGCCCACATATTCCAATTTTACCAGCACCTCATTGTCTTTTGGCACAGGAATCTTTCTTTCTTCAAATCCCATCTTGCCAATCCCCAGCATAACCGCAGTTTTCATCGTTCCTTTCATGATAATTCCCCTTTCTGTTTTACTTTTTAATATACTTTATTAAATAGTTTTATTATGTATCTGATTATATTTCTCCTTCATGATTTTGTCAATATAAAATCGAAATCCTTTTCTTTTTCGTGGTTTCTGCCAAATTACAAACACAATTTTTGGTGATTCTGCAATAAAAAAAGAGATTCCATCTCTGAAATCTCTCTGATCAAATGGATCCTGTCTGTACATTCGTGCATCGCCACTCCAACTCCAGGCGGCAATCCTATACCTGTTCCATAAACAACTCTATAATTTTCAGGGAAGCCCCCAGTGCTGCCGCCCCCATCTTGTGGCGGCACACCCGGACAAAGGAACTGCTTTCCTCAAACGTATTTCTTTCTGATACCTTATCCCGCACATCCCGGATATGTTCTCCCATGCAGCTTCCCACATACCCTCCCAGGACTATATCGCAATCCAGAACCATATGGATATTATTCACTGCTATGGCAAGGTAAGAGGTATATTGATCCCAAAGCCCAACCGCCTCCTGTTCTCCCTTTTCAAGCCGCTCAAAAAAATCTTCCAGTTTCCCCTCTGACAGGCACTTTGCCGAACAGTAGGCATCCAGGCATCCATATTTTCCACAGTAGCAGGGCTCCCCGTCCGGCACAATAGTCATATGCCCCACTTCCCCGCACCGGAAATTTTTCCCTTGTACCAGCCTGCCGTTATTGTAAACCGCCCCTCCTACCGTATTGCTCAAAGACAGATAAAAGAAGCTTTCCCTGCTTTCCGACTGAATCCCCTCCGCATAAGCCCCTGCATTGGCATCATTAAGGAAGTGGCAAGGGCAGGCAAAAAAGCGGCTTACCATGGAAAACGGCAGGGCGCTCACCCCAAGGATATGAGAATCTGCCACCTCCTCCCTGTCTAAGTCAATAATCCCGGGAAAAGAGATTCCGATTCCCAGAACCTCCTTTTCTTCCCATCCGCTTTCGTGAAGAAAGCTTTCCAGCTTTTGGCTCACCTCCTGGTAATAGCGTTCCTCTGCCGCATAGGGAAGGAATATACGGTCATATTTTAAAATCCTGCCTGTCAGGCCGGTAAGAACCAGGCTGATATGGTTTTTCGTTATATCCAGCCCCACTGCTTTCCCAGTGTCATCTGACACGGCTAAGGCTTTTGCCCTTCTTCCCCCGGTAGACTGAAGTTCCCCTTTTTCTTCCACCAGCCCTTTCTCGATCAATTCCTTTGTTATCTGTGTCGTAGTCGGCAGGCTCAGTTTCAGGGCATAGGAAATATCCGGGTTGGACACCATTCCATTTTTGCACAGATACCGAAAAACATCATTTCTGTTTTTCTTCTTTACTTCCATATTGGTAATCTTTTTCTTATCCATTTGGGCTCCCAGACTTTATAAAAGTATTTTTTTAAGTATAATTTATCATGGATTGCATAAATTATCTATTACTTTTTTTGTTTTTCCGGCTGAAAGTTTTGGCTGGTTTCTATTTTTTCTGAATCCGCTCCTTTACAACAATGGCAAGTTATTGTATGATTACATTATTAATAAATTTCAGATTAAGGAGATGGTTTAAATGCCAAGAGGAGTAAAAAAAGAAATCGTTTATACCGGCAAGGCTTTAAAACTGCATGAAAGAATCCAGAAAATGGAAACCGAATTAAAAGCGGCAAAAGAGGAATTAAAAATCGCCTACAAAGAACAGGTAAAGGCCGAAAAAGCTGCTGCCATCAAGGAAAAGAAAGCCGCTGCTGCCGCCGCTAAAAAGGCCATGAAAGAGAACCGGTCCAAAATATTAAAAGCCATCGACGAATCCGGAAAATCAGCGGAAGAAATCCTGGCTCTTCTTTCCAGTGAAACTTAATTCCAGAAAAAAACCGGAGATCCGCAGCATCTCGAACTAACCTGATTTTATGGAAAGACCACTAAGACCCGAAGAACTTCCGGCATTAGTGGTCTGTATTTTTGCGGAAATTATTTTTTCTTTGCTTTTACCAGCAGCATCATCGGACGGCGCAATTCATCCTCCATCCCCGCAATACCCATCATTTCTTCGGGCGGTTCTGCCTCCTCTACGGCTTCCAATCCAAAACCATGGTTCAATAACCCCATCAATATCTGTGTGAGCGTGTGGTGCTGCTTTACCACATCACACCCCAAAAAACGGCTCCTTGTTCTGCTGCATACTTACAATGCCAGCCATAGCCGCACCCCAAATCGAGAACCTTTTTCCCCCGGAGAGGAGGAAACAAAGGCTTTAGCTGGTGCCATTCCCCGGCAGAGCCCAAGCCGTCCCTGCTGCGGGGCATTTTGGCATACTCCTCAAAGAATTTTTCATTATCATATTCATTCCCCATGTCTGTCCTCCTGTTTTGGTCTGCTTTGATAGCGGCTTCCACTGCCCCTTTAGGAAACATGATAGCACGTTTCATTAAGACATGCACACCCTAACCTGCAAAATTTCAAAAAATCAGCCGAAATATAAAATCAGTCTGTTAAGAACAGGAATATTAATGTATAATGTAATTGCCTCAGCAAGAGGCATTACCCAGGCGGCTCTGTTATGGGGCTGTTTAGAGTGCATTAAATTTAATAGCAGGAGGTTAAGTGAACTTGAGACAGAAACAAAAACGAATAATCTCATTGGTTGTGACTTTTGCTATGTTGTTCTCTTCTATGGGAATGGCAGCGGCCGCCGAACCAGCCAAGCGGGATGCCCCACCCACCATAGCCGTGGATGCCGAGCCAGGAGCAACGTTTGCCATGGCTGTGGATGCGGACGAAGAAGGAACTACAAATGGAACCGAAGAAAAAACCGGCTCGGTAACCGGAACGGAAGCAGAGCCAGAAGCTGAGGGCGAAAACCAAGAAGGGACAAAGAATGATTCCGACAGGGATTCCGGGGACGGTGCCGAAGGCGATTCCGAAAGCAATTCCGGGGAAGATTCCAAGGAGGAATCTGAAGGAGATTCCGGGGGCGGCTCCGAAGACGATTCTGAGGGGAATTCCGAAGATAATTCCGGCGAGGATTCCGGGGACGGCTCCGGCGGAAATACGGAAGACAATTCCGGCGGGGATTCCGAGGAGGGATCCAAGGAGGACTCCGAAGGGAATTCCGAAGACGGCTCCGACGCGGATTCCGGGGACGGCTCCGGCGAGGATTCCGGGGACGGCTCCGGCGGGGATTCCGAGGACGACTCCAATGAGAACTCCGAAGGGAATTCCGAAGACGGCTCCAAGGGGGACTCCGAAGGGAATTCCGAAGACGGCTCCAAGGGGAACTCCGAAGGGAATTCCGAGGACGGCTCCGGCGGAAATACGAAAGACAATTCCGAGGAGGACTCTGAGGGCGATTGTGAAGACAGCTCTGTTAAGGATTCCGTGGAAGATTCTGAGGAAAGCGGCGGCTCTGGGGACGAACCGTCTGAGGATCCCGAAAACCCTGGGGCTGACCTACCCGTAGATCTCATACCTGAAGTTCACGAGCATCTCTGGTCTGTAGACTGGAACCATGATGGAACCTGTCACTGGCATGAGTGTGATGTTGAAGACTGCCCTGTGGCTGAGGCCAACGAAAAGGATGGTTATGCCGAGCATACCTATAATGAAGATGGTGTATGCGCCGACTGCGGCTACGATTCAATGGATGGTATTGCTGTGGCAGCACAAGGAGATATCCCAACCTATCAGGAAGCCTACGAGACCATGACTGCCCTAAAGGAAAAGTATCCCGAGGGGATGACGTGGACAAATTTTGAACCCTATGGGAGTAAAGGTGAAAAAAGCGCCTATACCTGGAAAGGGGGAGCCGTCAAGGGGGCAAAAAGCGCCGTTGGCTGTATGGCCTTTGCTTTCATACTCAGCGATGCCGTCTTTGATAATTTGCCCGCAAGGACAATCGATCATGGCAGTTTTACATTTGATGATGTAAATGTAGGTGATATTCTGCGGGTGAACGGCAATAGCCATAGCGTCATCGTGCTCCAAAAGAGTGTCGGCGGTGTGACTGTGGCCGAGGCAAACTATAAGAAGACCGTCCACTGGGGACGTTCGATGAGTGCATCAGCAGTCGAGGACGCGGACTTTATTATTACGCGTTATCCGAAGGGCTATAACCCGCCGGACGACCTGGATGACGAAGTGGCTGGGGAAGGCACGGAGGGCAGCTTGAACTGGTCGCTGACCACGGGAGGGGTGCTGACCATCTCCGGCAATGGGGCTATCCCGGATTATCCCTCGAAGAATCCGCCCTGGAATGACTATGACTTTTACACCGTCGTTATTGAGGAAGGCGTCACCGGTATAGGGGATTACGCTTTTTATCAGAGCGGAGCCCTCAGTGTGTATATCCCTGACAGCGTGGCAGACATTGGCCAGAACGCATTCGAGGGGTCTGCGCTGGTAGCGGTGACAATTCCGGGCACTGTCAAAACCATTGGGAACAATGCTTTTTATAGTTGTGCGAACCTGACTTCCGCAACTGTTTCCGAAGGAGTGGAAGCGATCGGAGACAATGCCTTCAAGGGTTGTAACACTTTAGCTTATATCGACTTTCCGGCAAGCATAAAATCGGTAGGTACCGGAGCATTCATGAATTGTATGGAAATGGTCAGCGTGCGGTTTATGCCTGGCAGCGGCAGTGTGTCCCTGGGTGACGGATTGTTCACCAAGTGCCAAAGGCTGGAAAAAGTAATACTGCCCCAAACGGCAGACAGAATTGGCGACAACATGTTTTCTTCCTGCAATTCGCTTCCTGAACTTTATATTCCGGCAAGTGTCCGGAGTATTAACGAATTCGCGTTTAGCGAGTGCTATAACTTAGGAGTCATATACTTCGGCGGCAGTGAGGCAGAATGGGAAGCCATGCTGACCCCAACTTTGAAGGCCATGCTGAAAAACAAGAAGATAGTGTGCGATGCTGTTTTTGACGATCCTTTCGCCACGGATCCCGATGACCCAGGAGATTTTGTGCCTGGTGAGGAGGCTGAGGATGAGCCCTGCACAAACCATGCCGATGCAGACAATGACGGCAAATGTGATAATTGCGGCGCCGCAATGCCTGCCGGCAACCCCGGAACCGGTGACGGCGGCGAAAAAGATCCGCCTGCCTCCGGCGGCAGCAATAACAGGCCTTCCACGGGCGGCTCCGGTTCTTCCAGTGATTCCTCGGGCAGTTCCGGCAGCAGTTCGGAGGAATCCAGCGATAACGACGAGCCCCGTGAATCCGGCAACCCTACCATTTCCACCACGGTCAGGCAGGGCGCAGACGGCTCCAGCATCGTTACCGAGACACACCAAGACGGGACTGTCGTTACCATCACTACAGATGCAACCGGCAAAGTAAAGCTGGAAACAAATTTATCTCTATTGGGGATCCATACTGCCGAGCAAAAAGGGGAAGCTGTTGCTTTGCCCGTCCCGGCCGTTTTGGTAGTCAAAGATGTCTCCATGGCACCGGCTATCACGGTTCATACCAAAAAAGACCAGCCGGTAAAAGTGGCGATCCCTGCTGTCCTGCCTACCGCAGGTACCGTAGCGGTTATCGTCAATGCGGACGGTTCGACAAATGTAATTAAAAATTCCGTCCCAACGAAGAATAGCATTGTGGCCTCTTTGCCCAATGGGGCTACCATAAAAATCGTGGACAACAGCAAGACTTTTACGGATGTTCCCGTCGGATCCTGGTTTTGTGATGCCGTGTCCTTTATCTCTGCCAGGGAGTTGTTCTATAACACGGCAGAAACTGCTTTTACCCCTGATGCCCCCATGACTTATGCCATGCTGACAACAGCCCTGGCGCGTTTTGATGGGGCGCAGACGGATGGCGGCATCACCTGGTACGATAAGGGCATGGAATGGGCTGCCGCACGCGGCATCCAGGATGGAACCGGTCCAGACAGCAATATTACCTGCGGACAATTGGTGACAATACTCTGGAAATACCAAGGTTCACCTGTGGTTATTGATCCTTTATCCGATAATGGGGATGCCGGCCAGCTGGGCGACGCGCAAAAAGCTATGCGCTGGGCGGCAAAAAATGATATAGCCAGCAGTTTTGGAAATGTGGCTTTCGATCCCCAAGGGCAAGCCAGCCGTGCACAGACTGCACAGATAATCATGAACTTTGCCAAAAAGACCGCCCCTAATCCCACGCAGTAGCTAGTGCGGGATTGGGCGGAAAGGAAGCTGCTGCACTAAGAAACCAGTGCGCAGCTTCCTCTTATTATTACAAGAAAACAATCCCCTTTCCGTTTCATTTTGTTCTAACCAATCCATCAAATTTTGGTTCATTCCCCCCCTTTTCGTTCCTCAGGCAATTGTCTATTTGGGTTTCCTTGCGCCTCCAGCCGTTCTCTTTCTTCCGGCAATTCCAGCCTTCTGCCGCCTTCTCCCCCTTCCGGCAGTTTTGGTCTTTCCTCCGGCTTCCATTCTTCCCCCGCACCTGCCCTGCTGCCCGGACCGCCCTGCCTCCTTGGGCCGCCGCGGCCAAATCCCATAGCTGCTTCTTTTTGGATCCCTTCTTCATTTACATAGGTTACAGTCTGTTCCGCAACAAATGAAATCACGTTTTCTCCTGCTGCAATCTCATACCTGCCTCCCACTGCCATTTCCGGCACGGAAATTACCACTGTCCGAAAATCTTTTTCCCCTCTGCCCTTGTACAGTTCATTTCCTTGGCTATCCCGCAGGGTTACCTCGGTTCCTGCTTTCAAACTCTGCCCAAAATCTGCCAGAACCGATACCTGGGAATCTGCGCTGCTTACATTCTGATCCATTCCGCCCGGCCCGAATGCCGCTAACACCCCTCCCGTAAGTTTAAATTCCCTGTCGTAGTCAAGAGCCCCGTTATCCCTCCTGGAAGACCCATACACAGTCACCTGCCCTCCTGACATATAAACGGAACCGTTAGAGTCAATGCCATCTCCTTCTGCCCGCAAGGTCACATCTCCTCCCATAAAATAAATCTGAGGAGTATTGTTTCCGTCCGTGGATGCATTGATCCCATCGTCTCTGGCTGTAAGTTCAATCTTTCCTCCTTGGATCACCACGTTCTCGGCTTCCAAGCCTTCTTCGCAATCAAGAATCTGGGTGTCCCCTCCGAGAACCGCCGCCAGGATATCTGATTTTACCCCGTCCCCTGTGGCAGTAATCCTCAATTGGCCGTCATAAATTACCAGTGCATCGTTTCCTTTTATTCCGTGGTTAGCAGCAGTAACTTCAATCGTACCGCCTGTAATTTTCAAAATGTCTTTACAGGAAACTGCGTTGTTAAATGCACCGTCAACTTTTAGTGTACCGCTTCCGTTAATGGTCAGGTCACCTTTACAAAACAACGCCCCATTAGGCTCTTCTTTTTCTTCGCTGCGGTATATAAGCCCCTGGCTGTCGCTCAAAGAGTTAATGGTGCCTTCTTCCAGGCTGATAATGGTTTTTGCTGCCTTTTTAATATCAATGGCTGCCGAAGACTCACTGTGGATATCTGCACCCTTTAATACCAGCCGGACTTGGCTATCCTCTTTTGCATCTACCAAAACCGAGCCGTTTGATAATGTCCCCTCCAAGACATAAGTCCCCCCTTCGGTTATGGTCACCGTACTGCCCTCAGCCTTTGCGCCCTGGCCTTTTATGGCAATTTGGCTGTCTTGCAGTTCTATTTTTACCGCAGTATTTTCATCCCAGCTGTTATATTCATCTTCTGGTTCCAGGGAAACTTCGATCTCCCCCATTGTGATTTTTTTATCTTCTATAATCGGACTTTCCCCGGTGTTTCCGTCTTTCCTGCCGGCATCGCTCTGTTTCTGCTGTCGGTCTTTTGTGTTTTCATCCTGCCCTTCTTCCTCGCTTATTTGGTTTTCTGATTGCTTCCAATCCGCAGTGGAGTCCCCTGCCGCGTGGCCGCTGCAACCGGCCAATACGCCTGCCGCAACTGCTATAGCCACAAATTTCCCGGCATATGCTATGTACCAATTTTTCTCTGCTTTTTTCCTTTTCACCGTTGATATCCTCCTGCTGTCTATAATCCGTCTCTTTCCATGCCTGTTCTCTGGCATACAATTGTCAGATTCCCGTTCCGGCACCGAACCTCATCGATCATCTCTTTCTCCCCTTTCCCCCTCTTCATCCTAATCCGGTACTGCAGTTCAAACATACTCCCAAGATTAGTCGTCCTGACCCGCTCTAACCGTGCCGTTTTGGTATGTTTCTCAAAAATATCATCAAATATCCCTTCGTAATCCAGGTTTTCGGGAATAGTCACCTTTAAGCTTCTCTCATCCACACACTCCTGGGCAAAAGAACTTTGATACAGAATCATCTGGATCCCGCACAGCATTATCACTGAAAATGCTGCAAAGGTCAGATACCCGGTTCCTATTGCCAAGCCCGCAGCCATGGCAAAAAAAATGTTGGTAATCTCTCTTGATGTTCCCGGCACTGACCGGAATCGTATAAGGCTGAATGCACCGAGAACTGCCACTCCGGTTCCCAGATTTCCGTTTACCATCAAAATCACAATCTGAATCAGCACCGGAAGCATCACCAAGGTGACCACGAAATTTTTCGTATAGGTTCCGCATGCCATATAGGTAAACCCAATAAATAATCCCAAAGCCAAGGCTGCCATCAGGCATATTCCGGCTTCCCCGATGCTTAAGGCTCCTTCTGAACTGTTTAAAATACTTGTAAACACGTCTCTTTCCCCCTGCTGGTTTTGTCATTTATTCCAGAACACTCTTCTTTGTAACTCTTGTCATGGCATGCAACGGCATTCCGGTTGTGAAACTGGCTGGTTTTTCTTTTGGAGCCGGGCTCTTTGTGCTGCCATATAGTAATTTCCGTATTTAGAAAATGATATGGGATAAATCCGCAGTTCTCCTAAAAGCCTGGCCAGCCATAAAGGATAGGCGGCTACCACTTTTATTTCCATCAGATACATTTCCCCCTCCATAAGCCTTTCCCCTCCATCTCCCAATTCCAGTTTAAGCCCTTTGGTTCTGGCCCGGATGTCCCTGTCAATGGTCAGCCTCAATACACCATCCCCTTTTCCGAAATATGCCTCCCTGTCATAAGCCAGCCACACTTTGGGCTTTGGCCTGTAAAATTTCATGAAATAATCCATTTCCCTCATCATCTGGCTGTCATGATCCGGCCATATGCCCTGTTCTATATAATCCCTGGCTTCCTTTAATGTCATGGGAACCCGCCTTTTATAGACAATGCCGTCCCATTTCTTTTTCAATTCCAAAAACACCAGGTCTTCTTCTCTGGGTATCCCGTAACTTCTCAGACGCATCTTTTCTTTGTAAGGCGGTTTTTCTAGGGATGTCCGAATCAGGGTATCATCTTCCGTGTCGAAATAAATATTGCAGATAGTATGCAGCCCATATGGATCCATCTCTATGTAGCCACTGCTGTATTGCATAAAAAGTTCCCGTTGCTCCCGGCTCATCAGGTATTTCTTTTCCATTCTCTGAAATATCTGGTTTGCTTTTAATGGCATTGCATCACTCCTCTTTTCATTTTTAGTAATATCTGGAATTTAGGATAGAGCAAAATTACGTCTAAAAATTGTTAAGAGTATGAAAAAAGTGTGAAACATATAAAATCATTTATAAATGTCGCATTCCTGGCCTGGCAAAGGTTCAGATATTAATCCAAATTGATTTGATAAGCTTTCTGTTTTCTATTCTCCGATTGAAAACCATAGGGAAGTTTGGTAAAATGATTATCAGATAAAAACGGTCTGTGGAGGAATGATAAATGGACCAGATAGAACAATACGACCAGCGCATCGCCCGCATTATGTCCAAAATCGAAGCCCTGCATGACAGGGATTTTTCCTTTTCCTGCGGAAAGTGGCCTCCGGCCTGGAATCCGCCTATGGGTGAAGAGGATGTGGCCGCTTTTGAGGCGGAAAACGGAATCCGCCTGCCGGAAGACTACCGCCGCTTCTCTTATGGAGGAACGGGATTGCGGATAAGGTCATTGCTGACAGAAAATAATGATGTCCATTGAACCTGGCGGCGGCCTATACAAACTACTTAGAAGTAAGGCATCAGATATTATCCTTTGACCATAAATTATTGTATTATTCAGCCATCAGCAAAAAAAATATCCGTCAAATCAATCGTAGCATTCCCCGCTTTACTTCATTTTGGAGGCAGGCCAGGGGGTTCACTGAGTCCACGTTCACCCCCACCAGAACTATCTCTGGGGGAAAGTATCTCGTTCCGGATGGAGATGAGGTGGTGGTAAGACCCGGAACGATTCTTTGATAATTCCCCCGCTTCGTTTGTGATCTACATAATGTCCGTTTCTCCTGTTTCAGTTCTGTCTATCCTTTTCGGCTGCTGCGATACCATTGGACAGCAGTTTTGAGAAGATATCCTTCATGCTGCCATCCTTCCAGATGGAAAGATAGGGTTCCACCCACAGCATGTACAGAAGTATCACTGCGCTATTAAGTTTCCCCATGGCATTGCCCAGCCGTTCCCCGGAGATATTCTTCTCCAGAAGTTCCCTGAACTCCCGGGAAGGCGCTTTTGCGGCAAGCGCCAGCAAGGCTTCCTCGCTGTAGTCCCGCTCAGGCAGGAATACTCGGCTGCGGACGGTTCCTTTCGCAAGCCCTTCGCTGCCGGGATCCGGTACATCATCCGGATACGCGCAGGCCAGGGCGAAGTAGTATCCGTAAGGATCCTGCTGCCGCCTGTCCGCTTCCGCCTGGGGGAGTACCTCCCCGGCGCCTTCCTGTTCCAGATAGCAGGAGAGAGCCTCCATGCAGCGAAGGATATGCTCCAGGCGGTCGAATTCTTTCCATCCTGCAATATACTGCCTGAGAAAATCTGCCAGCACATCTGCCAGTGGTTTGGAGACGTCATAGCCCTTCAAACACATTTTCCATATTTCCTGGAAAAAGTCCGGAGTCATTGTGAACGGATTCCTTCTTTCACCCCTTTGCAGCATCAGATCCATCAGGGCGTCCTGGTACTGTTCCAGAGTCATCCGCATACAGTGATAGACATCCCTTGATTTCATCCTGCCCTTTGCGTGATCCAGCAGCGTCAGCCCCAACAGAACCGTGGCGTTATTCATCCTGATGCCCCAGACCGGCTTGGCAGGCATGAAAAGTTCCTCCGAGGTATCCATCGAAGATGGAACGCACAAAGGATTATCGTGATTCTTCGCCAGAAAAAAACTTTCACAAAAACCGTGGTAGGTATTGATATCCACAGACGGATGATCCCAGAACTCCCCCGTCAGTTCGTTCATGGCCATCACGTCGTCGTTTCCGCAGAAAATATCCCCGGCATGGATTCCGGCAAATCTCTGTACCTGGCTGACAGCGGCCTCAGATGAGACTGCCTGGGATTTTTCTGCCAGCGCCATGCGCTCCTCCAATGCCAAAAACTTTTTCTCCTTATTGTCCATTTTTCTCCTTCCCGGGTTTCTTTTAAACCCTCTCCTAAATCTGCTCTGTTGCCCCTTCTTTCCGGCCGCGGCATACCTGCTTAGAAATACTGCGATATGAACTGCGGATTGATGATCACAATGATCCACGTTTTGCAACCACCGCTCCTCTTCCCTCCAGGTTCATCAAAAGGGCTGCTACATGGAAAATCTCTTGCAGCGATTCATGCTGATTCATGCTGCATACCAAACGGAACCAAGGCCGCCAGCTTTCCTGCCTGAGATAGACTGGCAGATCCCGGCGGTCTTGCTTATATTATCAGATGACAATTTTGATATCTGTAAATTTTACAAGTAAAATTACAATCAAAAACGGCAATCGCTGCTAATACCGGAAGCCTATGGGCATGGTCTTTTTTGTTTCCTGGATGTCATCCACATTATCCGGAAGGGAAAAATCCTCTTCCGCAAGCGTGAAATCCTTTACCGTATCTTCTGCCCCTTTCCCGTAGACCCTTAAAGCATAGCCGAGGATGGCGTTTTCCACCAGATTCCTACAGAACCTCCCATTCCCCGTATCAGAACGCCGCTTCGCCTCTTTACAGAGGGAACCCGCCTTTTCCAATGCCTGAGGACAGATGGAAAAGCCTCTCTTCTCTGCCTCCAGCCTGACAATCTGTGCCATCTCATCGGCAGAGTAGTCGGGGAAACTAATACGGAAAGGAACGCGGGATCTCAGGCCCGGATTCATGGAAAAGAAGGATTTCATTTTATCCGGATAACCGGCAAAGACTACAACCGTATCGTTACGGCTGTTTTCCATCTCCTGTACGATGGTGTTGATTGCCTCATAGCCAAAGTCTCTCGGGGAGTCCGATTCAAGAGAATACGCCTCATCGATGAACAGAAGCTTTCCTCTGGCCTTCCGGAATACCTCCTTCACATTGATGGCGGTCTGTCCGATATAACCCGCCACCAGATCCGCGCGTCCTGTCTCCACGATCTGGTTGCTTGAAAGGATCCCTATCTCCTTGAAGATTCCGGCCAGGATTCTGGCCACGGTAGTCTTTGCGGTACCGGGGTTCCCCACGAACTCCATATTGAGCACCACCGGAACAGATGCCTTGCCCAAAGCCTCCATATCCTTCTTCAGCCTGGCGAATGCCTCTATTTTCCTAACCTGCTCCTTCACGTCCTTCAGGCCGATCAGTTCACATAGCATATCAGAACTGCTCGGCAGTTCCTGTTCCCCCTGAAGGGTCAGACCCATTAACGCAAGCTTCTTTATAATCTCTTCCAGGCTTTTCTGGTTTAGGTTCCGGACTTTCATGAGGTCTTCCCGGTTCATTTTTTGGAGTTCTCTGATGGTGTAGATCCCGGCCCGCCTCAGACAATTATAAGAACGTACGCCCAGATCCAGTTCCTCGATGATGAGATCGTCAAGTTCCCCGTCAGATTCCTTCCCGCCGCCAGATTCCCTGCCGGGTTCAGGAGAGCCGTCTCCTATGGAGCCATCGGCCTCCTCATAATCGCAATCCGCCTCTTCTGAATCACAAAAATAGCCATCCAAGGATTTATAAGCAAACGATTCATCCTCTTCTTCTACAGAATTTGCACAAATAAAGGCCTTCAGCAACCCTGTCATGCTTTCCATCAGATACTTTGCCGGAAGCCCCAAATCTGTATTGTTGTCCGGCGCCTCCACCGCCACGGTATCCGGAAATGCCAGGGAAAGCATTGTCCGCATCCTGAGAGTCAGTTCCTCTGTCAGGCATATGAATATCATGCCCTGGCCGTTATGGCCAGTTTCTGCCACGATTCTGATAGACGCCCCAGAATCTTCCATAGCCTTGGCGACATCGTCGAAATAAGCCGTATCCCCGGATGGTATATACTGCTCTCCGAATGTCTGCACCTCACTGGAAATCCCCGGTGCATGCCGCAATACATATACCCTGCGGAAATCTTTATGTAGATCTTCAAAAGAATCCCTATCCTGATCCTTTACATCCGCACATTTATGAAAAATCCAGCCAAAGTCCCTTGATGTCATCCGTATGTCCTTGCCTGAGAATGCAAATGCATGGATTCCTCCTTTTTTATCAGCGGTCATCTGCCAGCCCAGGATCCCATTCCCCGGAAGCAGTGACGCTGTCTGCATGAATCTGCCGACAGCCGTCCAAGCCTTTTCCAATGCATAGAATCTATTGCGGGGCTCTATGGTTAAAGATGCGATATTCGCGATTCCTTTGTTTTCTGGTTTTAATATATAGTTTGACATAAGCTGTGCTGCTCCTTTCATTATATTTAAGAAGTGATAAGTTTCAGCGCCGCAACGTATGCTCACAGGAAGCCAGATTTGCCAATCATGATGCTTTCCGCTCATGGTTCAGGCGACATGGCAAATGATACCGGCCTTGAGTATCTGTTGCGGTTTGTGTTACAATTTGCGTCGCAATCTAAGCGGTTTATCCTTGGCACGCTGGCTGCAAAACCATGCCATGATGTCATGGTTTTGCAGGTCATGGCGGTGCTTCCCTGACCGGCAGAGACTGCGATTAAATTGTCAAGGAACTGGCCTTCCCTTGCGGGAATACGTCGGCACAGTAAAAAAGCCGATGTACAATATCTCCAAAAGAGCAAAGTATCCCCTTTAGATACTCTTTTTTGCCCTTTTAGATACTTGTAACATCCGCTTCTTGGTCAAACTATATAAAACTTTCCATGTGAAATTATATAAATTTACACGATAAACATTATATCAGGTGAACTTGTTATTGTCAATAAGAAAATTGCTGCAAACTTACAAAAATTGCTGCTTCTGCCATGGCCGTTTTCCTGTACCTGTACATTAACACAGCCGATAACAAATGAAAACAGATTACGAATCGGGTGTTTGACACTTCTTTTTAACATCATATCGCAAAAATCCTTTATTTAAGCCAAGCAGGGCTTATTTTTTTGT
>RAYB01000028.1 GCA_003669055.1 bacterium 1XD21-70
TGCACACGCTCCCCACTGCCACTCTCCGCCTCACTCCGTTCAGAAATCTTTGCCAAAAAATCTGAACGGAGGAAAGGAAGATGGAAGTCACCATCAACATAGACGGACAAGCACTGTCCGTGGAGGTCACAGTCGAAGTATATGAGTACCTGGACAGAGCCGACCACAAGGAAGAAAACCTTGCCCATGAGAAGCGGAGGCACTGGGACAGCCGGGAGTTTGACGAGTACATAGTCCTCACCGAAGGGCGCTCCTGCTACTACCAGACACCGGAACAGTGGGTATGCAGGAAAGAAACCCTGCTGGAGATTAAGGCCGCCCTTGCGCTCTGCACCGAGGCGCAGCGCCGCCGGTTCCTGCTCTACGCATTGGAGGGTTTGAGCTATGCCGAGATTGCCGGGCTTTGCCGCTGCTCCAAAGCTGCCATACAGGACAGCATTGAGGCGGTACGGAAAAAAATTAAAAAATTTTTCTGATACAGACCCTACGATTGGCCGATTTCGGGCTAACCAGTGAAGGGAACTTTTTCCCTATCACATTATCGGAGAGATTAGCCATGAAAACAATCAACCTGAAAAAGTATTATTACCCGCTTTTTGTTACAGACACATTTATTGAGGTATCGCGGGTGTTTGACACTTCTTTTTAACATCATATCGCAAAAATCCTTTATTTAAGCCAAGCAGGGCTTATTTTTTTGTCAAATTTTTAGAAATAATACGTGCGCTTTTGTACGCTTTATGGTATAATAAGTTTATATCACAAAGGAGGGATCCCGCTTGTATATCTCACTTACAGGTAATTCAGATAACAAAGATGTCTATATCAAACGCTCATACCGTAAAAGTAATGGGAAAACCGCTACCCAGATCCATAGAAAACTTGGAAAGCTGAACGAACTCTTGGAACAGTTTTCCGGGGACTTTGATGCCATGATGGCATGGGCAAAATCAGAAGCGGAAAAAGACACCATGAAATACAACGCTGAAACAAGCAGCGTTACAGTTTCTTTTTCAAGAAGCGCTTATATTCCCAAAAATGAAGAACGCTGCTTTCAGATCGGATATCTGTTCCTCCAGAAACTGTGCACGGAGTTAAAAATCGATTCCATTTGCCGAAAGATCTCCAAGCGTCACAAATACACTTATGATCTC
>RAYB01000029.1 GCA_003669055.1 bacterium 1XD21-70
AACCAATATATCTATATATAAAATTCAAAATGGTTCCTGGTGCGATGCACCCGGAACCATTTTGTCTACAGTCTGAGGCTGCCGCATCAAGCGGCAGCCTTTTATGAATCGATCTGTTTTTTGAACAGGGACTGGAACATCCTTACGGAATCCATATCCGGGGTGGAAGCATTCTTGTTGGACTGCTCTGCCTCCGAAAGTTCCTCACGCAGGATGGAAATCTGTTTTGGGGCATCGATAGCCACCCGGACGCCGTCCGCCGCACACTCAATGATTGTGATACGGATATTATCTCCAATTAAAATGCTTTCATTTTTTTTACGTCGAAGTATCAGCATGATCGTCACTCCCATTCGCTGAACCGGCTACTGTTGGAAAAGAACGCAGCTCATGACGATACCCATAAGAAGAATTTTCCAATATAACCTGAATTCCATGGCGTGTCTGCGGGTTCACTACCAGGGGACACTTCAGATTGACTGTATTCTCCAGATAATTGTTCCTCACGACACAGATTGAATAGTACGAAAGTTCCCCACTATCCTGTACACCCATACAGGCAAGTTCCTCAGGGGTCAGTTCGGGGGAGTAGTCCGGACAAAGGAGGAAAGGATTGATCAATACAAATCCTACTTTGCTTTCTTCTACTGACAGCAGTAAAAGCATAGAATCATCGTCTTCGTTCAGGTACAGGAGGAGATATTTGGTCAATTTAGGAAAACCAAAAAGACCATCAGAAAATATGAGAAGATCATCTTCCTGGTATTCCACGATACCATAATCCGTTTGTATTGTCATATCGAATTAACACTCCTATGTGAATAAATTGATATTGCTGCCCGGATAGCCGTCACGGGGAGGGACATAGTTAAAGCCTCCCAGATATTCGACATGTACCTGAGGCCGCTGGGTGATTACAGTCATAACCAACGGCGGGAGATAGGTAAGGTCGCCCCGGGCAACCCGCATCTCAAAGGCACCTCTCTGAGCCGTGTAGGATGTACTTGGGTTAACATTGACATCCTGGATTGCCGGTGCCGCAGAGGCAGTCACTGCAGGTTCAGAATAAGTCTGGGGAGCAGAAGCAGCTGTGGAAACAGGTTGCTTTACAACAGGGACAGAAGGCTGGGCTGACCTGTTGGCGATCTGCTGGAAGGATAAGTCCTGAGCCTGTGCTGCCACATTCGCACTGCTGTGGGAGAAAGCCCGGTTTATCTTTGTAAGGTCACCGACAGGAACAGATCCCTGGGTATGGGGATTGCTCCGGTGCATGGATATATGACGGGCAAGCGCCTTCCTTCTTTCAATGTCTACAGAGTTGGAACTTACCAATCTGGCGTTCTGAGTAAAGCGAACCATCTGCAAGGGTTCTGTAGTGATTCTGATTAATGGTCCCATAAACAGCCTCCTTTCTTTCATACTTTATTGCTTAATACTATCCGGAAACACCATATATTTATATGGTGTTTCCGGTATTAGCCTTTGCCATAGTTATCTAACAAAATCAAACAGAGAAGATGTCATAAGCTTGGAACCTACCTGGAGCGCCGCATTGTAGGAATACTGGTTGTTGAACATCTCCATGATTGCCTGATAAGGATCCGCGCCTAAGGTGTCTTTATACTGTTCCGTCAGGGAGTCTTCGATGGAATCTAACCGCGTGGCGGTCTCTTCCAGAAGCTTATATTTGTTGCCTAAGTCGGAATAGGAGGTGCTGATTGTGTGCTCGGTGACCGTCATACGGTCCATAGTGGTGCCAAGACGGTCATCAAGGAGATCCTTTGCGGCGGCTTTGTCGCTGGCGGGGTCATCCACCGTCTTCTGGTAATCATCGATGGAAAGGACAGCCCGGCCAATGAGGGCGATGGGGCTTTCATTCAATTCCTTCATGATCCTGTCGGAAGCAGCAGTGCCGCCTTGCTTATCCAGTGACCGTACCGCGTCGGAGTTGAGTCCGGTTAATACATTCAGGCCGCCGGTATAGGTGTCTAAGAGTGTGCTGTAGTCACGGATATCGCCGTAGCCAAGGTCAATCCTGCCTTGTTCGCTCATTGCCCTGACCAATTCCCCCTGGGCTTCTGTATCCGTCATGGCAGTCCCGTCCGGTTTTGTAGCCGTTAACTGGAAGGCAAAATCCTCAGGAGTCTTGCCGTCTGAGGTATATTTTAACTGGAATTTGGTCACCCCGGTATCTCCCGGGAAGGTGTGGCTGTAGGTCAGGGTCACGCTGTTCTTTTCTGTATCCGTATCGCTGTCGGGATGGGACAGGTCAATCTCCAGATCGAAGGGGGTGGTGGATACATCATTGCCGCCGTATACGTAAAAGTCTTGGTATTGGGTATTCAGGTCATTGGCAATCGTCCTTACCTTCTGCATCAGGTCTTCCTTGATCGTCTGGATATCATGTTCCCCGGTGGTGGTGGCAGTCTTGCCGTATTCCACCTGAACCTTGGCCCGGGAGAGTGTCAGCTGGATATCGCGGGCCCCTATTTCCTGCTGGTAGAGACGGTTCTTGACATCCGTAAGGAGTGTATTCTTGGCCAGGGTATCCTGGTACTGGCTGTCAATCTTCTGTCCGGTATAGTAGGCTAAGGGATTCTCAGAAGCGCTCTCATAGGCGGCTCCGCTGGTGATTTTGGTCATGCTTTTGTTAAGCCTTAAATGGACATCGTTAACGGAAGAAGTGAACTTCCGGTAAGTGGCTGGTGTGGTTACTCGCATGTTGCTACCTCCGTAATTCGTTATGGTGCTGGTTAACGTCCGACAAGGCCGGTGTTGTTAATCAGGATGTTCAGTGCTTCATCTAAAGTGGTCATAAGGCGGGAGGCTGCATTGTAGGCAGACATATATACCATCATATTGGCAGCTTCCTCGTCTAAGCTGACGCCGGACACGGAATCCCGGGACTCCTGGATGCCGTTTAATACCGTGATATTGGTCTTTAAAGAGTTTTTGTTGCTGTAAGAGTCATTGGCCAGGATAGTTGCGGTGTAGTTCGTAAAATCGGAGAAAGAGTTGTCTTTCATTTTCTCCAATAATTGTTTTATGTCCGGATCATTGCCGTCAAGCCCGGGGATCGGCTGGCCATTCATCCCTGTAAAGGCTCCGCCCTTGGGCGGCCAGGATGCACTCATCGCTTTGTGGAGGTTCAGGATAGTCTCGTTGGCACTTTCACCGGACTTGCTGACATGAACCGAACCGTTGCTCCATTCAATATTAATACCGATATTGGCAGCCGTGATCCCGGTAGCTGTATTGTTGTCCCGGTTGGCAATCAAAAACTGGTTATTGTCTAAATTATTAGGGTCATTGCTGCTCCCGGCAATATTGATCTTGTTGATCACAGTGGCAAAGGCCTCTGCCAAAGTGTCCAGCTGGTTCCGGTAGAATCCATAACCGTTTACACTGTTTCCGGCGATAGTGTCATCCTGCAGGTTTTTGTTCTCCCCGGCTTTCCATAACATATCCAGGCCGGCCTGGAGGGAACCGGAATTATCCGGCAGACGGGAAGTTTGATCCTTATCTGTCTCCAGCGTAAGGGTATCATTTTTTGCATTGCCTTTGCTGTCAAGTTTGGCAGAAGTGAAAATAACGTTAATATCTGTTGTGGAATGGTCATATGTGAGCGGTTTTTTCGTGGGGTCAGCCTTATCCGTCAAATGGATATCAAGATGGCCGATATTGTCATCCTTGTTCCCCACAGTCCCTTCCACGAGAGTGATGCGCTGGGTAACACCATCCTTATCCACATACAGCATATCCACCCGCAAATCATCCGGCCAGTCTTTCTTGGCATAGGGATGGCCGTTGGAGTCAAGATAGTAATTTTCGCCGGGCGCCGGATTGCCGTTCTCATCTATGCCGTCATGGTCTTTGTCTTTATAATAAGTAACCTCAATCGGGATGTAGCTGGCAAGTTCATCTAACAGCATGTTGCGTTCGTCCATGAGTTCCAAACTCGGCTGGCCGAAAATCTGGTTATCCTTGATCTGGCGGTTCAGGTTGCCGATCTGCTTTATGATCTCATTGATATTCTGCTCGGCGCCGTTCTGGGTAGTGCTTTCACCGTCTAGGCGGGTGTACTCATCCTTCTCAGCCTCGGTAATCTTGCGGTCGGCGTCATTCAGCAGGTTTGTCAGGGCCTGCATGCGGGCGCGGAGTTCCGATTCGTAGATCGGGTCGTTGATCTTGGATGCATCCTGCATGTTAAGCAGAGTGGCCTCAATATCGGCAAATGCCTTGCGGATGCCGTTGATCTCTGACTCGTCGAAGATACCGGCTAAGCGGTCAAACGCCGTCTGGATCCCGTCCGAATACCCGGATTTACGGATCTGATCCCGGTACTGGGCATCTAAGTATGGGTCACGCAGCTGGGTAACCTTATCCATGTGCACACCAAAACCCACGGACGTCTCGGAACCGTTCGTGTAGTGGGCAACAGGGTGGGTATAATTTAAGCTGGATGTCTTGAGAGCCTGCCTGGTATACCCCGGGGTATTCATATTGGAAAGGTTCTGGCCGACAATATCCAACCGTTTCTGGCTCGCCTGCAAGGCGGAATAAGCGGTTGAAAAACCGGCGAAAGTTGCTCGCAGCATAATTCGTCCTCCAAAGTATTTTCTGCTATTATAGAATATAATAATTAATATAGATAATTAAAAAAATAAAAACAGGTTATACATATTTGTCGTGCAGCTTGGAATGCGGGGGTGCGTTCAGGCTGACATTCCCTGTGTTGTCATAGGATCCGCCCTGCTTCCTCGCGAGGATAACCTCAAGTTCGTGGATCCGGGTGCCAAGGATGCGCTCCGAAGCTTCACGGGCATTCCCCAGACGCTTCAGCTGGCGTTCCAGATCCAAGAAAACCGGATTCAGGAAAGAGGCCTCGGCCGGGTCTGCCTTCTCTAGGATCTGGCGGAAGGTCAATGACTTCCATCCCAGGGCGTCTGCTAAGCGGAGCCTGCGCTGTTCCAGGCCGCGCAATTTGAGGATGGAGGCCTGTTCCTCCTGGATAAAACTGTCCATCAGGTAATGGCGCTTATCTGTGGCGGCGGATGCCTTCTCCTCCTCAATGCGGGCGATCTCCTCTGCCGTACCGGACAGTTCCCGGATTACGGCAGCAAATTCTTCCAATGATTCCTGCGTATGGTTTATCAATATTTCATTAACTCCCTTCTATGCGGGACGGGCTCAGCTAAGGCCAAGCATCCGCCCGGCAATTCTCTGGGCGTCCGGCTGATAGGTGCCGTCTGCAACCCTGCGGCCAAGTTCCTGGACACGCTCCTGGCTTGCCCCGCTGCCAAGCTGGGCTGTGGCCCTGCGCGCCAAGATCCGGGCAAAACTTTCCTCGTCGTCTTGTGCGGCTTGCGGCCTCCGGATATTTACCGTATCATAATCGCCTTTTACCGTGGCGGCCGGAGCCGTGTGCTTACGCGGTGCGGACACGGGCGTACGGTAAGGCTGGCTGTTCGTGGTTCGGAATATAACGTTCATAGCTACCTCCCTTCTATGGATGCAGGTAAATCCTATATGTCTTGAATATCGGCATTTTTTGGTGGAATATAACCTCAGGCGGCAAGTTTTTCTGCAAAAAAGAGGAAAGATCTTGTGCAAAAAGGAAAAAACGAATATAATAACAGATATGGGCAGGAACTGCGGCCAGGTACAAGGTTATGATTTGTTAAAATACGCCGATATATAAATGATAATGATATTTAAATGATATAAAAGATACAAGCTGGAGGACATATGTCAAATATCTTACAGGTAACCACGCCGAATCTGAATACAGATAACCGGAATATCCTGAATCCCCAGGATCCCAGGCAGGCAGGCCAGGCGGTCCATAATCCGGTGGATCCTACCCGGGTGGTCCGTGCGGATAACAAGGACGGGGATCAGACCGGCAACAGTACCCAGGATGACTTATTCAGTGCTGTAAATTATGACAGCAATTATGGTGCTTTTGTCAAGGGGCTGGGGGAGAATGGGAACCTCTCAGAAGTGATGGAACGCCTTCTGTTTGGGGATATGGCAGGGCTGAAAGGGGCAGACCAGGCGGAAGTGACCGCCCTGATCGAACGTTTCCTGATGTCTATGCGTATGGATTCCCCGCAGGATCTTTTGGAATATCTGCAGGGGCAGGGGGAACTGCAGGCCAGGTTTTCCGGGGATTTCTTCAACCGTCTCCGGTCCGTGCTGTCACAAAGCCCTTCCGAGCGGCTGAAGGAGGCTGTGCTGAATTTTCTTAAAGGATATAACGACTATTCTTCGGGGGCGCATCTTTTGCAGCAGATGCGCGCTTTGACGGATGATATTGAACAGCTGCTTCTCCGTGCCTACCGGGAGGAGTTCCGGGGGCTGGCAGATTCCATGAACTGGGATGCGGCCAACGGGGATACGGAGGAAAATACCGGCATCCTGAACCAGAGGCTGATTCCGTTCCTGTCTTCTTATGTGTCGAGGACCCATGATTACGGGGCAGTCCGTGAAGCGGCTATGCTCCTGGTTTTCCATGCAGTGAGATATCAGAACGGGGGGAAAGGGAACCTGTTTGAACTGTTTGACAGCATGCTGGGGATCCGGGATTTTGGGCGGCTTTTCAAAGGGGATGCCGATGCGGATTTGGAGCAGCTTTTGATGGCCGGGGCAAGGGAAGCCCACCCGCCTCTGTCGGAGTTTGCCGACAGCTTGTCCGCCCTCTTGCTGAAAGGGGCAAACGGCCATGGTGGCTTAGAGAATGTGCAGCAGTTTTATAATATCATGAACGGGATGCTCATCAATGAGAGCGTATATATGCCGCTGCTCCATTTTGTGCTTCCGTTCCAGTATGAAGACAACAATGTGATGTCGGAGATGTGGGTAGATCCGGATGCGAAGAAGGATTTTGAGGACGAGGCCAGGAAGATCAAGCTGTTTTTGAAGTTTGACATCCAGACGCTGGGGAAATTTGAGATGGTGCTGACTTTGCAGGACAGACAGTCCCGGGTTCAGCTTTTTGTGCCGCCGCAGCTGGCAAAGCAGGATAAAAAGATCCAGGCAGAGGTGGCGGATATCCTTAAGAGGAACGGGCTTCGTTTTCAGCAGCTTCTGATCCGGGAGCGTGTCCGTGACCGGCGGGTGGATGAGGTGTTTCCGGAGATCCGGGAGAAGGAGAGGACAATCAATGTCAGAATTTGATGATTTGATGCGGCAGAAAGCGGTCGCTTTAAAATATAACCCGGATAAGAACGGCGCGCCGGTGATCGTTGCCTCCGGAATGGGATACCTGGCGGAGAAGATTACCGAGACGGCCATGGAGGCGGGGGTGCCGGTATATGAGGATGCTTCCCTGGCCACGCTGCTGACCCAGCTGCAGCTTGGGTCGGAGATCCCGAAGGAGTTATACCAGGCAATTGTAGATATTTATATCTATTTCCTGGGATATGTCCCGGAGAAGAGCGAAGCACCGGAGGAAGAGAATGCGGAAGGGCAGGAAGAGGCGGGGCAGCAGCTTCCGGGCGGGACAGGCGGCGGCTTGCCGGAAGGAGGCCCGCGGCAGGAGGGCGGCGTACCGGCAAGCCCGGAAGGCTAAGGATATAGCCAGTCAGGAGGTTTATATGGTTTTTAGGATAAAAA
This sequence comes from bacterium 1XD21-70, assembly GCA_003669055.1. Lineage (GTDB taxonomy): Bacteria > Bacillota > Clostridia > Lachnospirales > Lachnospiraceae > Brotaphodocola. The sequence goes on from RAYB01000029.1 coordinate 7,618, forward strand.
GAAGCATGGTTTGGTTACTTGTGGTTTGCAGCCTGGTGTGTGTGCCTTTGGAGTCATTTGCCGCCACGAAGCCGATCAACACAGTGAGCGTGCGGGTGTCTTCCAAGCTGGAGCCGGGCAAGAGCCTGCCGGAGATCGTGGTCGGCGAAGGCTCGGCTGAGGACGGGGGAGTGGCGGTAAGCTGCAGCGGCTCCCATTATACGCTGACAGAGGCAGAATGGGTGGATAAAAACAGCAAGGCGGTGCTGCCTTCCGACGAGCCCAGGCTGATGGTGACCCTAGAGCCGGAGGACGTGAGCGAATATTATTTCCTTGCCAGCTACAAGGCATCCAATGTCAAGGTCAGCGGAGGCAGCTTTGTCTCTGCAAAACGGGACGGGGATTCGTTGGTGGTTACCTTGCGCGTCAAACCGGTCAAGGGTGAGTATGACCCGCCGAAGGATGCCTACTGGAATGAGAAGAATTTAGGGGAAGCCCGCTGGGATAAGCCGGAAAATGATTCCGGGTATTATGAGCTGCAGCTGTTTTGTGATGAGAAAAGCGTACATAAGGTGGCTAAGACCTCCGGGAAGAGTTACAACTTCTATCCCTACATGACCAAAGAAGGGGAATATACTTTTAAGGTGCGTACCATCCCGGGGACGGATTCCCAGAACAAATACGGCAAAAAGAGCGACTGGGTGGAGTCCGGGGAACTGGAGATTACGGACCGCTATGTGTCGGACGGCAAAGGGCAGCAGTCAAGCGACGCCTCTGTGGTAAAAGGCACGAAAGACCCTGTGGGCTGGTTTAAGGACGGGGACCGCTGGGGATACCGTTACCCGGATGGCAACCTGTTAAGGGACGGCTGGTCGGAGATCGACGGGCTGTGGTACTATTTTAATGAGGACGGGGTGATGGCCACAGGCTGGAGGCAGGACGGAAACCAGAGATATTACCTGTACGACAACGGCCAGATGGCAGTCGGCTGGTCGAAAATCGGCAATGCCTGGTATTATTTCCGCCCGGAGGCTGAGGGGGCAATGCCAAAAGGGACGATGGTTTCTCCTGGATGGCGGGTGATTGGGCCCTACTATTTTTACTTTAACGAGGACGGGAGCATGTATACGGGCTGGCTGAAGGAGAAAGGCAAGACGTATTACTTAAATACCGTAGAAAACAGCCTCCAGGGAGCGATGTTCACGGGATGGATCCGCAGGGACGAGAAGGCCTACTTTGCAGATTCCAACGGGGAACTGCTGGAGGGCTGGAACCAGATCGACGGGAACTGGTACTACTTCTATCCTGGTTCCGGGGAGATGGCATGCAATACCCAGGTTGACGGGTTCCCTATTGACTCTGACGGGATCTGGAGATGACGCCCCCGGGCAGAGGGAAAGGACAGATGGAAAATGCAAAAGGTTAGGACAGCTGGCTGCAAGAGGGCAGCGGCAAGGCTTGGTGCATGCCTGATGGCGGCGGTGCTTTTTTCAGGCATCGGCACAGGCCGGGGGGCGGTAAGCTACGGGGCGGATTCCAGTGTGGTGGAGAGTTTGACTGTCACGCTGAAATCTACGTTCGGGGAGCCGGAGGAGATCCTGGAGCCGGAGATCAGCATCAATGGGAAGGGATGTACGCTGGGAGATGTCCAGTTCCGGACAGATTACGACAGATGGAAGCCCGGCAAAAAGGTGCGGGTGGAGATCACGGTGAATGCCGACGAAGGGAAGGTATTCCCGGTTTCCTTAAACCGCTCCAAATGCAAGGTGCAAGGGGCGGATTTTGTGTCGGCCAAAGCCCTGGATGACAATACGCTCCAGGTGAAGGTGGATTATAAGCCGGTGGCGGTTCTGGGGGATACCACGGAGGCCGGCTGGAGTTCGTCGCGCAGGCGTGCGGTCTGGAAGGCGGTGGAATATGCCCCGGGATATTCCCTGGTGTTGTACGGGGACAACAAGGTCATCAAGCGGATTACTGTGGACGGAACGAATTCCTGCAACCTGACGGAATATATAGATGATGTGGATAAGACTTATTACTATGAGGTCAAAGCGATCCCGATTACCTCGGAAGAGAAGAAATATCTGAAAGAGGGTTCTTTTATTACTTCCTCGGATCAGGAATTTGATGCGGAGGACTGGGAGAACTGGAATGATAACAGCGGCGGGAGTGCCGGCACCAGCAGTTTGCCGGGGAGTGCCTCGGGCAGCGGGGCAGGTCCGGGGAACGGGGCAAATGACGGCGGTGCGATCCGGGGGAACAATTATATCCTGCCGGACGGGCGGGCGGCTGCAAATACCTGGAAGAAGATTTCCAGCCAGTGGTATTATTTTGACCAGAACGGGAATATGGCGAGAGGCTGGCAGAATATTGGCGGTTTCTGGTATTATATGGACGGCAACGGCGTGATGCAGACGGGCTGGGTGAATCCGTCGGGGGATTCCTGGTATTATTTGGGCAATAACGGGGACATGAGTACCGGATGGATCCAGCCGCGCCAGGGAGAGTGGTATTATCTTGACGGTTCCGGGCTGATGCAGCGATATTGGGTGCAGGTGAACGGCAAGTGGTATTTTATGGATCAGAGCGGCCGGATGCTGACCGGATGGATTACGGTTGGGGAGAAGAATTATTTCTTATACAGTGACGGCAGCATGGCAGCAAACACTACGGTCAGCGGAAGAACCCTAGGAGCCGACGGGGCAGAGGTACGGTAACAATTATCAAAAAGAAAGAGGAACAGATATCATGGGATTGGTAACATCAGCAGCAGCTCTGAACACACAGGACACACAGAATGTATATACGGCGATGGCTCAGCCGGCGATGGCCGGTGAGAGTTTCCGGACGGTGTTCAAGAATACGGTTCAGGGTGCTCCGGAAAGCATGGATGCGATATTTGAGGAGGCGGCCGCACGGTATGGCGTACCTCTGAACCTGGTCAAGGCAGTGGCAAAGGCAGAATCCGATTTTAATACCAACGTGGTTTCCAAGGCAGGGGCGATCGGGGTGATGCAGCTTATGCCAGGGACTGCCCGTTCGCTTGGGGTTTCGGATCCTTATGATGCGAGGCAGAATATAATGGGCGGCACGAAATACCTGCGGGAAAATTTAGACAGGTTTGGAGGGGATATCAGCCTGGCTCTGGCTGCTTATAATGCAGGCCCTAACAGTGTACAGAAATATGGCGGCATTCCGCCATATAAAGAAACCCAGAATTATGTCAAGAAGGTTATTTCCTATATGAATGGCACCCCGCTTTATGCAGGAAAGATGGTAAGCGGCAGTACAGGGCAGCTTTCGGGTCTTTATGGCTCTTCCTATAGCCCATTGGCAGGCCTTTCGGGCTTTTCCTATAATCCTTACAGTTCCCTGGCGGGTCTTTATGGCGCGTCTTCAGGAAGTGCGGAGGCGCTGGGGCTTATGGGAACCGTATCGGAGGATGGGGATACCATAACCATGGACAAAGCAAGCTATGCCAGCCTGATTCAGATCCTGCGCCTGCAGATGATGATGAATGCCAGCAGGGAAGTAGGCACGATTACATTATAGGGAGGGTAAGCGTACATCATGAAACTGAAGGACTGTGACAGCTGCCTGGTATACGGGACAGACAATAAACCGCTGTCCAAGGCCAGGGTAGAAATTGGCAGTGAAAAGGGAATCCGGATGTTTTTTCAGAATCGGAAACTGCGCAGTGTCCGGATAAAGACGATTGTGGATTTTTATGACCGCTCGAACGGCGTGGTGCGAAGCCGCTGTGAATTGGTGATCCAGAGAAATGATAAGTCGGGCAAGATCAATGAACCATGGATGGCGGTATGTGATATCCTTGAAATCTATGAGGTGTACCAGAGGCAAAAGGATCTGCGGATTGAAGTAAACCTGCACACGGAATTTAAGACGGAGAAGGGCTGGTATTTTTTGGGGAAGATCTTAAATATCAGTGCAGGAGGCATTTTTTTGGTGACTCCCCAGGTGCTCAAAAGGAATGAACGTTTTACATTTAAACATAATTTTGGGCGGGAGGAGTATGAGATTGGGGCGAGGGTTCTGCGGGCAGCAGGCCTGGTGGAAGGGGATTTCGGCTATGGCTGCCAGTTTGTAGGGATTTCCTCGGATGCAGAGGCGGCGATCCGGAAGTTTGTTTTTACACAGCAGGTAAAAAAACAAAACAGTAAGGGAAGAGGTTGACGTGAAAATAAATCTGGTAATGATTGTAAAAAATGAGGAACGGTCTCTGGAACGTTGCCTGCGCACGGTGGATAACCTGGTAGACGAAGTGATCGTGGTGGATACGGGCTCCACGGATAAAACGGTGGAGATTGCCAAAGGTATGGGGGCGAAGGTGTATTCCTTTGCCTGGGTAGATGATTTTTCTGCCGCCCGCAATTTTGCGTTGGACCAGTCGGATGCAGATTGGAACCTGGTACTTGACGGGGATGAATATCTCCGGGCTGTTACCAGGGAGAAGTTAGAGGAGATGCTCCAGGCCAGGAAGGGGATGTGGCTGGGCTGCATCACAAGATACGATTCTTTCCGTAATGAGGAAGGGATCAGTGTCAGTACGGCTGTACTTCCAAGGCTGCTTCCAAGAGAAGTCCGTTATGAAGGGAAGATCCATGAGCAGCCGGAAGGGGAATACCTCTGTTATGCCGTGCCTCTGCAGGCAGACCATGACGGTTACCTCTATTCAGATAAAGGGGAGAGGAACCTTCCCTATCTGGAACAGGCGGTGGCTGAGCATCCGGGCGATGGGTATTATTTGTTCCAGCTGGCTTCTACCCTGCGCAATTTAAAGCGCCATGAGGAGAGTCTGCCCTATTTCCGTGAATTTTACCGCCTGACAGGCAGGGAGGACGGCTACCGGGCAGGAGGGGTAGTGCTTTATCTGTATACATTGCTGGATTTATCCACGCCAGAGCACTTGGACGAGGCCGCGGCAATTATTGAGAAGGAGGAGCCTGCCTTGGGCGGATGGTCTGATTTCTGCTTTGTATGCGGGCTTTTCTACATGAAGCGTGTTCTCTCGGATGCAGGGCGTTATATTGACCTGCTCCCGAACATTGAGAAATGCTATTTAAAATGCCTGGAATTAGGGGAGCAGCCAGAGGCCGGGGGCGTCGTGGGAACCGGTTCTTTCCGGGCGGCATACAACTTAGGGGCTTGGTATGAGGTATCAGGCCAGATGGACCGTGCCGCACGTGCCTACCTGATGTCGGCACAGGAGGGTTATGCACCTGCGGTGAAACGCCTGAAGCGTGAATGGCACTAATACGGGAAACGTCAAATGTGAGAAATAAGTGAAATCTGAAAAAATTGGCTATCCACCCTTATCAAAGCCCGAAATCCTGCCGATATTATAACCATCAGACGAAAACAGAATGGAAACGGCCCTGGATGGCAGGGAGTGTCAGATAAGACCGTATTGATGGAAGGTGGTTAGCGAATATGGTTATACAGAACAATATAGCAGGATTTAATGCTTCCAGGAATAAGGGGATCACAGAGGGCAAGATGAGGAAGTCCTTGGAGAAGCTTTCCTCCGGGTACCGCATCAACCGGGCAGGGGATGATGCAGCGGGGTTAGCGATCTCAGAGTGGATGAGGAATCAGATTACGGCTTTAGACCAGGCCATGCGGAATGTGAATGACGGGATCAGTATGACATCCACCGGGGATGGCGCTCTGACAGAGGTGCATGCCATGTTGGAGAGGATGAAGACATTGGCAATTCAGTCTGCGAACGGTACTTATACGACATTGGCGCGGGAAAACCTGGATGCAGAACGGATGCAGCTTCTGGATGAGATTGACCGTATCGGGGAGATGTCGGATTTTGATGAGATTCCCCTGTTTGATTCTGCGAAGGAAAAGCCGAACGGTGCGCCGTTTGTCCCGCCGGAGCAGAAAGACGAGATTACACTACAGATCGGAGCTTCCGTGAAGGAAACCCTGGATGTACCCCGCTATTATATGAGCAGCAATGCATTGCTGCTGAACGAGACTGATTTTACGAGTTTGGATGCAGCAAATGAATCTGTGACCATCATTGACAATGCGATTGAGGCAGTGGCAGATATCAGGGCAGATTTCGGTGCCGCACAGAACCATTTAGAGCATACCCATAATAACTTGAGTGTTACTTCGGAGAATATGACGGCGGCAGAGAGCCAGATCCGGGATACCAATGTGGCGGAGGAATTTACACTATACACCAAGGATAACATTGTGTATCAGTCCTCCAATTCCATGGTGGCGCAGGCAAATTCGATTCCGGGTATGATTTTGCAATTATTACAGTAAAAGAGAAGAATGGCCGGTCAGGTATATCAAGGGATATGCTTGGCCGGTTTTGTTATGCTGGTTATTAATTTTCTTGATAAAGACGGTGGCATATGATGATAATATTGCCAAAGCAAAGGTTTCTGCGGCCAGGTTCATCGATGGGCAAGGCCGCTTCTGCAGCAGTGCTGCGTCTGAGAGTTCTCATCTTTCTATCTGAAATCCTGCTTTTAAATCCATATAATAAAAAAGAAAAGCAGGAGGGGCAAAAAAGTTAAAAAATTTTCTGGCTTCTCTTATGGTTTTTGGTATTACGACGATATATAAAATTGTAAAGTGAACGATTTCATTAAGGTCAGGAATTTTACAATATTCTCCGGTGCAAGGGCCCGCGCGGGAGAAATTCCTGGGGACAGGGAAGTTCCCGGGGGCAGTGATCATGGAATAGGAGGAAATATTTATGATTATTCAACACAACATAGCAGCGATCAACTCTTACAGAAACTTAGGCGTAAACCAGAGCGGATTGAATAAGAACTTAGAGAAGCTGTCTTCCGGTTACAAGATCAACCGTGCCGGTGACGACGCGGCAGGCCTGGCGATTTCCGAGAGCATGAGATCCCAGATCAATGGTTTGAACCAGGCAGCAAAGAACGCACAGGATGCTATCGGTTTGATCCAGACAGCAGAAGGTGCTTTGACTGAGGTTCACTCCATGCTGCAGCGTCTTACCACCCTGGCTTCCCAGTCTGCAAACGGTACCTACAATACCGTAGCAAGGGGCAACCTGCAGAGCGAGGTTGAGGAGTTGTTGAAGGAAATCGACCGTATCGCGAACAACACCGACTTCAACGGCATTAAGCCTCTGGCAGCTACGAACGGTGCAGGCAAGATGACCTTCCAGATCGGCCCGAGTTCTGCTGAAACCATTACGGTGAACAGCCAGGCTATGACGGCAAGCGGTATCCAGGCTGCTATTTGGAAAGATGTCGCAGATAGAGGCGCTACTGCCAACTATAAGGTTGGTAATAATAAGCAGGCTGATGCGGCGATTTTGACTGGTACTGCGAATTCTGAAGACTACCTTAAAGATGACGGAACAATCGGTGATGTATATAAAACAGATATTACAAATGCAGAGAGTATGGCGTTAAAGAACCCGAAGGGTGAGGACATGGCTAAGGCTAAGGTTTCATCTGCCCTGCTGCCGACCATGAACATCTCCGGTACCAGCACCGTTGTTGCTAACGCAGCTATCGACACCATCAATGCTGCAATCAATGCTGTTTCCAGCTACCGTGCAAAACTCGGTGCTGCCCAGAACAGGCTTGAGCACACCGTGAACAACCTGAAGGTAACTTCTGAGAACATCACCTCTGCTGAGAGCCGTATCCGTGATACCGATATGGCTGACGAGATTACGGCGTTCACGAAGAATAACATTCTTCTGCAGGCTTCCCAGTCCATGCTGGCGCAGTCCAACTCCGTACCGCAGAGCATCTTGAGCCTGCTGCAGTAATAGCGGCTTAAGGCAGCTGTGATTGATTTCCGGTTATAGCCGGTGATATGTAGTAAAAATGATGCTCCGGCAGATACGTGATCGGCGGATTCTGCCGGAGGTAAAGGAAAAGCCATTTTCAGCAGAAAGGCCGGAAAATGGCTTTTTTATGTTGCATCCGAAAGGAGGACTGGTTTGGCATGAAGGAAGAAAAGCATGTGAGGATATCCCAGTGCATGATTGTGAAAAATGAGGAGAAGAATATTGAGCGGGCGCTTTCCTGGGGGAAGTCTGTGATGTGGGAACAGGTTGTGGTGGATACCGGTTCTACAGACCGGACCGTGGAATTGGCCAGGCAGCAGGGGGCGAAGGTAGCCTTCTTCCCCTGGGCGGATGATTTCGCGGCTGCCAAGAATTATGCGATCGGTCAGGCACAGGGAGACTGGATTGCTTTTCTGGACGCTGACGAATATATGGTTCCGGAGGATGCAGAAAAACTGGCACAGATCCTTGACGGGCAGGAGGGGAAGCATTTTGACGGCATCTCCACCGGCTGGCAGCAGCTGGATGACAAGGGGCAGATCTTTGCCTCTGGGACACAGATCCGGTTTTTCCGGAACCTGCCCGATATCCGGTACCGCAGGCGCATCCATGAGCAGCTGGAATCGCAAGCCGGGAGGGAATTGAAGATCGGGGATGTGGCGGCTTCCTTATCTATTTTCCATACAGGGTACCAGGGGGAAGCCGGAAAGGCGAAAGGCGGCAGGAACCGCAGGCTGATCTTGGAGGAATTAAAGGGAAACCCGCAGGATTATGAGATGATGGGGTACATGGGGGATGAGTGCTTGGGAGACGGGGAAAAGGCAGAGGCGGAGCAGTGGTACCGATGTGCCGTGGAGGAGATGCCTTTGCAGCTGCCGGAGGCGGATCAGCGCAGCGCCGTGACCTATTCCCGGCTGCTGCTGATACTGGCGGAGAAGGAGGAACCTTCCCGGGAGGATGTGGAGGAGATCTATAGGAAGGCAGCCGCGCACCTGCCAAAGGAGGCAGACTTTGATTATATCATGGGGCGTTTTTATGCGTCGCAGGGACAGGCAGGTGAAGCGCTGGCCAGCTTGGAGGAGGCGCTTAAGAAGCTGGATGACGGTGGATGCACCAACCGGGCGCTGATGCTGGCGGCAAACCTGACGGATGCCTATGAATTGCTGGTGCGGTGCAGTTTTGAGGCCGGCAGTCAGCAGAAATGTGTCTCCTATGCGGTGGCATATCTGCAGCATAACCGTTACTCGATGGCAGTGCTCTCACGCCTTTTACTGGTTCTGGCACCAGGGGAGGGGGAGCCGGGGCAGGAAGAGGGCAGGCGGATCCTGGAGTTTTTTGGAGGTTTGTATGATTTCACATCTCCCAAAGACAGGATGTTTTTGGTGCGGGCGGCACAGCGGGCCGGGTGCGGGGGGTTTGGAAGGTATGCCGCAGGCCGGATTTTAACACCGCAGGAGCAGGAAGGCATCAGGGAGGCAGGACAGAGGAAAGGAAGAGAGGAGACAGGGCTATGAAAGGGCGCAAGAGGGCAAGGATATCCCAGTGCATGATCGTAAAGAACGAGGAGCGCAATATCGAGAAGGCGCTTTCCTGGGGAAAGGGGATTGTATCGGAGCAGATCGTGGTAGATACCGGATCCACGGACAGGACGGTGGAGATTGCCGAACAGATGGGGGCAAAGATTTACCATTTTGAATGGATCAACGATTTTGCGGCAGCCAAGAATTTTGCGATCAGCAAGGCAAAGTATGAGTGGGTGGCTCTCCTGGATGCGGATGAGTACTTCTCGGAGGAGGATGCCAAGAAGCTTCTTTACTATGTCCGGCAGCTGCAGGATAAGCCCTATGATGCGATCCTGGCCTCCTGGGTGCATTTGGATGACGAGGGGAATGTCACGGCAGTGGGCACACAGTCCCGGGTGTTTAGGAATGTGCCCGGCCTGCGCTATAAGGGAAGGATCCATGAGCATCTGGCATCCTTAAACGGCACGGATTTCCGCTTTGTGGATGCAGTCAATGAACTGTCCATTTTCCATACGGGATATGGGGAGATCGGGCATCAGGAGAAGGTAAAGAGCGGCAGGAACCTGAAGATTATCCAGGCGGAACTGGAGGAGAACCCGGATGATTACCGGATGCTGGGATATCTGGGGGATGAGTATTATTCTGCGGATAACCGGGAAAAGGCGGAGGAGACTTTCCGCAAAGCAATTTCTCTGATGCCGGATACGGAAGAGTTCATAGACCCGATCCGGACGGCAATGACTTTTGGGAAGCTTCTGGAGATCCTCTATGCGAATTATGATACCAGTGAGCAGAATATTATGGAGATCTATGAGAGGGCGGTCCGGCGGCTGCCGCAGGAAGGTGATTTTGACTATTTTGTGGGGAAATATTTTTTCATGCATGAGAATTACCCATTGGCAGAGAAGCACCTAAAGCGGGCGCTTGGGCAGCTGGAGAAATACGGCACATCATTGAAATCCATGTTTTTGTCCGGGGATATCTGGAAGGTATATGAGACACTGGCGACCTGCTGTTTTAACAACCGGAACCTGGGGGAATGCATCAATTACTCTACGGTGCTGCTGAAATCCGACTGTTACCGTATGAATTCACTGTTTTTGATGCTGACGGCGTTTTTGCTGGATGAGATGAGCGCCCGGGAGGGAGCGGCATCGGCAGATGCGGTGGCAGCGTTCTTAGGGCAGAACCTGTATGATTTTGCTACGATGAAGGACCGGCTTTTTGTGCTGAGGGCAGCCATGCAGGCAGGCTATCAGAGTTTGGTTACGGTAATGCGGGGGATGTTTAACCCGCAGGAACTTGCGGTGGTGGATCAGGCGCTGTCTAAGCAGGGGAACTGACCGGATGGGCGCCTGGTTCAGGCAGCGGACCGGCATGGCAGAGCCAGGCATGGCGGAAGCAGAGCCTGGCATGGCAGCAGGCAGAAAGCTGCCGGGGCATTGTTTTGCCCGCGCGGTGAGAACCGGGAAAATAGTGCCGGTTCCCACTGCGCGGGCAATATTTCTGTATGCTATGGCTCCGGGATGGAGACTGCCCACAGCGGCCCGCCGCTGTCATAGGCGTCTTTCAACTCATCCATCAACAGCTGCAGTTCCCACTCTTTGGTACAGTTCTCAAAGTTGGCGGGATCTGCGATGTAGACATTTCCGTTGGCGCATAGCTGGGCGATGATGATGAAGTGCCCGTTTTGGGTCAGGCTTCCCCGCCCCATCAGGGCAACAAGGATATGGCCGGAATTGAGAAGTTCTGACACATGCTCCACGGAACGGTCCGTGACACTTTCCACCTGCAGGCCGAAGGCCGAGAGGCTGTCAGGGATCAGGCAATGGTAGGAACCGCCATGCCTGGCATAGCAGCCGTTGGCCGCAGCCCAGTCGGCCATCTCAATGGGGCTGACCCCGGTGGGGGAAAAACTGTTGATAATCATGGCTACACAGACAGGGCCGCAGCCATAACGGCTGATCGGATCCTGGCCGCCGTAGAGATAATCCTTCCAGCGGACATCACCCTGGCTGTAATAGAGCATGGATCCTAAGGAGGTGTCCAGCATGAACATGAAGATGGAATCTTCCTGGGGCACAAAGACCGGTTCTGTGCGGAAAGCAGAGGCCTGCCCGAGATCCGTGGTGCGGTTTAAGGAAGAGATGACATCCGGATTGCCCGTCTCCCCGGAAGCCGGTGAGAGGGGGACTTCAGTGCTGAAGTCCTGGGCAGGAACCTTATTTTTTGCCATAGTGTGCAAATACTCCCTGAGGTCATCGATTTTCCCGGAGGCATAGCCATGCACCGTGGCAGCAATATGCTTTGCAGCCTGAGCGGCATCGCTGAGGGTGAAGGGATGAAAATAGATCAGCAAACTGGCAGCGATCGCAAGGGCAGTGGCAGCGATGGCACCTGTTATGAGCCATTCTGCCATTCCCTTTTTCCTGCGATTTCTGACAGTATGGGCGTTGCGCTCATTTTCCGGGTATAAAGCTTCCGCCTTGCGGTTTATACGGCGTCTCCTGGCGTTTGTGTTTCCTGTGCGGGGATTTTTGGCGGGATTTTTTTTGTGCTTTTTTTCCGGAAGAGGGGGGATGTCACCGCTGCTGCTTACCAGTACAGGAACCGGAAAAGCAGGGGACCGGCTGACGGGCTCCTGCTTTCCGGAAGCATGGTTATAGTTTGATAGTCTCTGCATATACGGTCAACTCCAATTCAGGCTTTGGACAGACGGGCCATCACAACCTGGGGGATGGAACTTAAGGCAGACTGGACACAGACAGCCCCGGCCCGGTAGGCCTCCATAGGCATCCCGTATACTACACAGGTTTCCCGGTTCTGTCCAATGGTGTAAGCTCCTGCCTTGCGCATCCGAAGCAGCCCTGCGGCGCCGTCGGCTCCCATGCCGGTAAGAATCACGCCGATGGCACGGTTTTTTACGGTGGAGGCTACGGAATCAAAAAGGACATCCACAGACGGCCTGTGGCCGCTGACTTTTGCCTCACTGGTGCAGCTGACAGAATAGCCGGAACCCATCCGGACTACCCGCATCTGCAGGCCGCCGGGAGCCAGAAGGATCTGCCCGGGCTGCACCTTGTCGCCATGGGCGGCTTCTTTTACCTTCAGCTGGCAGATGCGGTTTAAACGTTCTGCATACATGGAGGTAAAGCCAGGGGGCATATGCTGGGTGATGACGATTCCGGGCATCCTGGCAGGAAACTGCCGAACCACTTCCAATATGGCCTCGGTGCCGCCGGTGGAAGCACCGATTGCGATCAAATCGATATTCCCGAAGTTGGCCGGTAAGCGGGAGGAAGCCGGCGGATGTGCAGCAGAGGCAGTCGCCGGTTCAGCGGCAGAAAGGGAGGGATGTGCAGCATTGCCGGCCGCCGGCCTGGCGGCAGCGGACTCCGGAAATGAAGCAGGAATCCGGACTTTGGCATCAGCGCCTGCACAAAGCTTAGACTTTAAGGTGGCCAGGAAGGCTTCCTTTCCGCCGTCCATATTCATATCCGGTTTGCGTACAAAATCGACAGCGCCCGCAGCCAGTGCGTCAAATACCCGCACATTGAGGGAAGATACCAGAATAATAGGAACCGGATGGAGAGGGAGAACTGCCCTTAAAAAGTCAATGCCGGTCATGCCGGGCATCTCAATGTCCAAAGTCATGATGTCTGGCTTGAGTTGGGGAAGCTTATCCTTGGCTTCCAGGGCGTTGACTGCATATCCGACCACCTCAAACCGGGGGTCAGCCCCTATATTCTGTACCATCCAACTCCGGAACAGCATGGAGTCATCTACAATCATCACACGGATCTTGCGCATGCTAATCAAACCTTCTTTCTAATCAAGCCTACTTTCCCGATTTGCGGTAAATGGCAGGCTGGATATATTCATAAGGGCAGGTTGCCTTGGTCAGTCCTTCAGAATGGCCGATAAAGAGATGGCCTCCGGGGACGGTGGCATTGTAAAAACGCCGTACCAGGGCATCCTTGGTATCCTGGTCAAAATAAATCATGACATTACGGCAGAAGATCAGGTCAAATTTTTTCTTGAAATTGATCGGATCCATCAGGTTGAACGGCCGGAAAATCACGTTCTGCTTCAGTACGGGAGCCACGGTACAACGGCCGGCCTCTGTCTTGACGAAATATTTTTTCTTCCAGGAATCGGGAAGCGGGGCAATGCTTTCCTCGTTGTAGGAGGCGGCAATAGCCGTGTTCAGGATCTTCTGGGAAATGTCCGTGGCAAGGATCCTGGTATCCCACTGGGAAGCCTGTGCGCCGAAAAATTCTTTCAGGTAGATGGAAATGGTATAGGGCTCCTCACCGGAGGAACAGCCTGCACTCCATATGGAAAGTACTTTATCCCGGGCATGCTTCTGGGCGAGGTCAGGGAGCACAACTTTCTCAAAATATTTAAAATGTGCCTCTTCCCGCAGGAAATAAGTGTAATTGGTAGTCAGCTTGTTGAGCATAGCAGTGACCATCTCCGGGTCGCGGCCGGAGATGATCTCATCTACATAGGCAGAGAAATCCCGGAAGCCTTTTGCAGAAAGGGTGTTGGAAAGCCGGCTGACGATCAGCTGCTTTTTCTTGCTTAAATCAATCCCGTAATTTTTCTTAATGTAACTGTATAAGCGCTGGAAATCATTGTCTGTTAATGTCAGCATCAGATTACTCCTGTTTCTTTTTTGGTTTAGTCATCAGTGCTGGAGAGCGCCTGGCAATCGATGGACATAAAGACGCTTCCATCTTCCATAATTACCATTCCGTCAAGCAGCTTCTGCTGACGTTTTAGGGGGATTGGGCGTACATTCTTCAAATTGATGTCAACTACCTGGCGTACAGAATCCACAAGGATCCCCAGGGAGACAGAATTGATATCCAACACGATAATGCAGGTGCTGTTAGAGGAGCAATCCCCTCCCTGGCCCATCCGCAGCTTTAAGTCCACCACCGGGAGAATCTGGCCTCTTAAGTTGATGATGCCCTTGATATAGGGCGCCACCAGAGGCAGGGGGGTGATAGAGTGGTTGTTGATGATCTCTATCACATGTTTGGTGCTAATATATAAAATGAGGTCTCCGGATTCAAAGGTGAGGCAGCGTTCCACAGCGGAATTTTCTTCTGCGTCAGTCATCTCCAGGATCTCCTGGTCGTTAATTTGTTCAGACATGTTTGGTTCCTCCCCTCTTTACATGTTTTCCAGAGCCGCTGAGTGGAGGCTCGGAACATCTAGAATAATACTGATATTACCATCACCCAGGATCGTACATCCGCCAATGCCGAAACTCTTAAGCTCGAAGGAATTTAAGAAGGCCGGGAGTGGCTTAACCACTACCTGCTGCTCCCCGATCAGGTCATCCACAAACAGGCAGAAGGAACGGTCGCTGGATTCAATCCACATGACAATGCCGTCCTCTAAGTTCGTGATCTCGGTGCTGATACCGTAGAACTGATGGAGCCTTACGATGGGGTAGAAGCTTCCCATGCGTTCCACCATCTCGCTCCCGTTCTCGTCGCGGATGATCTCTTCCGTCAGGATCTTGAAAGACTGGCGTATGTTGGCAATGGGGATGGTAAAGATGGAAGCGCCCACCGTCACCTTCATGCCGTCCATGATAGCCAGGGTCAACGGGATCTTCATCAGGAATGTGGTGCCTCGACCCAGTTCACTGGAGAGGGAGACGACACCGCCTACAGATTCCACATTCTTTTTTACCACATCCATGCCAACGCCCCTGCCGGAAAATTCCGTGACAGTCTGGTTGGTGGAAAAGCCCGGCAGCATGACCAGCCCTAAGGCTTCCTTGCGGGAATACTCGCTCTCGGGCTTGGTGAGGATGCCGCGTTCCTTCGCTTTGGCAAGCAGCTTTTCGGGATCCATGCCTTTTCCGTCATCGGAAATGGTGATCACGACTTCACTGCTGGTGTGGGAAGCGGACAGGACAATCTCACCCTGGGGATTTTTCCCGGCCCGGATACGGTCATTGGCCTCATCCTCGATCCCGTGGTCCATAGCGTTACGAACCATATGCATGATCGGATCCTGGATGCTGTCCACAATAGTCTTGTCAATCTCCGTATCCTCACCGATGAGGGTCAGGCGGACATCCTTGCCCAGCTTCTGCTTCATGTCACGGACAATCCGGTTCATCTTCTGGAACACACCGGAGATGGGAACCATCCGCAGGGACATGGCAATATCCTGGAGGTCGTCGGTCAGCTTGCGCAGCTGGCGGGCGGATTTCATAAAGTTGTCGTAGGCATCCCGGTTTAGCTGGTTCAGTTCGGGGGCGGAAGTAACCATGGATTCCGTGATTACGATTTCGCCCACAATCGCCTGCAGGTCATCGAGTTTCATGATATTGACACTGATCAGGTTTTGTTTGACCGGCGTACCCTGCTTGACAGCAGCGGCAGGGGGCTTGGGGGCTGCCTCGCTGGCAGCAGGGGCGGCCTGTCCGGCAGGCTCAGCCACAGCCGCCGGCCGGGCAGGTTCAGCCACAACCGGTTCCGGCTCCGGCTCCGGGACGGCAACCAACTCATAAGAACGGATGTGGTTCTGGGTGCAAAGGAGGTCTCCTGCCCTGGATGCCATCTCCTCAGAATCGAAGGCCATATAGAAACCGTCCTCAATGATCGTGGCACAGGAGTCAGGGCTGGACTCCATATTTTCCGGATAATAACGGAAATCCAGTTCACATTCCTTCAAGGAATTGATAATCATGAAGGCACGCAAATTCTCCATGCCGATCCCTTCGTCAAGGAACACGTGGATAAAACATACGGCGCTGGGATCCGCCGGCAAATTCCCGTCCGGGGAAGCGCTTGGAGCCGGGGCGTCAGCATTCGCCTTTGCAGCGGATTCCTCCTGCTGGCCATTGTCGGCAGAAGAGCCGTCCGCATTACTGATCTTTTTTAAGAAATTGTTGATCTCGGAGGCAAAAGAATCCATGTCCGTATCCAGGGGCTCTCCGCTTTCCACCTTTTCCACCTGCCCGCGCAGACAGTCTTCTGAACGGAACATTAAGTTAAACAGTTCTTTCTTGTGCTGGGAACTTAAGGAGTCGATCCCCTTGTCACGGATATAGAAGAACAAATCTTCTATATGATGTGCAATGCTGGAGAGAGACCCGAATTCCATCATGGCGGAGGAACCCTTAATGGTGTGCATGATACGAAAGATCTCATTGACGTCGTCCGATGAGAAATCGCCCAGCTTTTCGTCTTTCACAAGCATCTCATCCAAATTGTCCAACAGGGAGTTCGTCTCAAAAAGATATGTATCAAGCATACTTTCCATACCGTTATCCATTCGATACACCACCTATCCTTTTTAATGTTTTGCATGAAAATAAAACAGTCCTGTGCAAATATAAGCATACCAGACCACAACATACTGATACTAATATCGGCGGAAAAAGCAGTTTATTAAGGGGAATGCAAATTTTTTGAAAAAAAATTGTGATTTGTATTATAAAAATGGAAAACGTGCCGAAATAGTATAAAAGAGTGTGGTAATGGCAGCCCTCAAAATTTAGTCGGCGGCCGGGAAATGAAGGCTCAACAAGGAGGAGCAACGAATGAAGAATTTAAAGGTGGGTAAAAAGTTTCTTGTGTCTTTCGGCATTATACTGACATTATTCCTGGTGTCGGTTGTGGCCGCAGGCATCGGGATCTCCAAATCAAAAACAAGCTATGAGAAATTCTATGAGGAAGATTATCACGCGATGGCGAATATTTATGAGATGCGGATCAGCCTTCAGCGGGCGTTGAAGGAACTGATGCTGGGCGTGATGAGCACGGATTCCTCAGAGACCGAAGAGCGGATTGCAACCGTGGATCAGCACGTGAGCAATATCCAGGAGAAGCTGCAGTGGATTTATTCCAATTATAGCGGCGATGTTTCCCTGCTTAAGGATTTTGAGGCGAAGATGGGGGATGCCAAAGGGCTCCGTCTTCAGATTTATGAGTACGCCCGCATGAATAGCGAAGAGGGCAATCTCCTGGCTCAGGATCTGCTGATGAATGAGTATAACCCCAAGACGGAAGAGTTTGCCAACATCCTGCAGACGGCATTCAACAACATGGAGGCGGGGTGCCAGACAACCTATGATACGGCGATGATGCTGGATAATGCCCTTTTGGTGCTGGCAATTGTGATTGCAGCGGTTGCGTTTGCCATCACCTGCGTGATTGCGGTTATGCTGACCAACAACATCCTGAATCCGGTGAAGAGGATTGAGGATGCCATGGAGGATATGGTCAAAGGGCATCTTTCCGTGGAGGTTAACTATCAGGCGAACGACGAATTCGGCGATATGTCGCAGAACATGCATAAGGTTGCCCAGGGTGTGGGGACGATTATCCGTGATATAGAGACAGTGCTGAGCGCTATGGCGAATGGTGATTTTACAGTCCATTCCACCGCTCCCGAGATTTATATCGGGGATTACCAGAAGATTTTCCATTCCATGAAGAAGATCAAGGACAGCTTCAACAATACCCTTACCACGCTGAACCGTTCGGCAGACCAGGTGTCTTCCGGTTCGGATCAGGTGTCTTCCGGGGCGCAGGCGCTGTCCCAGGGTGCTACGGAGCAGGCGTCGTCGGTAGAGGAACTGGCTGCTTCCATCAACGAGATTTCCGGCAATATCAACCGCAATGCCGAGAATGCCCAGGTGGCAGGCCAGAAAGCCCAGATGGTCGGGGAGGTCGCCGGGGAGAGCAACCGCAGGATGCAGGATATGCTGAGCGCCATGTCGGATATCAACAATGCTTCCGGCGAGATCGGAAAGATCATCAAGACGATCGAAGATATCGCGTTCCAGACCAATATCCTGGCTCTGAATGCGGCAGTCGAGGCGGCAAGGGCCGGTGCGGCAGGCAAGGGCTTTGCAGTTGTGGCAGATGAGGTGAGGAACCTTGCCAGCAAGAGTGCAGAGGCATCTAAGAATACGGCGGTGCTGATTGAGAATTCCCTCAATGCAGTGGAGAACGGAAAGCGGATCGCAGATGAGACGGCCAAGTCCCTAGAGCAGGTGATGAACGGCATTACCGATGCTACCAGCATGATGGATTCCATTGCCAAGGCTTCCAAGGAGCAGGCAGAAGGGATCACACAGATTACCATCGGTATCGACCAGATTTCCAGCGTAGTCCAGACAAACTCTGCCACAGCAGAACAGAGTGCGGCGGCCAGCGAGGAATTGTCCGGCCAGGCACAGATCTTAAAGGAACTGGTGAGGAAATTCCGCCTGGAAGGCCAAAGCCAGGGCAGCGTGGGAACGATGCCTGAGATGCCGCAGTACGAGCCCCAGGGAGAAGACGAAAGCTATGTGGATCTGTCCTCCTATACTACTTATGGGGGAAATGATAAGTATTAAGGCTTAAATGAAATGAAAGGTATTTAATTATTAAAATTAAAAGTTTTTCAGGTTAAAATATCAGACTTTCAAAAAGGATATGAGGTGGAAACAATGAGGCACAGCATTAAACAAGACATTATGATACGCATTGCCCTTATTTTTCTCGTAGTGATTGTCAGTGGCATAGTGACATTCACCGGCATGGGCAAAGTAAAGAAATATAGTACATCTACACAAGAGTGGACTGATATCCATGCTTTGGTGCTGACGGCAGAGAAGGCTCACTATGGATGGGTAGAGAATTTGTGCTCTGCGAGTGCCATGGGGACGGAATTTACCGGAAGCACAGATTACAAAGGCTGTGTCCTCGGGAAATGGATCTATGACCCGGATGTGACCAAGATTCCAAACGCCCAGGTTCAGCAGCTGATTGAGCAGATGAAGCCAATCCATCAGGCGATCCATGAGTCGGCTCAGGTTGTTTTGGAGTTAGGAAAGACCGACCAGAAGGCAGCGAATGAGATGTACCTGACGGGTACCAAAGCCGATGTGGAGAAGCTGGTAAAGATTCTGGATCAGGTGGCGGAGATTACGAATAAACAAGTGGCGGATAACCAGGTTGGTTTGATGCGTTCCGTAGCTATGACGGAACTGTTTGCAGTCCTGACGGTCTTAGTGACTTTAATTGTCAGCGTTATGCTGATGATTTATGTGATGAGGAGGATCGTGCGGCCGTTGCAGACGGTTACGGAATCCAGCCGGAGCCTGTCTCAGGGAAATCTGAACTTCCACATTGATGTGAACAGCGAGGATGAGATCGGGGTATTGGCAGACAGCCTGAATAGTTCGGTGAAGACGCTGAAATCCTATATTTCTGATATTACAGCGGTACTGAATGAAATGGCGGGCGGGAACCTTGGCAGTGAGAGCAAGATTCAGTACATCGGCGATTTTGTGGAGATTCAGAAAGCAATCGGAATGATCAGCCGTGAACTGAGCGATACCATGGAACAGATCCATTCTTCAGCCAGCCAGGTGGATGCCGGTTCCAATCAGGTGGCGGACGGCGCCCAGAACCTTGCCCAGGGTGCTACAGAGCAGGCTTCCGAGGTGGATAACCTGATGCATATGATTGAGCAGGTAGCCGAACAGGTTAACAATAATGCAGAAAGCGCTGCAATTACGACAAAAGAAGTGAACCAGGTAGGGGAGCAGATCAGCATCTGCAACGATCAGATGCAGGAGATGGTGGAGGCCATGCGCCAGATCAGTTCCTGCTCCGGCGAGATCCAGCATATTATCAAGACGATTGAGGACATCGCTTTCCAGACCAATATTTTGGCTTTGAATGCTGCGGTTGAGGCGGCAAGGGCGGGAAGCGCCGGTAAAGGCTTTGCCGTGGTGGCAGACGAGGTTCGTAACTTGGCTGCTAAGAGTGCGGATGCTGCCAAGGATACCACGGAATTGATCGAGAAGACCTTGCATATGGTGGACAACGGATCGAAACTGACAGACCTGACCCAGGAGTCCCTGCATTCCGTAGTGGAAGGGGCAGAGGTTGTGACGGATCAGATCAAGGTGATTTCCAAGGCATCGGAAGAGCAGGAAGTGGCGATTAACCGTATTAAGGATAGCATTACCCAGATTTCGACAGTAATCCAGTCGAATTCGGCTACATCCGAAGAGAGTGCGGCTGCCAGTGAAGAGTTGGCAGGCCAGGCACAGATACTGAAGCGCCTGATTGGTAAATTCCAGCTGAGGAAATAGGCATAAAAGAGAGATAAGGAGCGGGTCAAGCCCGCTCCTTATCTCTCTTTTGCCATCAGATATTTCAAAATAAGAGTAACATAACGCCGGAAACATTCCGGATCCTGGAAGGAGATGCCGGAAAAGTCGGCATAGGTGAGTTTATCTTTCGGTTCTTTTTTCATAACAGGCTCCCAGATCGGCTCCGGCTGGGGGATAAAACAACCTTCCTGTTTGGTGTAGCAGGTCTTAGCGGTGGCCTTGACGCGGGCATTTTTATCAACATATTCCCCGACGCTTTTATGTATGGCAGTATCTTCACAGGGAAGATAATAATAATCCTTATAGTTCGGGTAGAAATGTTTTAGGGTGCCATGGAAGAGTTCGATGGTTAAAGAAAGGCGGTTGTTTTCGGCATAGCACCTTACCGGATTTTTTATGGCGCGGAAGGGGACGGGGATGGGGCAATCGCTTTCGCAGGATAAGTCCAGAAAGTGCATGGGCTCCCCGTTTTCATCCTGTTCCTGACGGACGGCCTGGCGGACTAAGCGGAGAGGGTGCTCCAGGAAATCCGGATAGCTGAGGATGGGAAGGATGGAGGGCATCCCTTTGAGGTCATCCTCATTGTGGAGGATTAAAAGATCATATAAATGGCGGTCACGGGTGAGGAGGTATTCCTGATAAACGGGGATCAGTTCCCCGCCGGAGCAGACATCGTCCCGGCAAATCCCCAGGAACTGTTCGATTGCCTTTTGTTTTAAGCTTTCCAATCCCAGAAGTTTGCGGTAGGGCTTGATCCTGCGGTAAATGTCTACGCTTTTGACGCCGGAAAAATCATAGGGAAGGCCGTAGCAGGCACAACGTTTCTGGAGGTAAGGGATATCAAAGCCGTCCCCGTTGAAGTGCACCAGAACCCGGAAGTTTTTCAGGAAGGAAAAAAAGGAGTGGAGAAGTTCTGTTTCGGATTCTATGGTATCGGCAAACCATTGTACCAGGTTCCATCTGCCGCCGCAAAAATAGGTACAGCCGATCAGGTAAAGCCGGGAAGAGTCCCCGGAGAAACCAGTGGTCTCGATATCAAAAAAGAGGATGTCTTCGAGTTTGCCGATCCGCTCCAAAGGATAGGTATGGGACAGGCTGAAAGGTTTGTTGATAGAAATCATAAGCAGGCTCCTGTCTGAGGGGTAGCAGTTACAGAATGATTATAGCGGCGGGGGCGGGCAAAGTCAACGGGAAATGGCAGACGGCCAGGGACGAATATTTGTTCGGGCGGCGCCTTATGCTTGCACTTGTTATTGTGATATGATATGATGTCAAAGACAGTTAGAATGAGAGGAGCCATAGCATTGTTTTCTTATATAAAAGGTTCTTTGGCAGAGGTTTTGGAAGACGTTATTGTGGTGGAGGCAGGCAGCATTGGGTGGAATATCCATGTGCCCTTGTCTGTTTTGGAACGTCTTCCGCGCGTAGGTGAAGAGGTGCAGGTTTATACATCATTCCAGGTGCGGGAGGATGCCATGACTTTGTACGGGTTTCTGAGCAGGCAGGATTTACAGATGTTTCGGATGCTTTTGGGAGTGAACGGCATCGGGCCGAAGGCAGCTTTGGGGATTCTCTCCACGATGCGGCCGGAGGATTTGAGGATGGCTATTATTTCTGAGGATGCCAAGAGCATTGCCCGGGCGCCGGGGATTGGGGCCAAGACGGCAAAGCGGGTGATCCTAGACCTGAAAGACCGCATGAAAATAGAAGATGTTTTGCCTGGAGGCGTTTCCGGGGAGGAGTTGGCGTCCCCAATGATGCCAGCCAATCCGCTGCCGGGGAACGGGGCGGCCAGGGAAGCTGCCGAGGCGCTGGTTGCTTTGGGGTATTCCTTGTCGGAGGCATCGAAGGCAGTGCGCCAGGTGCCTGCAGACGGAAAGATGACAGCGGAGGCAATTTTGAAGGCTTCCCTGAAATATCTGGTATCTTGATGCGGTGCCTGAAACGGAGAGGAAGCAGAGGATGGAACGGAGAATAATCACCACAGAAGTGATGGAGGAAGATAAGGCGATAGAGCCAAACCTACGCCCGCAGATGCTGGACGAGTATATCGGGCAGGAGAAGATCAAGGCAAATTTAAAGGTCTATATGGATGCGGCCAAAGGGCGGGGGGAGTCTTTGGACCATGTGCTGTTCTATGGCCCCCCAGGGTTGGGGAAGACGACATTGTCCGGGATTATTGCAAATGAGATGGGTGTCCATATGAAGGTCACCTCGGGTCCGGCGATCGAAAAGCCAGGGGAGATGGCAGCGATTCTCAACAACCTCCAGGAGGGGGATGTTCTTTTCGTAGATGAGATCCACCGCCTGAACCGGCAGGTGGAGGAAGTGCTTTACCCGGCGATGGAGGATTTTGCCATCGATATCATGCTGGGAAAGGAGTCTTCAGCCAGATCCATCCGCTTGGATTTGCCGCATTTTACCCTGGTGGGGGCGACAACCAGGGCAGGGCTTTTGACAGCGCCGCTAAGGGATCGTTTTGGGGTGGTGCAAAAGCTGGAATTTTATACGCCGCAGGAACTGACGGTAATTGTCAGGCGTTCGGCACAGATGTTAGGGGTGGAGATCGATGAGGAAGGGGCGACGGAGATTGCCCGCCGTTCCAGGGGGACGCCACGGCTGGCAAACCGCCTGTTAAAGCGGGTGAGGGATTTTGCCCAGGTGAAATATAACGGCGTGATCACCAAGGAAGTATCGGATTTTGCCCTGGATATCCTGGATGTGGATAAGCTGGGGCTGGATAACAATGACAGGAATATCCTGCTGACAATTATTGAGAAGTTCGACGGGGGGCCGGTCGGCCTGGATACGCTGGCGGCTGCCCTGGGTGAGGATGCGGGGACGCTGGAGGATGTGTATGAACCATATCTGCTGATGAACGGGTTTTTGAACCGGACTCCCAGGGGAAGGGTGGCAACAAGGCATGCTTACCGGCATTTGGATCTGCCTTTTATCGGATGAACGGAAACGGAACCACGAAAACTACAAAGAAAAAGCCAGGAAAGATCAGAGGTTAGGCAACATGAATCAAAAGAACCAGATGGAAGTATTGATCGATGGAAAGATATATAAGCTGAGCGGAGCCGAGGAGGAGATGTACCTGCAGAAGGTAGCCGCTTATCTGAACGGAAAGATCGGGAAGCTGCGCGAGGAGGAGGGTTTTTCCCGCCTGAGTTCAGATTATCAGTCGGTGCTCCTCCAGCTGAATATAGCGGACGACTATTTTAAGGAAGAAGAGAGGGCAAACCGGCTGGAGAATGAAAAATCAGAGTTGGAAAAGGAGATTTACAGCCTGAAACATGAACTGATCACGACCCAGATGAAGATGGAGAAGATGGAGAAGGACAAAACCGGGCAGCAGGAGGAGCAGGAACGGCCGGAGCAGCAGGAAAAACCAAAACGGGGAAGGCCGGCCGTGAGCCAGAGGAAGGCCAGCCAGGAGAATAAGGCGATGTTTCTTTGAACAAAGAAGGGGGAAGCGGATTGAGACCAAACGTAGAGATTCTGGCGCCGGCCGGTTCCTGGGAGAGCATGGCGGCCGCCATCAATGCGGGAGCGGACGCAGTATATATGGGCGGGAGCCGTTTTGGTGCCCGGGCTTATGCAGACAACCCGCAGGAGGAGGATTTCCTGCGGGCGATTGATTATGCGCATTTACATGGGAAAAAACTGTATATGACAGTGAATACGCTGGTAAAAGAGGAGGAGATGGGGCAGCTGCCTGATTTTTTGTATCCTTATTACCGGCAGGGGCTGGATGCGGCGATTGTACAGGATTTTGGCGTTTTTTCTCTTATCCGGGAGGTCTTTGCGGATCTTCCGATCCATGCCAGCACGCAGATGACGGTCACGGGGTACCGGTATGCTAAGCTTTTGAAGGAACTGGGGGCTGTGCGGGTGGTGACGGCAAGGGAACTGTCGCTGGAGGAGATTAAGAGAATCCACGATGAGGTGGAGATTGAGATCGAAAGTTTTGTGCACGGAGCATTATGCTATTGTTATTCGGGGCAGTGCCTGCTTAGCAGCCTGATCGGGGGACGAAGCGGCAACCGGGGACGGTGCGCCCAGCCCTGCAGGCTTCCTTATGGGATGGAGGGGCGCGGTGTGTTCGGCAGGGGGAGGAAAGCCGCCCGGCAGGCGGATGGCGGGTACCTGATGAACTTGAAGGATCTGTGCACATTGGATATATTGCCGGATATTTTGGAAGCGGGCGTATATTCATTG
Source organism: bacterium 1XD21-70 (assembly GCA_003669055.1). Classification (GTDB taxonomy): domain Bacteria; phylum Bacillota; class Clostridia; order Lachnospirales; family Lachnospiraceae; genus Brotaphodocola. Next base: position 32,315 of record RAYB01000029.1, read on the forward strand.
AAGATTGAGGGGCGGATGAAGAGCCCCCGTTACACGGCAGGCGTAGTCCACATGTACCGGAAATACACGGACCGGTATCTGCAAAGAGGCCGGGAGGGTTACCGGGTGGATCCGGCGGATAAGAGGTTTTTGCTGGAACTGTTTGACCGGGGCGGGTTTACGGACGGATATTACCGGCAGCATAACGGAAAGAATATGGTTGCCCTGGGGAGAAAACCTGCTTTCCGGGAGGTAGATCAGGGGATATTCGATTATCTGGACCAGGAATTCGTAAACAAGAAACAACAAGAACCAATAGAAGGCAGGCTGATTGTGCGGGAGGGGGAGCCGGTAAGGCTGGAACTGGAAAGCAAGGTTTCTGTTACAGGGGCTATGGTGCAGACAGCAAAGAACCAGCCGATGGCAGAGGAACGTATCCTTAAGCAGATGAATAAGACAGGGGAATCCCCGTTTTTCTTTTCCCGGCTGCAGGCAGAAATATCGGGAAATTGCTTTTTGCCGGTACAGGAACTGAACGACCTGCGCAGGAGGGGGCTAAAGAAGCTGGAGGAGGAAGTCTTAGGGCAGTATATCAGGGATGGCAGGGACGGCATCGGGGCGGCAAAAGAAACGGCAGGTACCTCCCAAAATGGCGGGCCTGGAACCTCAACTCCTGGCAGGCCGCGCCTGCATGTTTCCCTGGAGGAGCCGCAAGGGCTGGCGGAGGTTTTAGGCCATCCGGACGTGGACGGGGTATATCTGGATGCATGCGGTTTTCCGGCAGAAAGCTGGAAGGCGGCGGCAGGCGCCTGCCGGAAGGCAGGGAAGGCATGCGGCCTGATCCTGCCGCATATTTTCCGGGAAAAGGCAGAACAATACTTTATGGGACATATCCGGGAATTAAAGGAGTCTGCCTTTGATGAACTGGTACTGCGTTCCCTGGAGGAATTGGGTTTTTTAAAGGAGCAGAAATGGAAGGTTCCGGTAGTGTTTGATGCCAATCTTTACGGGATGAACCACAGGGCATGTGAAATGCTGGGAGAGATGGGGGCGGCACGGCTGACATTGCCGCTGGAACTGAATGAGAGGGAATTGGGGGAACTGGCCTTAAATACAAACAAAGGTGCCTGGGGCTGGGAACTGATTGCCTATGGGCATCTGGCGGCCATGGTTTCGGCCCAGTGTGTCCGGCAGACAATAGAAGGATGTGTGAAACAGCCGGGGGTTGTCTTTTTAAAGGACAGGACAAATAAGCGCATTCCGGTCAAAAACCATTGCAGTTTTTGCTATAATACGGTTTATAACCCGGATCCGCTGTCCCTTTTGGGGCTGGAGCATCAGGTAAGACGGCTGGGGGCAGAAGTGCTTCGGCTTTCCTTTACGGTGGAAAGCCCGGCAGAGATCCGGGAAGTGTTAGATGTGTATGGGGACCATTTTTTAAGGGGGAAAGACACCCCGGTACCTATGGCAAGGTTTACCCGGGGGCATTTTAAGCGGGGCGTAGAGTGAATATTGCCTGGTGGTGGGCAGCAGCGGACAGGCAGGTGGATTATGGTCAATGTGATTATAGAGGTATCAAAGTATCTGATGATACTGCTGATAGCTGTTTATACGTATCTGAATTTCAGTTATTTCCGGTACCGCGAGGAATGGGGGCAGAGAAGGGTATGCCGCCGTCAGAATATAGCTATGTTCCTGATGCATTTTGTGGCGTACCTGATATTGTACCTAAAGTCGGAAGACAACAGGGTAGTACTTTTTTATTTGGCCCAGGTGGTGTTTTTGGGGGCGTATATTGGGCTGTACCAGATATTTTACCGTAACCTGACGAGGATCCTGGTCAATAATATGTGCATGCTGCTCTGTGTGGGATGGATCGTGATGACGCGCCTTTCTTTGGACAAGGCGCTGCGGCAGTTTATAATAGTGGCAGCGGCGGCGCTTGTGACCTGGATCATCCCGTTTATTATGGACCGGGTATGGCAGCTGTCAAGGATTGCATGGGTTTACGGCATTTTGGGCCTGGCATTGCTGGTGGCTGTATGGATGGTGGGCAACAACAGCTATGGCGCCCAGCTCTCGATCAGTGCGGGGGGATTTTCCCTGCAGCCGTCGGAGTTTGTGAAAATCAGCTTTGTATTTTTTGTGGCAACCATGTTCTACCAGTCAGTGGATTTCAAATCCGTGGCAGTGACGACGTTGATGGCTGCCGCCCATGTGTTGGTTTTGGTGCTGTCAAAGGATCTGGGAAGTGCCCTGATCTTTTTTGTGACGTATCTGTCCATGCTGTTTGTGGCTACCAGCAATTGGTTTTACCTGCTGGCAGGGATATTCAGCGGCTGCGGCGCCTCGGTACTGGCGTATGGGCTGTTTGCCCATGTGAGGACGCGGGTGGCGGCGTGGAGGAACCCCTGGGCGGATATTGATAACCGTGGATACCAGATTACACAGTCGCTTTTTGCCATCGGAACCGGCGGATGGTTCGGCATGGGGCTTTTCCAGGGGATGCCATACAAGATTCCGGTGGTGGAAAAGGATTTTGTGTTTGCCGCTATCTCAGAGGAACTGGGAGGGATTTTTGCCGTGTGTGTGCTTTTGGTATGCCTGGGCTGTTTTCTGCAGTTTATGATGGTAGCAGCCAGGATGCAGGCTCTTTTCTACAAGCTGATTGCCTTTGGGCTGGGGATGGAATACCTGATCCAGGTGTTTCTGACTGTGGGAGGGGTAATCAAATTTATTCCTTCCACAGGAGTAACCCTGCCATTAGTCAGCTATGGGGGGAGTTCGGTGCTGAGTACGTTTATTATGTTTGGGGTAGTTCAGGGGCTTTATATCCTAAAGAAAAACGATGAGGAGGACTATGAGGAAAGAGAGGCCTGATCCGGATGCCAACAAAAGCCTGTTGGCCGTTACCTACCTTATGGTGGGGCTGTTTGTGGGCATGATTCTTTATTTTGGGTATTTTCTGCAATACAGGGGGGAAACCGTGATTAATAATTCCTACAATTCCCGGCTTGACCGTTTTGCAGACCGGATTGTCCGCGGGGAATTGCTGAGCAAAGATGGCCGCGTGCTGGCAATGACGGAGGAAAAAGATGGGGAGGAGAAAAGGGTCTATCCTTACGGCAGCCTGTTCGCCCACGGAATAGGGTATTGGGACCATGGAAAGACAGGGCTGGAGGCTTTAGCGAATTTTTATCTGCTGACGTCGCATATGAACCTGGCAGAAAGGACAGTCAATGAACTTTGCGGCGTGAAAAATATCGGTGATAACGTAATCACGACCTTGGATGTGGATCTGCAGCAGGCGGCATCGGACGCTTTGGGGGAAAGGCGCGGGGCTGTGATCGTGATGGAACCGGATACCGGCAAGGTGCTGGCCATGGTGTCAAAGCCCGGTTTTGACCCCAATACCTTAGGCGATGACTGGGATGCGCTGATTGCGGGGGAAAATACGCAGGCACAGCTTTTAAACCGGGCATCCCAGGGCCTGTACCCGCCAGGATCCACGTTTAAGGTCATTATGGCATTGGAATACATCCGGGAAAATCCCGATACCTGGCAGGACTTTACATTTGACTGCGACGGGGTGTACGAGCAGGGGGAATATACCATTTCCTGCTACCACGGCAATGTCCATGGGCACCAGAACTTAGAACAGGCTTTTGCCAATTCCTGCAACGGGGCTTTTGCTGCCCTGGGGCTTGAGACGGACGCAGGCAAGGTGCATGAACTGGCGGAGCAGCTTTTGTTCAACAAGGAACTGCCGTTTCCGCTTGCCTACAGCAAGGGTTCTTTTACCATGAACGAAGGGGCGGACACCTGGGAGGTGCTCCAGACCTCGATCGGGCAGGGCAATACGCAGATGACACCGATCCATAATGCGATGGTCACGGCGGCGGTCGCTAACGGCGGGGTTCTGATGAAGCCATATTTGGTGGAACGGGTGGAAAATGCTGCCGGTGAGGAGATCCACAGGTTTCTGCCGGAGGCTTATGGAAGCCTGATGGAAGCCGGTGAGGCGGATATCCTGGCAGGGCTGATGCGCCGGGTGGTGACAGAGGGGACAGGGTCAGCGGTGCGGACGGATGCGTATGAGGTGGCAGGGAAGACCGGGTCGGCGGAGTTTGAGGCAGGGAAGGAGACGCATGCCTGGTTTACAGGTTTTGCCCCGGCAGAGGATCCGCAGATCGTTGTGGCTGTGGTGGTGGAAGAATCCGGTTCCGGCGGGCAGATAGCGGCGCCGGTGGCCAGGAGCGTTTTTGATATGTATTTTTCAAAATGAATTTTATCTTGCATCTTACCAGGAAACGCGGTATACTAAAACCAGTCTTGTGACACACCAAAGTGGCATTATTTTTTATGGTGCCAATACAGGAGGGATTGCAGTGATTGAAGCAACGAGCTGTGGAGGTGTGGTTATATTTCGGGGTAAGATTCTGGTCTTGTACAAGAATTACAAGAATAAGTATGAAGGCTGGGTATTGCCAAAAGGAACTGTAGAAGCAGGAGAGGAGTACAAGGAAACCGCTCTCCGGGAAGTAAAGGAGGAGACTGGTGTCAGTGCCTCTATCATCAAGTATATTGGGAAGAGTTCCTATTCCTTCAGTACACCCCAGGATATGGTGGAGAAGGATGTACACTGGTACCTGATGATGGCAGACAGCTATTACAGCAAACCACAACGGGAGGAGCACTTTATGGATTCCGGATATTATAAGTTTTATGAGGCGTACCATCTGCTGAAATTTTCCAACGAAAAGCAGATTTTGGAAAAGGCTTATAATGAATACCTGGATCTGAAAAAAGCGAACCTCTGGGGCAGCAAAAAGTATTTTTAAATGTAAGAGGCAAGATTGCGGACAATAATACATTTAAGGGAGAAGTCGGTATGAGTTTATTCTGGAAGAAGGAAGAGCCGATGGCGATTGAGGACGCCAAACGGTTGGCGGCAGAGCAGGCGCTGATGGAGAACAAAAAGCAGAGCGACAGCAAGACCTGTTACAACCATTTGGAGGCACAATTCCTGTTGGGCTATCATGGCGTGGTTCTGAAAGTGTACCTTGAGAATTTCAAGCGCATGAATGAACTGTTTGGGTTTGAGTATTGTGAGGAACTGCTGGATAATATCCTGGATTATCTGGAACAGAAGACACGGTGCAAGGTCTACCGCTATGTGGGTGTGGAGTTCATCATTATCCTGCGGGACCGTACCATGGGAGAGGCATCACGGCTGGCAGAACAGCTGATTGACCGGTTTGAGTATAGCTGGACGGTAGACAATACGGATTGCCTGTGTGCAATCCGCCTTGGCCTATGTGCATATCCGGGATACGCCACGAATGCGGGTGAGATGTTAAAATGCCTCGATCTTGCAGTGTCCCGTGCGGCAGAGATGGAGGGCAGCCAGTACGCGGTATATGATATGAAGCTACATACCCGTTTCCAGAGGAGGCAGGCGATTACCCGTTACTTGTCCACTGCTTTTGCCAACAACGAGGTAGAGGTGCGCTACCGGCCGACTTATGACCTAAAGAAGGGGAAGTTTACCCGGGCAGAATTCTACATGAGGATTTTCGTCAAGGATGTCGGGATGGTGGGGAGTTCGGAATTTTTGACCATTGCCGAGGACACAGGGCAGATCCGGACCGTGGAATATTATGCCTTAGACCGGGTAGCATCTACGATCCGCCAGCTTCTGGATGAGGGGAAGGAGTTTGAGTCGATTGCTATCGCTATTTCCCCGGTTTTGCTTTTGCAGGGTGACTTCCTGGATGAGGTGGGGAGGGTAGTCCGTACCTATGAGATCCCGGCCGGTAAGCTTGCCATTGAGATTGACGAGTATGCGGTCAGCATGGCATATGTGAATGTTATGGTCTTGATGCAGGAGTTGGCTTCCCTGGGAGTGGAGATGATTCTGAATAATTTTGGCTCCGGATATTCCGGCCTTGCCCGGATCTTAGAACTTCCGGTAGATACGCTGAAGTTTGACCGGATGTTCGTGTGGCAGATGGAGACGGATTCGCAGTCCATGCCGGTGATGGAAGGCCTGACACAGATTGCCAGGAAGATAGGGAAGAAGCTGATTGCGGAGGGAGTAGAGACGCAGAACCAGAAGGATATCCTCACTCAGTTCGGGTGCCATATCCACCAGGGCTTCTATTACGCACCGACACTTCCTGAGAAGGATCTGTTCGCGGTGCTTGATACCTCTCTGGATGATGCCAGAGGCCTTGTCGAGCATGAGAAGGAAGTATTGAAGAATTGAGTATGAAATAAGGTTTCTTCGGGGACACTGCTAGCAGTGTCCCCGTATTTTGTAGGCAGGGACGGGCAACCGGCAGAATTTTGTGGAGCAATGGCTGCCCTTTTGGACAGTGTGGACAAAGGGCGGCCTCGGTGGCAAAAAGGAATTGGCCTAGAAAGACCCAAAGAAAAGGCAGCAAAAGGAAGGAGAACAAATATGGGACATATGGAACAGCTTAAGCCTTACCTGGAACGGGCAATGGCGCTGCAGGCAGCATTGGTTCTGTTTGAGTGGGACAATGAAACGCTGGCACCAGAGCAGGCAGGGAAATATACGGCAAAAGTACAGGGAACTTTGTCAGAAGCTTATCAGGAGATCATGACCAAAAAGGAAGTGCGGTCATTGCTGGAAAAATGCAGGCAGGAGCCGGGGCTTACAGAGACGGAGCGAGCCATTGTGCGGGAGGCATCAGAAGAGACCGATAAGCTGGAGAAGATCCCGCCGCAGGAATACCGGGCTTACCAGGAACTGGTGGCGGAATCGGCGCGGATATGGTCAAAGGCAAAGCAGGAGCGGGATTTTGGGATGTTTGCACCTACGCTTAAGAAGATCATTTCCTACCAGAAAAAATTTGCCGGTTACCAGGCAAAGGAGGGGCAGAAGCTTTACGATGTGATGCTTGACAATTATGAGAAGGGTTTTTCCATGGAAAAGCTGGACGAATTTTTTGCGCTTTTGAAGGAAGAACTGGTGCCGTTTCTGCATCAGGTGATGGAGCATGGGGCAGAGATCCGGGATGATTTCCTGGAAGGGGGGTACCCGGAGGAAAAACAACGGGAATTGGCGAAATTTATGGCAGAGTATGTGGGGTTTGACTTTAAGAGGGGCGTCCTGGCAGAGAGCGCGCATCCGTTTACTACCAATCTCCACAACCACGACGTGAGGATTACGACACATTATAAGGAGAGAATGGACAGTTCCCTTTTTTCCGTGATCCACGAGGCGGGGCATGCTGCCTATGAACTGGGGGTGGCAGACGAACTGACACAGACATTCGTGGGGCAAGGGGCTTCCATGGGGATGCATGAATCGCAGTCCCGTTTTTTTGAAAACATAATCGGGCGTGATGAGGCATTCTGGGAGCCAATCTATCCGAAGATCCAGGAAATGTTCCCGGAAAAACTTAAAGGTATCACACAGGAGGATTTTGTGCGTGCTGTCAATAAGGTGCAGCCTGGGCTTATCCGCACGGAAGCGGATGAACTGACATACAGCCTGCATGTCCTCGTCCGGTATGAACTGGAGAAAATGTTGATTGAAGAGGATCTGGATGTAGAGGAACTGCCAGGCCTGTGGGCGGATAAGTACGAGGAATATCTGGGAGTGAGGCCTGGCAATGCGGCGGAGGGGGTGCTGCAGGATATCCATTGGGCGCAGGGATCGTTCGGGTATTTTCCTTCTTACGCGCTGGGGAGTGCTTTTGCGGCGCAGATATATCATTTTATGAAGCAAAGCATGGATTTTAAAAAACTTCTGCGTCAGGGGGAACTGGAGATGGTCAGGGGAGTGCTGCGAAGGCACATCCACCGGTTTGGGAAGATGAAAGACAGCAGGCAGCTGCTGCGGGACATGACAGGCGAGGACTTCAGGCCGCAATATTATGTTGAGTATCTGAAAGAAAAGTATGGGAGGATATACGGCCTGAACTGATACGAATTTTTGGGCCGGAAGAGGCATAGGATGGTAGGGATACCGAGTGTCAGGAGAAAGTCATATGCCGAACCAGAAGTTGGAGAATCTGCTGAATCTGTCTTTGGAGGTGTCGCCTCAGGAACGGGCGAGGTCGCAGGAATTGGAGACCGGATACCTGCCGGAGGAAAAATCTTGGGAATTGATCGTGAAATATTCGGGTAACCTGGATGCGGTGCGGGAACTGGGCGTGCAGGTGGAGGAGATGAGGAACGAATATGCGATTTTGGTTGTGCCGGAGGCTTTGATTGACCAGGTCAGCGCATTACCGCAGATCGAATACGTGGAAAAGCCAAAGAGGCTGTTTTTTGCTGTGAACCGGGCAAAGGCAGCCTCTTGTGTTAATATTTTGCAGGAACCGCCGCGGAACCTGACAGGCAAAGGGGTGCTGATAGCGGTGCTGGATTCGGGGATTGATTATTTCCATGAGGATTTTCGGAATGCAGACGGGACGACAAGGATCGTGGAACTATGGGATCAGACATTAAACCAGGTGTTTACGAGGGAGGAGATCAACGCGGCTCTGGAGGCGGGAGACCGGGCGGCGGCGAGGGGTCTGGTGCCGTCCGTGGATGGCAGCGGGCACGGAACTTCGGTGGCAGGGATTGCAGCAGGGAATGGGCGTGAGTCGGATGGGGCATACCGGGGTGTGGCCTATGAAAGTGAATTTCTGGTGGTAAAACTGGGCAATGCCCGCGAGGAGGGCTTTCCGCGCACAACAGAATTGATGCGGGCAGTGAATTTTGTGGTAGAGTGGGCGGTGGACAGGGCGATGCCGCTCGTAGTGAATATCAGCTTTGGAAACACATACGGTTCCCATGACGGGACAGGGCTTTTGGAGATGTTCTTGGATGACATTGGGAATTATGGGCGGACGACCATCGTGGTGGGGAGCGGAAATGAGGGGGCAGCAGCAGGGCATATGTCGGGGAATCTGCCTGTGACGGGAGGGAGGGGCGGGGGGAATGCAGTGCAGGGAGCAGCGGCGCCTGGGACAGGCATAGCAGGTGGGAGCAGCAATGGGGGAAGCCTGGCAGCAGGAGGGGCAGTGCAGGCAGAACTTTCGGTAGCGCCTTATGAATCCGGGGTCAGCGTCCAACTTTGGAAAGCGTATTCGGATCAATTTACAGTCAGCTTACAGACCCCTTCCGGAGAAATGTTAGGGCCGTTGTCGGAGCAGCTGGGGCCGGTGCGTTTCCGCTACCGCGGGATGCAGGTGCTGGTATATTACGGGAAGCCGGGGCCGTTCAGTGTGGCACAGGAAATCTATTTTGATTTTGTGCCGGATGAGGGGAACTATGTGGAGAGCGGGATCTGGACTTTTCGCCTGCAGCCGCAGAGGGTGGTGCAGGGGCAGGTTGATTTCTGGCTGCCATCGGCGGCTGTGCTGAATTTTTCTACCCGTTTTTTAGAGCCTGCGCCGGATATAACCCTGACGGTTCCGTCTACAGCGGCGAAAGTGATCACAGTGGGAGCTTATAACAGTGCCACAAATTCTTATGCGGATTTTTCCGGCAGGGGCTTCACCCGCATGACAAACCAGGTGAAGCCGGATCTGTGTGCGCCCGGGGTCGGCCTGATGGCGCCTGGGAACGGGGGAGGCTACCGGTCGGTGACCGGAACCTCTTTTGCGGCGCCGGTGGTGGCGGGGAGCGCAGCGCTTTTGATGCAGTGGGGGATTGTGGATGGGAATGACCCGTTTTTGTATGGGGAGAAGGTGAAGGCTTATCTGAGGCGCGGGGCGCGGCCGCTGCCGGGGTTTGGGGAGTTTCCGAATCCTCAGGTAGGCTGGGGATCGATTTGTCTGAGGGATAGTCTGCCGGTGTGAATAAATTATTGATGTAAATGTATGAAAATTCATAGCACTTTTCGACAAAGCGAGATATAATATATTCTGTGAATCGAAACTAAGTTTCTAACAGGAGAGAAATATGCCTTCTTTAACACATGTTTGTATGTGGTCAGAACATGGCTGGAAGAAAATAACTGCCAATGAGGCAGCTAGGTTACATCCAGGAGGAATGGTTTCAGCGGCATGTGGCTTATTCATGTGTGAATTATGCGGTCAATATGTTATCCTTACAGAGGGAGAAAAAAATGTTCGTCATTTTAGACATAAGATATCGGAGAAGAGTAAGGATTGTCCAGAGCGTACATTTGGCTCCTCTGTCTGTATGACCTATAATGCGAAAGAGTATGAGCTTCCTATAAGAATATGCAATATTACGGGTAATCAATTTGATTTGGAATTGGGATTGCTATACGTTCCACAATTTATTTTGGTGTCGGCTGTTTCGCTGGAGGAGCAGATACGGTATATTGGCTCATTGAAACAGATATTGGGGATGCCGGGATATGATATCCATATTTTTTCCGATTCTATTACAGTTAGAAAATGGGGAATTCAAAAGAAAATTGTAGTTTATCCGGAAATGTGGGTGGAACCTTTTGAAAAAGATGTTATATATGTCAGTTCCTAAAGGGTATGTATGAATGGGATGCCCGCAGGATGTGGATTAAGAGAGTAGATTGTAATAATAGATTGTCGGAATAAGATTGGGTGATTTTATGGACAAAAAGATACAGATCAGAAATAGTACTACGGATTTTCTTGTGTTTACCAAACAGAATGGGGAGGACGGCATTGAGGTCAGAGTTCATGATGAAGATGTATGGTTGACACAAAAGAGCATGGCGAGGCTTTTTGATTGCTCGACGGACAATATTGGTTTACATTTGAAAAATATTTTTGCCAGCGGAGAGTTAGAGTCAGAAGCAGTTACCGAGGAATCCTCGGCAACTGCTTCTGACGGCAAAAAATATAGGATGAAATTTTATAATCTTGACGCGATTATCTCAGTGGGCTATCGAATTAATTCCATTCGGGCAACCCAGTTCAGGCAGTGGGCAACAAAGGTATTAAAGACCTTTGCGATTCAGGGGTATGTGTTGGATAAAAAACGGCTTGAAAATGGGCAGATATTTGATGAGGAATATTTTGAGCATTTACTTGATGAAATCAGGGAAATTCGTGCAAGTGAGAGAAAATTTTATCAAAAGATAACCGATATCTATGCAACAGCAGTGGATTATTCTCCTACAGCAGCTACATCTAAGGATTTTTTTGCCATGGTTCAGAATAAGCTGCATTATGCAATTCATCATCATACGGCTGCAGAGGTGATCGTAGAGCGTGCAGACCATAGAAAAGAACATATGGGGTTGACTACTTGGAAAAATGCTCCAATGGGTAAAATCGTGAAATCGGATGTCAGTATTGCAAAGAATTATTTGACAAAAGTGGAGATGCAGGATTTAAATCAGTTTGTCACTATGTATTTGGACTATGCGGAACGACAGGCAAGAAGACAGATTCCTATGACTATGGAAGATTGGTCGAAAAGACTGGATGTATTTTTGGAATTTAATGAGGAAGAGATCTTGAGGGATAAGGGTAAGGTATCAGCTGAAATCGCTAAAAGCTTTGCTGAGAGTGAGTTTGAAAAGTATAGAGTGATTCAGGATGGACTGTATCAAAGCGATTTTGATAAGTTATTATCTGGGATTGGTGAAAGTGGGAAAGAAAACCCGAAAAATAAGTAAAAAGTTTGCGACATTAACTTGACATACGCGGGGTATAGGGCGCTTTGTCTGAGGGATAGTCTGCCGGTGTGAATAGAGTGGGTTTTTGGGAAAATAAGCACTTTATTTTGTGACGTATGGCGTCGAATAAAGTGCTTTTATGATATATTTTTGATATTGTGACTTGTACCCTTGGTTCTTTTAGATTGTTATAAATATTTAAGCATAAAGTGTCAACTAAATGAGTGCAATATTATAAAGAAAATTGACTTACTTTCTCACAAAAATCAGATTCTACTTGTAAATAATAAAAAAATGATTATAATAATTATTAGATTTAAATATGATTAGAATTGGTTGGAGGATATTTTGTGTTCGTAGAAAATAAAACAACTGAATTCAAGCGAGAATATGTTGAGGATATAAAAAATACGATTGTTGCATTTGCAAACTGTGATGGTGGTACACTTTATATCGGAGTGAACGATGATGGAACAGCTTGTGGTGTCGATAATGTTGATGATACTATGCTGCGTGTAACCAATGCAATCAGAGATGCTGTGCGGCCAGATGTTACTATGTTTGTGGAATGCCGTAATGATGTAATGGACGAAAAGGCAATTGTATGTGTAATTGTCCAGCGCGGTACGGCAAGACCGTATTATCTGCAAGGAAAAGGAATTCGCCCGGAGGGTGTTTATGTTCGTCAGGGAGCATCGACAGTTCCGGCAACAGATACCGCTATCTTGAATATGATCAAGGATACCAGTGGTGACAGTTATGAGGCGGCTCGCTCTCTTGATCAGCATCTTACTTTTAACAAAGCTGTCGATTTTTTTAGTAAACGGAAAGTAGAGTTTGGAAGAACTCAGATGCGTTCACTTCACCTGATTGGCGAAGATGGTATGTACACGAATCTGGCATTTTTGCTGTCTGAACAGTGTACACATATGATCAAACTGGCTGTTTTTGAGGGGAGTAAGAAATCTGTATTCAGGGATCGACAGGAATTGTCGGGTTCCCTTTTAAATCAGATGGAGGAAGCTTTCAATTATATTGATCGTTACAACCGTACCCGTGCAGAATTCTCAGGACTGGACCGGTTAGATATGAGAGATTATCCCACGGAAGCAATCCGTGAGGCACTGCTGAATGCAATCGTCCATCGAGACTATTCTTTTAGCAGTGCTACGCTTATCAGTATTTTTGAAGACCGAATTGAATTTGTAAGCATTGGTGGTTTGGTGAAAGGTATTGCATTGGATGACGTGATGCTGGGAGTGTCCGCGTTGCGCAATCAGCATTTAGCGAATATTTTCTATCGTTTGAGATTGATTGAAGCATATGGCACAGGGATTCTTAAGATCAATGAATGTTACGATAATTATGTTGTGAAACCCGTGATCGAAACAACAAGTAATGCTTTTAAGATTACGCTTCCCAATACAAACTTCCATGCAGAAGAACAAAAAGTTCAAAATATCCTTAGAACGGGTGGAACTACCAGTGCGACAAAAAAGGAAGAACGAATTAATGCTGTTTTGGAACTGTGTCGCAGTAAAGGTTTTATTGTTCGTAGCGATGTAGAAATGGAACTTGGTGTGTCCCAATCTACGGCAATCCTGCTTTTGCGAGAACTAACTAACGAGGGCGTGCTGGTTAAAAAAGGAAGGACTAAAAACCTGCGATACTACGAGAATAAATAAAGGGGTGGCTAAGGTTATGCCACTTAAATATAAATGTGCAAATAATCGATTTTAATCGGAGCAGCATATATTTTCTATTTTACAATGAGATTGATAAATACAAAGAAGAGAAAGAGGGGGTTGATATGGGGACGCCTTTAAACTTTCGGTTATCAAATGAGCAGCAGCTATTTATAGAAAAAGCATTGCAGGGAGAAAATATTCTTGTAGATGAATGCTGTCTGACACACTAAATATTTTGGAAGAAAGTTATCCGAATAAGTTTAACAAGAACACGGTGTATGCAACAATATCAGATAATGATTCGATGGGAAAGACGGTACCAAGAGAAGATTCGGCAATATTTACAACTTATGACAGCAGTAAAGGTTTAGAAAGAAAAATCTGCGTTGTTTTTGATTTTACGGAAAGTTATTGGAGTACAAGGATATCAAAACCGCAGCAATCGTATATTATTCTGAGAAATATTTTTTGTGTCGCAGCCAGCAGAGGAAAAAACCATATCATTTTTGTGAAACCGGAGGAGGCTATGTTAGCTGAAGAAAGGCTTTCAACCTTCATACCGGCCAATGAGAAATTTGATGATCTGGATATCAGTGAAATGTTTGATTTCAAATATAAAGAAGATGTGGAACGATGTTTTTCGCTGTTAAAAACAAATAAGCTGGAGCAAACAGAACGTTCAATAATAAATATAAAGAGTACGGATGGTTTAATAGATTTATCGCCCTGTATTGGAATATACCAGGAGGCTGTCTTTTTTGACAATTATCAAATAGATGCAGCTATAAAACTGAAAGTTCTCTTAAATCCGGAATTAAAACATCTGTATACGAAAGCGGTGCAGGAAAGCTTTTTAGATCAAAAAATACTGTTTTTGGTTTCCCTTGAGACCAAGCAGAAGAGATACAGGACACAGGTGATAACGCCGTTCGTTAATGAAGAACAGCGTGCATTGATTATAGAACGGTTAAAAACACGATTGAATCAGGCTGGGAAGGCGCAGGTTGAATGCCGGATTGATTTTTGGGGCAGGGAGAATGGAGAAGTAAAGTTTTCAGCCCGGGGATTTGCTGATGCAGTTAAGGACAATATTGTTTATGAATTAAAGTTTGTATCGGAATTAACACATGAACATTTTCTGCAGTGTGCCTGCTATATGGCTGCAATGAATCTGCAAAAGGGGATTTTATGGAATACGAGGGACAATACATCTTATGAAATAGAAATACCAGAGAGAAAAGTTTTTTTGAGTGCAGTAGCGAAGGCTGTTACAAAAGGCGTGATCGAAGACTATTATGATCCAGACGGAAAACAACTGGAAGCCATAAAAAATTCAGTTCGGAAAAATTCAAAAAGAAATGATATGGATAAATTTGCAGTAATCGATACTGAGACAAACTGGGATGATAAGGTAATGTCAATAGGCGTAGTAGTTGCTGATGCAAAGACTAAGAAAGAAATTGATTCAGTATATTACATAATGGAACCGGAATATAGAGTGGGTGGAATGTATTCCAATGAATTGCAATTTGACAAAAAGAAAACGCGTGTTAAAAACAGAAGACAGGCTTTAAAAGAGATTGAAGAGTGGCTGGATAGTTATGGTGTGAGGAAGCTCTTTGCTTACAATGCGTGTTTTGATAAGAAACATTTACCAGAATATTCAGGATATGAATGGTATGATATTATGCGTTTGGCTGCATATCGCCAATATAACAGGGCTATACCAGATTCTGCCGACTGCTATAAAACAGGAAAATTGAAACGGGGATATGGCGTTGAAAATATATTGAGAATGCTTAGTAAAAACGAAGGGTATAACGAGACGCACAATGCCCTTTTAGATGCGCAGGATGAATTGAAAATTATGGAATTGCTGGGATGCGAGATTGGAGAATATGATATTGCAGCATTAGAATTATTTCCAGAATTTTCGGAGTAAGAAGAAATGAAATACTGAGCGATTAAATAGTAAAAAGTGCTTCTGGTGCAGAACATCAATAAGGAGGAAACGGATGGATAAATGGTTTACTGTTGACAGGATAGATGAAAATACTTACATCATCAGCGAATACCGGCATTGGGAGGAAACACATTGTTATTTGTTGAACGGTTCCGGGCATAGCCTGCTGATTGATACGGGGCTTGGGATCTGTAATATCCATGACGAGGTAGCGAAGCTGACAGACCAGCCGGTTACGGCTGTCGCCATGCATATCCATTGGGATCATATCGGAGGACATCAATACTTTCCGGATTTCTATGCCCATGAAGAGGAATTAGGGTGGTTGTCGGGCGGGTTCCCTTTGCCTATGGAAACGGTCAGGGATATGGTAGTTGACCGTTGTGAACTGCCGGAGGGTTATGATGTGGGCAGCTATGAGATGTTCCAGGGAAGGCCGTCCGTGGTTCTGCATGGTGGGGAAAAGATTGACATTGGAGGGAGGATGATAGAGGTTTTTCATACGCCGGGACATTCACCGGGGCATATGTGTTTTTGGGAACCGGGGCGGGGGTATCTTTTTACAGGGGATTTGATCTATAAAGATACCTTGTTTGCGTATTCCGGCCGGAGATCATTATCCGGATGAGGGACGGTTTCCGGGGATTGAAAGAAAGCGGGAAATTGCACCATGGGAGCGGAACTTTTGACTATGGAGACTGGGCGGTCTGGCTGTGACGGGATGTATTTATGAGGGATAAAGGCAGGATGGAGACAGAAGATATTATTCTTGGGAAAGCAAAATATGAGGACTGGAGATCCATATACCATAATGTCTGGTCAAGGCCGGAAACAGCGGAATATATGGTATGGAAGGTGACGGCTGACGAGGAGGAAGCCAGGGAGAGGATACAAAGGACGATCACATGGCAGGAGACCCATGATGCATGGCTGGTCTATGAAAGGGGCAGCGGGCTGGCAATCGGTTTTGCCGGAGTGGAGGAAACAGAACCGTATATTTATCATGAGACAGGTATTGCCCTGGGACCGGAGTATGTCGGAAGGGGATATGGGAAACAGATCCTGCGTTTGCTGATGGAATATTGTATTTCTTTAGGCGGGCAGGAATTTTATTATTCTACACGGGCAGGGAACCTGGCTTCAAAGGCGCTGGCATTATCCTGTGGATTGGCTTATCAGCGTTCGGAGCAGAGGATAGACCAGCGCAGCGGAAAAACTTATGGATTGGAGATTTATAAAAAGGATTTGAAAGGTACAGGGGATGGGATATGAAGCCGGATGAGATATTGAAGTATTGTCTGGAGAATCTGGAAGGGAGGATCTGAAATGAATACCTACCAGGTGATAGACGAAAAAACTGGGAGAGGGCCATGCACTGCATGGTTTTCAGGGAAAGCGTGGAGCCTGCTTTCTGTGTGACATTTGAGGCTGATATTACAAATTTCCGGCGGAAGGTAAAGGCGCAGAATCTTTCTTTTACGCTGACGTTTGTGTATGTGGTATGTAAATGTGCGAATGGGATTGAAGCGTTCCGGTATCGTTTCCTGGACGGGAGGGTGGTTCTTTTTGGCCATATTGATACTGCGTTTACTTATCTGAATCAGGATACGGGGCTGTTCAAAGTGGTTAATGTGCCGCTTCGGGGCAGCATCCAGGAATATGTGGAGGCAGCAGGAAAGACGGCCAGGGAACAGAAGGAATATTTTACCGGCCCTCTTAGAAATGATGTGTTCCAGTGTTCGCCTATGCCCTGGATTACCTATACGCATATCTCACATACCAATTCCGGAAAAAAGGATAACGCGACGCCTTTGTTTGACTGGGGAAAATATTATGAGAAGGATGGTAAGATTGTCATGCCTGTATCTGTCCAGGCTCATCATTCTTTTGTGGATGGGATACATATTGGGCAGTTTGCGGACATGCTCCAGCGATATCTGGAATCATTTTAGGGGCAGAAGCTGGAGAATATCATAGAATCCAGGACAGGATTTTATTGTCAAAATTTATTTCCGCGGGTAATAAGCCAAGTGCCGTGTTTGCACGGGCATTTGGCAAATGACGCGAGGGTTGCCTAGCTGCTTGCAGCGAGTGATATATGCTCTAAATGACTTCTTAATCACGAGATTTTCTCATGGTCAGTGAAGGACACATTTAGAGCATATTTCGTGTAAGGAGGCAGATGCTATTACGAAAACCAAAATCACTCCATTATACGAGGGATTGAGCCGTGACGATGAATTGAATGGGGAATCCAATTCCATCAGCAATCAAGATGGAATTTGTCAAGGATAGTTTCTCCGAAAATATTCAAGAGCCACTGTTCACATCTGATCAGCGACTCTTTTCTTTCTGGCATTGTGTTTAAGGAAATTATTCCTTGTTATTAACCAATCATTCCACCCCCAATGCCTTGAAAACAGCATCCTCTGCGCTATTGTAGAAAATCAGGTTGAAGCTGCTGATAAGGTCAGCGGGGACGGTGGCCAAATCCACCGCCGAGGTCATTGGCAACAACACTTTTTTTGCTCCGCTGTCCAAGCATACTTGCAGTGCGTTTGCCAGTTCCTCCACCTTCATCATGGTGCCGCTGATGCTGATCTCACCCAGCACAGCCAAGGAACTAAGCGTTGGCTTTCCCAGTGCGATAGAACAGATTGCGATTAAGGTTGGCAGAGCGAGCCTGCTGGTCATTCCGATGCCCTGCAGATCCTGATAATTCACGATGTAGTCCTTCGTTGTGGTGCTGATTGTGCCGCTGATGCGGTTTGCGTTTGCTTTCAGAAAATTAAATGCTGTGTTGGCGGCCTCTCTGCAATCCCGGTCAGAGCCTATGCCTGTACGCTCAAACTTGCCGTTTCCAGGGAGCATCTGGCTTTCCAGGCGGAACACGCCCATCATACCTGATTTGCCATTCCCAACGGTATAGACCTGCCCCGGATTACATATTCCCTCTGGGATAAGTTTTCCGCCGCCCTGTTCTGGCACAGACACATAGTGTTCCTCAAAGGTATCGTTATCAATATACGAGAAATTAACATCGTAAAACTCCATACCACCCAGCTTTTTAAGCTGTTCCTTGACACGGCGGCGCATTTCAAGGGAGATGGCGAGGATTTCCTCCAGTTCTTCTTTTGAAAACTCTCCGTCAGGATAGACCAGTTTCAAAAAGCCTCCAACCATCTTGCGGACAGCTATCGTATCCCTCTGATTCAAGTTCTTGCCAAGCCGGAAATGCTTGTCCAGGGCATCGCCGTACTGCTCCTTCCGCAGCTCCCGGAGAAATTCCGCCAGATAGTCGGTAATAAACCCATAGTCATTTGTAAAATGCCCTGGGCGGAACTTGGGGATTTCCCAGCCGGGGAGGTAGCAGTGCATACGGTCAAGAAAGGCTGTATCCGTCCCCATTTCTGACGGGAACGGATCAAACAGGCTGGATGTTTTCAGGAGTACATCTACGCTCTGATTGATATTCCCGACAAACACCATAGACGCAGAGGCGGCTTTTTCCTCTTTTCCACGGGCAAAGGAACCGGATGCCATATAGTCCTTCATGATCTGGATACCGTCTTTATCCTTGAAGTTGATACCCGCTACCTCGTCAAAGGCCACGCAATCCCACAGCCCTACAAGCCCGACCGTCTTTCTGCCCATATTATAAAACAGGTTCGCCACAGTCGTCTGACCGCCGGAAACAAGGATGCTGTTAGGAGAGATTTCTTTATACAGGTGGGATTTTCCCGTACTGCGAGGGCCAAGCTCACAGAGGTTAAAGTTGTTCTCCACTAGCGGCAGCATCCGGGCAAGCAAGAGCCACTTCACGCGCTCCTCCAATTCGTCTGGTTCCATGCCGATAGAGCGCAAAAGCACATCGATCCATTCCTCCTTGGTAAATGCCTTGCGTCCTGCTTTCAGGTCCTCCATATCCACATGGGGCATTTGGATTGGTGTCAGTTTATAAATGCGGATCGGGTTTCCGTTTTTCTTATCTTCCTCAACATACTCATACTCCAACTGGACAATGCACCAGATGCCCCCGCAGAGCAAGCGGTCATACTTAGTCGGGTAATCTTCGTGGATAGGGATGTTTTTCAGGCCAAGGTTAGAAAACTCAGCCTCATAGCGGTCTTCCTTAATGTTCAACATAACGGTAATTTTATCAATGACTGTGTGGCTCCCCCGCTGGCGGAGCATAGACAGTATTTTTTGTGCCTCATCCGGGCGCACGAAGTTGTCAGCAAGGATGCGCTTGACGCTGCCCACACCCTCCTCGATAACTTCCGGGTCGTCCGAGCTGCAATACTGCCCCAGCAGGAACTCTAAGACATAGACGGGAACGTTGGCGCCTTCTTTGATTTTTTTCGTCAGATCCTTGCAAACAATCTTCCCATCGAACCACTGGCGGAGCTTGCCCTTCAGGACAGCTCTGCGATCTTCACTCTCTGTTATATCTGGCATGGTGCTACCTCCGCAGACATGTTATATACCAAATCCGAAGTCATCCGCAAAGGCAAGATCCATAAGCATGGGGTGGCGGAAAACCTCTAAACCTGTGTTATCATCATATACAACAAGGAAATACTGCTTGTCCCTGTCATATCGTTTGTCCTTGAACTGGAACTTCATTCGGAACATACGCTTTAGCGCATCCGGATCCCGGCTGTCGGCAAATAAGCTAACCTCGTTGGAAATACGCTCATTATCCTCCGACACGAAGAACATTTTATAGGTCGTTGCTTTGACCGTATCGCTGACAGGCTCCGACTGGATAAATTCCAATATGGTAATTTTATTGGTGATCTTCTGGACCATACTGACCAGGGCAATCTCAGCGTTCTTCGTTTCGATATGCCCCTTTTCCATCCGTATATCAATGACCGGTACAAGCATTTCCTGCGGAGAAGACCCGCCGTGGACATAGTTCTGACCGCCTCCGGCAACCTTGAACACATTGCTGCTGACAGGGAAAGATACAACTTTTGGATCATTGTTACGCAATACGGTTCCCATGCTCATATTCGCAATCCCATTATCCGCAACAGGCGCAGAGGATACAATGAATCGGCGATTCACAAAAGCTCCCTTATCGCTTACACCGCCAATCTTGCCGCTTTCGGTCACTTTGTCACGCTTGTAAATAAAGCCGTGATCGGCTGTGACGATGAAATGAATCGTATTTGCGCTGACCGCAATACGATGAATCAAATCAATAATTTCCTGGATTGCTTCCTGACAGGCGGAAAACACCTCGTTTTCTGTATTCAGTTTATCGCCGCGGGCATCAATCTGATTATGGTAGATGTAAACTACCTGTTTCCCGGTAATGATCTCCCGCAGTTCCATTTTTTTTAGAGCTTTCATATCATCAAATTGGACGCAGACGCTTCCAGGTACATAGGATTGTAAAACCTTTTCCCGCCCGGCCAGGCTGTCGCAAAGAACATCATCTACAAGCACCTGGTAGTCGTCCGTCATGGTCAGAGACTTATGGGGGAGCAGCGCAGCCATGCCCAGCCGGGTGTAGGAGGGCAGGACGCCAAGCTGGATCTCCAGCTTCGCAAAGACGCACTTAGGAGCATCCTGCATCCTCTGGAACAATTCCCGACCGACCTCAAAGCGGAGCGCATCGGAGATGATGACAACAACACGGTCCTTTGCGTTTTTAATATGCCGGGAAAAGAAGTCAACTTGCGCCGGAATACTTGTAAGCGAATCCCCATCGACAAGTCCGGCGTTCCATTTGGGGAGCAATTTGGCCAGGAACTCATTGGTATAGATGTTTTCTGCCAATTCCCGGAGCATTTCAAAATCAGCCGTGTCCGCAAGCTGGTCATAGGCAAAGTAGAACCGCCTGTACGCAGAATCAATCTGGCAATCTGTATTCCGGTACTTATCCACAATAGCCTTGAACCCATCCGGACAATGATAGGCGGCGGCAGTTATCAGATGATATGCGCTGTCAAGAAGGCTGTAGGACTGTTCCATCTGCGGGCCAAAGTGCATCTTTTGCCGTTTTTCACAGACCTGCGGAATCGTCAGAGTCCCCAGCTTCGCGCCAATGTCCTCGTTCAGGAGCCTGTCAGTCATCCACTTGATGATAATCTGGTCAATGCAGAGGAATGTATCGCACCCCACCAAATCCTCCGGCAAGTATCCGGCAAAGACCGTTCCGGCATTCAAACTTTTTGCGACATGAGCGGACAGTGCATCGTAGGTTTCCCGATAGATCACGCTATTCATCAGGTTGTCGAGAAAGGCGATAATATTGCCGGACTTATAGGACTGGAACATCTTCCATGGTTTTGGCAGCTCCGCCCCGATATACTTTGCAGTATAGGTTACGAACATGGCGACAATCAGCTTCTCCAATGTGGGCTTGACATCGGTATAGCCAAAATGCTGTTCGCAGAGCTTCCAGAAAGCGTCCAACAAATCATACCGTTCAAACTCGGCCATGAAGCTGTTATCCGCCAGACCTCCGCCAGTCAGCACCACCCGGACTACATCCTCAAAGGAACAGGTGCGGGCAAAGCAT
Source organism: bacterium 1XD21-70 (assembly GCA_003669055.1). GTDB lineage: Bacteria > Bacillota > Clostridia > Lachnospirales > Lachnospiraceae > Brotaphodocola. Next base: position 54,079 of record RAYB01000029.1, read on the forward strand.
AAGGCGGCCATAATGCCCACAAGGATATTGGTCTCATTATAATTCTCAATCTCCAGGTCATAGAACCGCTGGGCTCGTTTTTTCTCCGCCCAAAACTTGATGTGCTTCTCAATGAGCGGCCTATATTTTTCGTCAATACCCAGGTCTGCTAAGAGGAGTGCGGCTCGATCCGCAAAAAAACGTTTGGAGTAGAGCAGGGTATCCTCCAAATGATTGTCGGCCGTCTCCGGCTTCGGGAACGGCGCATAGATCAGGTAATTTGTCGCGGTATCCACACGCTCCAGAAAATACTTCGTATAGAACTGATTGTCCCGCTGGAGGTAGTAGACTTTAGCGTTTTCCAGCCTTACGCCCTGCATATCTTCTTCAAATTCAGCCTTATCATCATACCAAAAAACCAACTTGCGGGTATCCCCGGCAAATTCGGCGTTCAGCCGGTCAATGATTTGTTTCAAATTTAATTCAGCCATATTTATCCATTCACCTGCCATTTCCCAGAGCGGTTATTCCCAATACGAGTAATGACACCTTCTTTTTGAAGCCTTGCCATAATGCGCTTCACTGTACTGAGCGAATATCCTGTTGTATTCTGAACTTGCTTTTGTGTCAATGCGGCATCTCTCGTTATGAGTTCAAGGACTACATTTTCCTCGGTGGTAAGATTTCTTGAAACCAAATCAGGCGTTGGAATGGTATCAATGGTGTCAATGGTGTCAAAATTGGTGTCAACAGTGTCAGGGCGCTCCTGACCCAATTTATAGTCATAAGAGTATGCCTCGTTCAGCGGCACAATGATCCTGAACACATCACCCTCACGAAACTGCGGGTCACTGCCGGAATAGAATCGGCTGTACTTAAACAGATTCCTTACACCGGAGCCAAGTCTGTCTGCCCGGCCAATATTTCTAAAAAATGTGGCTATAATTGGATTTTTTGAAGTCGGCTCCAGATTTTCCAGCGTTATGGGGCCATCCTTTACAGCACGGTTCGCATTTTCTGTATACATCCGATCCTGCATAATTACAAACTTTGCCGTGTAAGAGCTGACAAACTCTCGGTGCATCAGGGTATTGCTTACCATTTCACGAACAAGAACATCCCGGAGGCTGACACGATCAACACCTTCCAGGAAGAACTTGTCCGGCAAATGTTTTTTTGCAAAGTCCATCAAAAGGTCATAACTTTCAATCAGATTGGTACGAATGGTTTCACGGTCATCATAACGATCCAGATTGATTTTTCGCACAAGCGCGTCCGTTTCATAGGTGGGACAGACATTCTGGATGACTTCGTCCCTGCCCAGCAGAAGAATCGCCGCCAGGTTGAATCCTGTTTCACCAGTGGCAATGTCAGTTCCGTATAATCCCGCGCTTCTCAGCAGCGCCATATCGTCCATATCCTGCCACGGATGCCGCCCCATGGCATGGTTCGCCGCTGCCTGCCGGATGCGCGGAAACAGATCAAGGCGCAGATCGTCTAATTTGGCATAGGGATAGATTTTCTTCTCAGTAAAGATATTCTGCTTGCGAATATACATAGCGGCAATCATCCCGGTCGCCGTTACTCTTACATCGGCATCATCCACCCGGTCATAGACGGTCTTTTTGTAACTGTGAACCTCGGAACTGGGCGGCACATGAATATGAATGACAGTATGCCCTTCAAACCGCAACAGCTCCGGGTCAAGATAAACCGTGGGATGAAAAAGTGCGTCATTGCTGATAACGCTGATGAAGTTTTTGATCATATCCGGCGCGGCTTTTTCCGGCACACCGACCACCGTTCCATCATCCAATACGCCCAGGAACAAATCGCCGCCGAAACGGTTCAGGAAAGAGCAGACGCTTTCATAAGTGTCATGCTCGACTCCATTCCCGCAGCGTTTGAACTCTACTGCTACCGTCTCTCCGACAGAGAGAATGGACCGAAATGTTTCGCTATTCAATCGTCTGTACTCCCTTCTTGTTACCTTGCAAAATTTATCAGCAGGATTGTTCTGCGTTTTCTTAACTCCGCCAGCCTGTATTTCATTTAACCCTGCCTACTTCTTCCCCATAATATTTTTGGAATCCGCCAGCACCTCATAGAACTTACTGTCCGAGGCGGTCTGCATCTTGCGATAGTTGACCTTTACGCCATCGTCCAGATCCAGCTCAATGCGGCTCAGGGCCAGATGGCTGATTTTTTCGTCATATTCCCGGCACTCCTTGAGCTGCTTTTGCAGCTTTTCTCTGCGCTTGGCGGAAGCGGCGACCTCACGGGGATTCTTGCTGTGTTCGATCATGTCCTGCATCCGGTCAATCTCGTTTTCATAGACCCGCTGCATCCGGTGGAGGTAGTCAATGCGCACGTTACCGATAGTGTCCGGCGTGTAGCGGTGCAGATAAATCAGTGCCTTGAACCCGTTCTGCTTGCCGCTGTCAAACAACCAGTAGATGGGACGCTTCTGGTAAATTTTGCAGTGGTCGGCAAAGAAGTCCTTCAGGAAGTAATTCCGAATGACCTCCCGGGAAGTCGCACCTTTGTTTCCCAGAGCCTTGGCAATGAAGTCCAGATTTTCCTCCAGCGTGTCCGCGCCATAGACCTTTTTTAGCCAGACGCACAGCAGGGTGACGATATCATCCTCCAGATATTCCTCATCGGTGATGGGGAGGATACCATCGGCGTCGGGGAGAAACTTACTGTACTTGGCTGCGTCCCACTCGCCCCCAGCGTAGGCCAAGCCGTCCACATCCAGGGAGTACCGCCCGAACATACAGCCCACGGCGTAAGACAGCAGCGAACGCACGTCCCGCCCCAGGTCGGCCCGGCGGACGGTCACGTCCTTGTCCTCCACCTCCGGCATCAGCTCGTCCTGCAAGCCGTAGATGTCGATGAAAATCCGGTTCAGCTCCTCCTCGTTGGCCTTGAGCTGCTGGAAACGGCCCTCGCACTCCGCTTCCCACAAACCAAACGCCTCCGCAACGGTGGACACCCCCCGCACCAGCGGGTGCTGGATGAAGTCCCATGAGGTCTCGAAGGAGTCCCAGTCCTGTCTGGATGTTGCTTCAGAGTTTTCTACAACTCGGTTAATTTTGTCATGGTAAGAGGCTATATATAGAACTGGGAGTTTTGCAACGTCTCCCAATTCATAATTCAGGGTCGGTGACAATATTTTCAAAATATAGTTGGCAACTACAGAATTGCAGTAACCCAAAACATATTTCTTCTGATGCTCATCAATTGAAATTGTCATTCCCGCTTCCGACGAAATATGCCCCGCCGGTTTATGCCGGAAAGCTGTCTGTGCGCTTGATATTTTCGTCCAAGTAATTACATCACAGAAGTAGTAATCACTTCCTTGCGGTCTTGAACGCAATTTTCCGTTTGCATCAGCAAAATGCCTTATTTCATAGCCGTCATCTTTCCAGTTAACAAGATAATCATTATTCCCATACCATTTCCTGTAATCTCCACCCTTATTATATGGAAACCATTTATATGGACTTACTTTTGCTTGCTCTATGCTTTGAGCATTTACACATACCACAGACCAACTTACTTCATACCACAGCCGTGTAAACCGATTTACGTCACCTGTTATTAGCCCTTGCGCAAACTTTGCCTTTCTAAAAAGTGACTCGCATAAGAAAGCCAAAAAGATATTTTCACTCACCCAATATGCCACCGGCGCACCGGGGATTTTTAAGAAGTTATCCTGCTGGGCGGTATAGCGCTTCTCTCCCGACAGGAACATCTCCTCCTTTCCCTGCTGGGTGGTGAGCTCAATCAAGCGGCAATAGATGCCTTTATAGCCCTTGACATGGCTTTTCCTTATGACAAAACTGGTGGTCTGCACCACCTCGCCTCCGATCTCCTCAAAGGCCCTCGGTCCCAGATGGGCCATATTGACAGTATCCACCGTCTGCAATTTTGCCCGCAGCTTCTCAAAGCTGGACAGGAACATCCAGGCGTGCTGGGTAATCATAGCCTGATAGCCATTCTTTCCGGCAAGCTGTCCGCACCGCTCAATAAAGACGGCGAACAGGTCGGCTTTGCTGTCCGGGAAGTTCTTCTTCACATAGTCCTGCAACGGCCCATTTCCATTGGAAACTGCCATATACGGCGGATTTGTCACCACCACATGGTACTTCTGGGTCAGGAGACAGCGGTAGTTCCAGGCATCCAACCGCTGTTCGTAGTCTGCAAACTCAAACACTGTCTGCGGGTCTTCTGGCATTTCTCCAGGGTCGTCCACCATGACCAGCGAGCCAAAGTTCTCCCCCTCCTCATCGCCGGTGGTGCTGTAGACCATAGGCTGAAGGTTGCGGGAGAGGAACCGCCGGTCATACTGCCGGGCCTTCATCATCACGGAAAAATAGGCAAGCTGGGTGGCGCGCCTGTCGATATCCAGCCCGTAGAGGTTGTGCTGCACGATGCTCTGAGCCGCGTCCCGCTGGGAATAGCCCTGACTCTCGTAAATCTGCATCAGCACATCGAACAAATAGCACAGGATATGTCCGCTGCCCATGCAGGGGTCGATGCACTTAATGTCCTCCGGGTTCAGGACAGCGTACTCTTTGCGGATCTCCGCAAGCTGGGTCTGTACAGTGGGTTCCTGCTCCGCCTCGTCCAGGTAATAGTTCCAATTCGTTTTCAGTTCTTCATTGGGGTGTCCCTCCACCCACAGACGGCCCAAACTGTTTTCCACCATGTAGCGGACAATCCAGTCCGGGGTAAAGAGCTGGGTGGCGGCAGGAATCTCTTCTTTTTTGATTTTCTGCCCGGAGGGCCTGCCAAACACCGCGTCTTTGGGTTCGGTGTTCCAATACTGGTACAGCCAGCCAATAATCTCCACCTGCCCGCCCTTTTCGATGTTGAAATCGTCCTCATCAATGTCGTGGGTCAGACGGTAGACCACGCCGTCCTGATCGATTACGGACACGCTGAGCAAAAGCTCGGTATAGTCGTTGGTCTTCTCGAACAATCCGGGCAAAATCTCATTCAAGGTATTGCACTGCTTAATGAACAGCAGCCGGAACAATTCATCGATCTGATTGTCCCGTTTGAACCCCATGACCATCTGCTCCTCGTCTGCGGAGAAAGACAGTTCCGCGCCGAAAGGAGTCGTCACCAAATCCGGCTCTAACTTGCCGGAGTCAGAGGACAGCACACGAATGTGGGAGGGGAGGTAGTCGTTGACCTCCATAAACCGAATGGCGATGAGGCGGTTGAACCAGGTGTAGGCGACTTCCTCCACGATGTACTTGTAGGCAGTCGGGTAGTCGGATTTTCGCTCTTTCTCACGGATGGCCTCCACCAGCTTGCGGCGCTGGCTGACGGCCTCGCCGCTGATGGAATAGGGCGACCCTGTGCCGATGTCGTAGAACTCCGTATCCTTGGCGGACTGCGGAAGCGGGGGCTGAACACCATTTTCCGTAATCCCCAGCAGTCCAGCGCGGTAGCGGATATCGTCAATAAGCTTGTTCCGCGCCCATACAGAGAAATTCTTGATTGCTATTTTGTTCATAGTATGATCCCCTTAAAACTCAACATTTACAATCGTGTCAGTATCCAACTGCGCTGTCAGCTTCTTCCTCAGTTCCGCCAGGTACTTGTCCACATCCTCCACGCTCTCCAGCCGCCAAGATGCCGTGCCGGTCATCTGTTTGATGGGAACTCGCTTGGTCTTGCGCACTTTGTAGACAGCGGGTGGCTCCGCTACAGTGGGGAGTGCTTCCAATCCAGCCTTCTCCGCCTGTTCACGGGCCTGCTTTGCCGCCGCTTCCGCTTTCTTTTGTGCAATCTGCGTATCCAGTGTGTCCATCTCACCCAGCAGGCGGAGTTTCAGGGCATCGGCTTTATCGCCAAAGCTTCGCAAAGTTGAGACATTGTTGCAGTGTTCCGCACCGTCCCAGATTTCCCGAAACTGCTCAAAATAGTGGCTTCGCTTCTGCGCCTCATACTCTTTCCCAGAGAGAGCGTCAAGGACGCGTTTCCTGGCCTGGTCAATGGAATCCAGCACCGGTGCCTGTTCGACCTCCAGCACTTTCACATAGGCGGCCATGAACTGGTCGCGCAGTCCGGGCAGTTTGGGAATATTGCCATAGGGCTTGTCCTGCCGAACGATGGAGCGCATCTGCGCCACAATACCCTCCAGCACAGAGTCCACAATATAGGTCTTGCTGTCATCGTAGATTGCCAGCATATCCAGCGCCCGCATGAAAATCTGCTGCTGTTCCCCGGCAAAGAACGCTTTCACTGGGTCATAATCCTCTGCAAAATCCAGGAAATCATCACGCATCTTTGACACAGTAGTGAAAAGCTCCATCGCGGACTGAATCTGGATCACTGCCAGCATCAGCTTTTTGCCAGCCGCCAGAACCTTCTTACCAGGGTACTGGTACTGCTTGTAGTAGACCTCCAGCTTTTCAATCTCATTATAAGTGTTCTGGGCATACCGCTGGAAATTCGACATGATGGCGTCCTCATCCTCGGCGGAACTTGCGGTATGGAACACCTCCTTCATCACATCCCGGACAGCTTTCTTGTCCTTATCGGAAACCCGGACGCGCTCCTCCATCAGCAGCTTCTCCACAAAGGCTTTTTTGGTGATAAAGCTGATGATCTCCTCGTCGGACTTGTTATTGAGGCTGACTGCCGCGCCGTTCACGGTAAACGCCACGTCGCCGCGCTTGAACAAGCGGGCGACGAGCCAGTGAATGTCATCCTCCACATAGCCATAGGGGGCTTTCATAAAGCGGTCCTTTACCGTTTTCATGGAAGTTTTCATATGGCTGCGGGAGTTCATGGCGATGAAACCCTGCAATTCGTCCAGAGCGTGGCTATTGGGTTCTGTGCCACCCTCCAGTGTAAGGGAAAGCTGATTTGTGCTGCGGAACATCTTGCGGATATCCATCTCACTCATCGCCGTGTCGATATAGGATAGCTTATGATAAACAGTCTGCACCAGCCGCCCGATGGCTTCATTGATCCGTCCCGTCACTTCCTTCGCAGAAAGGCGGGCGATATCCCCGTTCACATAGATACTTGCCTCTTTCAAAGCCTCGGTCAGATACAGCTTTGCATTGTCATACCGCTCCCGCATCTCCATGCGCTTGGCTTCTTTGATGGACTCATACTTTGTAAGCTGGAAAGTCCCCGGCTTTCTCAAAAACCGCTCGATTTTCAAGTACACCTGCATTTCCGTCAGGAACTCGTCATCGTTGGGGAGAACGACAAGGACCTCCTTGCCCTGCCCGGACATCATGCGCAGGGTCGTGTCATCCATGCCGCCGTCATACCACGGGGTCAGGATACGCAGACCAGTATCATAGCTCTGTGCAGCTTTATAGGGACGGTCATCCACCGCTTGATTGAACGAGAAACCATAGCGTCCATTGAATGCGGGATAGCGATAACGCTTGTCCTTGCAGATGTCCTCAAAAATCATTTCCGCAATCTTGATGATCACCTCCGGCATTTCCACATTCTCTTTTTCAATTTCGTTGTTGATCTCCTGTTCCTCGTCCGTCAGGAATACATACAGGCTGCCGTTCTTCTGAACCAGCATTTGGCGGGTCAAGACTTTCAACGCATCCTCGACCCTACCTTTCAATTCAATGCGGTCATCATCGATATTCTCCACCATCAGGCTGGTGATATTGTCGATATTCGCCTCGATCTCCAGCACATACTTAATCATAAACAGAGTTTTCAGGACATTGACGGCAAACACATCGCGGTCTTTCTGCTCCGGGTTGATATAACTGTTGTCGTATGCCCGGATGATGACGCCCCTATGGCTGTGGTCAAGGAAATTTTCCAGTGCGTCATAGAAACGGTGGAACGGCACAATCACGCCAATCTCCTTCGTCTTTAGACCAGAGGCGGACTCCTTAAACAGTGCAAGCATGGATCGTTCGCCCTCGGAGAGGTGTTTGCCGGAAGCGCCGTGGGTACGGATGGACGTAAGGACACTGGCCAGGAGGTTGAACTGATACGGCACAAACGGGTAGACCTCCGCAAAGTCCTGTGCGCCTGCATACAGTTTTTTCTCAACCCCGTCATTGAACACGATCAGATTCTTGATGACGGTCGTCTTTTGCTCGAACAAAAGACAGAGCGTTTCAGCCGCTGTGGCCGTTTTGTCAAGAATCCTTTTCTTGATAACGGCATCCACATTGGCGGAGGACAGGGACAGGCGCGTATCAAAGCGGCCCTGGATCTTGGAGAAATCCCGTCCCTTCACCCTCGTGACGGAATCAATATCCTGCTGGCTCGTCACAACAATCCAGGCGCGCCCCTGGCACTCGCGTCCAAGGTCCTCAGTAACCGTCTGCAGGTTCAACATGAGGTTGCTGTCCTCGCCGATGTACTGGCCGATCTCATCCACAAGAAAAACAATTTGCTGGTCCCTGCCCTTGCTGTCCAGATAGGCGCGAACGCGCTTTGCAAAATCGTCAATGCTGATGGTGTAGGGTTCCGCCGCTTTCTCGCACCAGTTGCGGGCGGCGGCCTCGCTCATAAATCCCATAGACGCAAGCGTATCCACAACGCTGTCCTGAATAAAGTCGAAGTCCTGGCGCGATTCTTCCCAGGGAGAGCCGTACTCGTCCTCAAACGCCGCTTTGAAATCCTCGTAGCGTCCATCCTCGGTCAGCTTGCGCTCCAGATCCGCCACATGGGGCATGGAACCGCAAAAGCCCAGTTTCTCGTTGAACACCCTCAGGAACACATTCACGATGGCATCCTTGTTTTGCTTTCCATTGGACTCGCTCTTGGAATCGATGTTGAACAGGATAACATCCGCAGGTGTCTCAGCCGCAAGGCGCATGTCGGCCAGCACCATCGGGTCATGGATCTTCTGATCCTCCACGAAGTAGTCCAGCGCAGTTTTATTGCCAACGCGCTTGTTCCCCAGGATGTAGGAGAGGATTTTCAGAAAGTGAGATTTACCACTCCCGAAAAAACCGGAGATCCATACTCCCATTTTCGGAGTCGTTCCCGCAATCCCCTTCTTATATGCCGCAAAGAAATCCCGGAAATGCTTTTCCAGTTCCCGCGTGACAACATATTCCTCCAACTCCTGCGATACATTCGTGTCATCACCCTGGCCCACGATGATGACGCCCTGAATTTCACGGTCTATCTTTTTCGCAAATAGTTCTTGAATCTGCATAACCGTACCTCCACTATTTCTACTCTGCATAAGTTCGACAGACCAAATCAAAGATTTGGGGTCTCACTTAACAAGCCGGAACGCCCGGTAGTAGTTATCGTCCTTAATCTCATTGAACAGAATCAGTTCCTGCTCATTGTAGGTTCCCGGAAAGAACATCACCACGGGGACACGCACAAACGCCTGATGCAGATTGTTCAGAACCTTGTGCGACCGCAGGATGGGATAGCACTTGCCAATGCCGACAAGGAACACAACTGCATTCTCCGGCGTGTGGTCTTTTATGTACCGGACAATCAGGCTGTCATCATCGTTCACCTTTAAGGAGTTATTGACCGCCTTTACAATACGACTAATCCCTGCTTTGCGCTCAAAGCCATAGCACTTGTCCATAAAGCCTCTCTGCTCAAGGAAGTCTATGATAATGTCATACAGGTCGAACACGACAAGCTCAAAGCCGTCTGTTCCGCCCTGGTTTTTATTTTTCAGATATGCAATACGTTCCCGCACCTCTAATTCCCTCTCAGGGGGATAATCGAAAACCCAGTAGTTGACCTCGTTGGCTCTGCCAATGCGCTGTCGGAAAGACGGCTTTCGGATCGCGGTCTCCATCTCATTAAGCCGTGCTGTCAAATCTGCCATTATCTCACCCCCGTCAAAGCGTTTATGAAGATTTCCATTCCATGCCCTTCAAGCCACTGGTAACACTCCGGCGTGAGGATGGGCCTGAAAATCCTACGGGCATTTTTCGACTTATCAATCACTCCTGCTTCATATAACATCGTGCGGTAGCATCGCCCGAGCCTGTTCAGGGTGATATCTGTCCACCCGGCTACCTTTTCACTCTGGATCTGCTTGTTCTTAAAAAAAACGCGCACATCGCTGTCGGGAAGCTCATTTGTACCGATTATCATTTTTTCACGGATGACTTCGTAAACAAAATCGAAGAACAGTGTATCGTGTGCCATTGCACCGATCAGTGCAAACAATTTTTGTGCTGCAAGATCGCTTTCCAGAAACAGCGGATAGAAGCTGCTGTCCAAACTGTTCACACGGGCAGAAACCGTGCTGAATATTTGACTGGCTCGGAGGGGAGTAGGAGCCGAGAAAATATTTTTCCGCTGATTCAGGTCTTTCACATCCTCCATGCTGTTCCCTTCGTCCAGGAGAGCAACAACCTTACGGAACTCGCTGAACCAGAAGCACACCTTGACCGCACCAGCACTGTACTCTTTTCTCTCCATAAGTCAATGCCTCCTTTCAGCCTTTGCTCTGTTCTGTTGTCTGTGGATCCGGCTGCTGATCCGGCAATATCTCCATAATGTCTTCAATGCGGCAGTCCATTTTCAGGCATATGCGCTCCAACACATCTACATTTGTGTTTTCGCCCTTCTCCAATTTGCTTAGGGTCGAATAGCTGATGCCGACATACTCCCGGAAATCTTTCTTTTTCATATCCCTATCGATGAGAATTTTGAATAGCTTTTTATAAGACACTGCCATTACCGTTGCTCCTCTCTGGCTTTCATTCCGCAAGCCAAATAAAACCCAAATAAAGTATAACACTGGAGGACGAGAAAAGCGAGAAAAAATTTGTGAACACCTCGATTTTTTTGCTGAGGACACTAAATTCCCGTTTTTATCAAAGAGAAGCATTGAAGACGGAGGAAGATAGGGGTGCGCTACTTTGTTATACCGAAACTTATGTTATACCGAAATCCTCGTAAAGAGCCGAAAAGATGCGGTTTCTTACGAAGATTTTCGGTATAACTTTTTACGAGACTTTATACAACCGAGAACGAAAACCGCCATCCCGTTCTTGGGATTCGGTATAATCCATAGGATTTATAAGCCATAAAGCTGTTTCAGGAGTTCCTCATCATCTACGGTATAATTCGAGGAGCTTTCCTGAGCTTCTGCCCCAGTACCCATAGCTTTTTCGATCGCTTTACGTTTTGCTTCTGTGTCCGCATGGGCATAGACCAGAGTGGTATCAAGACTGGCATGGCCAAGCCATTGGGAGATCAGTGTCAGGTCCATCCCATGCTGGTACAGGTGCATGGCACGGGTATGTCTCCAAAGGTGAGGGTATACCTTTTCCGGTATATCCCCGCATTTCTCCCGTGCCGCATCCGCATATTTCTGGATGCGGAGCCGCACTGTGTCATCGCATATAGGCAGGCGCTGTCCCTTCCGCTCTACATAAAACAGCGCCTTTTCTGAAAGCATGGATTCACTTTTATGGAAAACATGGATATAATTCTTCAGCTTCTCTACCGTGTTCGCCATCATGGGGACCGTCCTGATCTTTCTGCCTTTCCCGAACAGTTGCACCGTTGGTGTCTTGTCAAGCCGCAGGTCGCAGAACCTGATACCCACAGCCTCCTGTATCCTGGCTCCTGTGTCATACAACATGACCATGATCATCCGGTCGCGCAGCCCTATCGGAGTACGGGTATCCGGTTCTTTCAGGAGTGCTTCTACCGCTTTTTCTGTCATGTGGTCCACTTTGGCAAATCGGTCGCTTTTCTGGATCTTGATGGCAGAGAGTTCGCCTGACAGGCTGATATATTCCGGCCTGCAGGCTGCCGCATAGCTGACAAATGCCCTCAATACCGCAAGCCGGTTGTTCCTGGTCGAAGATGACAGGCCCCTGTAAGTGAATCCAGGTAATCATTGACTGATCCTGCGTTCACCATATCGAAAGTGACAGCCATGACCGGTATGCCTTCGCTCTCCGCCACATGGGCCAGGAACTGGTTCAGCACAGTGCGGTAAGTGGTCACCGTGTTCGCGCTCGCCTTACGCTGCACCGGCAGGTACACGAGAAGGAAATTTTTGATCAGGAGGAACAGCTGCGGATCTTTTACTTTTCCCATAACTCTACCTCCGGGACAAGCCTGTTCATACTTTCCCAGTCTATTCCGGAAGATCTCACAAGGTTTTCCGGGAGAAGATGTATGTAGTAGGCCGTAGATGCCAGTTCTTTATGCCCCATATAAGATTGGAGATACGGGAGCCGTGAATGGATGTCGATCCCCCTGTCAAGCCAGCGGCTCAGATTCGCTGTGGCGAATCGGTGGCGGAGGTCGTATACTCTTACTGGAGGGAGCAGTTCAGAGGGTTCGTCTTTCTTTGACCTGGCAAAAAACTTCCTGAACTTCCCACCCATCCAGTCGGCAGTGTACGGGCTGCCGTCTGGTTTTGGGAAAAAATATCCGTTCTCCGGGAAAACAGCGTCACGCATCGCAGCATAAGCAGCAGCGGCAGCCCGCATATCGTCTGACATCACGATGGTACGGCTCTTGTGCCATTTTGTGTTGACGATACGGATCTCCCCGGAGCCAAGGTTCACCTCGCTCCTTTTTAAAAGCCTCTCCTCATTCGGACGGAGCCCACAGGTATAGGTCAGCCGGAAATAAGCGCCCAGCAGTGCCGCCTCTAACCTCCTGCCGGGCTTTTCATAGGAATCGATCTCATGGAAAAGCCCCTTCATCTCATCGTCACTGAAGATATAAGGGACAAATATATTTTTCCCTGCCGCAAACGATTCAGAGATGACATACGCCTCCCTGCCGGTAGCCCTCTGGTAGCGTCCGAACACCCTGGCAAAAGCAACCTTGCGCTGGACTGTCCCGTCCGTTTTTGACATCCGTGACTTCAGCCAGCTGACAGCGACAGGTTCCGTCATCGTGCTGGCACCCGGGTGGCCCATGGCGCAGTGCCGGTCAAAGTCCTTTGCCCGGTCGAGATAGGTAGACTCTGAAAACCCAAATGACACCTTAAGGGCGATCATATCTTCCAGATCTTTTGCAAACCCGCTGGTAAAGCCATAGCTCATGACAGGCACCCCCTTGTATAATGTATTTAGGTTGTTCAAGGGATACCTATAAACCCTCAGACCTGCTTCTTTACATCTCCTGTCTGAT
>RAYB01000030.1 GCA_003669055.1 bacterium 1XD21-70
TTGTCGCGATGAGTATTGCTGCTTTAAAAAAGAACCTCTGCTGTGCTGCTGCATAACAGGGGTTCTTTGACAGTCTGAGCCTGACAACGGTTGTCAGGCTTTCAAAATCTTTATGTAGGCTTTACTTGATGATTTTCAACATAGCTGCAATATCCTCGGTTGCCATTGTTACTTTTGATTTTTCGATTAGGATGTTTCCCCCTGTCATTATGTAGGATGGCATTACCCGAATACCCTTATAATAGATTTCGCTACTACGCAATTTGTAGGTGGAAACGGCAGGAATAGCATTTTTCTTTGTTGCCTTTTTCGTAATCATGTTAAAGGCTTTCTTTGCAACATCACCCATAAGCATAATAACCTTTATATTGGGGAATAAAGATAGTTCTGCTTCTAAATAAGGTAAACTATTTTCAATACTGCTTTTATCAATGACATATTCTTTCTTAGGAGCTTTTACGGCATTCGTGATATAGATGCCCAGTTGTAATATGTCTTGTATGGAACTAACCGCTGTCCCTGCCCCTTGCAAAAGAGGAATCGTTGTTTTCAGATAATCAGTATCGGGGGCTCCATAAAAATCCTGCACAGGGTCAGAGGGGACAACTTCATTTATCATAATTGCCTTGATCGTGAGCGGATCAATATCAATGTCGTTCAGATATATGTCGCTTGCTATACCGACTTTCGTTTCAAGTTCTTTTTTAATATTCATATCCTAATCTCCTTTATGATGGTCTCTTGCAGCTTCGTGTTTTGCTTTCAATGCCTGACGAATAGATTTAGGCCGAATTATTGTTACTTTGTTTCCGAATGACATCAGGAAATCATAGAGCCAATCATTTTCTGGCAGAGTGAGTTTAACAGTATATCCGTTTTCATGCTGTGTAATAGCCGTATCGTCCAGCGTATCAAATAACCTGTACCCAACATCTAAAGTAAATTCCGATTCTAAATCTATTAAATCTCCAATTTCCTCCGGCATTGGGAAAACGGAATGATATTGGCATATATCTGTTTTGTGTTCAAAATGTACTTCTGTCAAAATTAAGTTTTTTATTCTTGAAAGACGAAACAGTCTATTTTCATTTCTTGATAGACAAAAGGCATATAAATACCATGCCTTATCTTTGTAAACCAACTTGTAAGGATATACATTTCGTTTGCCACTATCCCCGGCAGCATTGTGATAATCAAAGGCAATTTCACAATTTTGAAATATAGCCTGTTTTAGTTGTCTAAACAATTTATTTTCGCTTTCTGCAACACTACCCCAACGTGAAAAATCCACATCAATCCAATCCGTTAAACTGGTTTGAAAAATTGCACCAAGTTTATTTAAAATGGTGTCTACCTCTGGATATTGAACGGCTGACAGGCTTTGCAAGCTGGATAATATCTCTAACTTTTCACTATCTGAAAAAAAGGATTTATTGAGGACATAATCATCAAGAAACTGTATGCCGCCGTTTCTTCCCGTTGTAACATAGATAGGAATGCCTGCACTGCTTATAGCGTCTACATCACGGTAAATTGTACGGACGGACACCTCAAATTTCTCTGCCAATTCGGGAGCAGTAGCATGTCCCTTATCTAATAAGTAATACAAAATTCTAAACAGTCTGCTTTCCTGCAAGTCATCACCTCCATAGCTTAATTATATCATAGTAACCTTGACAGCGCAATGTCAAGGTTACTTGTCGGTAAATTTGCGCATCCATTGTAAGGACATACGAAAAGCGGAACAAAACGGCAAGCAATGCAATCTTCCGTAAGATTGCGTATTTTGGCAGGAATACCGGAAACGGATTCCTGCCAAAATGCTTGTTGGTGACATGTCCCCAAACCCCTGAGATCATCACCTGCGGTGATGGCTGCGCGTTCCGTTGGAACGCTGAAAATGGAAACCTAATATCTTGCAAAAATAAAAAATGCTATGCAATTAGTGAACCTTTTGCATAGCATTTTCTATTTTTCCGTTTACCTGGCGTAAGTCATAAGTTTTGTAATGTTTCCTTATGGGCTACTGCCATTATGGACAGTCCTTCTTCATCTACCTTAAGCTCTCTCTACTAAGCCAGAACGCAGGCAGGAAGTACATACGTACATCTTCTTAGCGCCGCCGTTGACTTTAACTTTGACAGATTTCACATTCGCTTTCCAGATCGCATTGGATCTTCTATGGGAATGACTCACGTTATTGCCGAAGTGAGCAGCCTTTTGACAAATCGCACATTTCGCCATGATCGCACCTCCTTAACCATACGATTTTTCCAATATGGAAAACACAACATATGTATCATAACAAATCCTTGGGGATTTGGCAAGCAAAATTTTGATTTTTTTGTATTTTATATACGATTTTTGCCCGGCAACCAATCAGCCCATGCCAGGCCATAAGAAAACGCTTGAAAAAAACAGAGACCTGTTGTAATATTAATAGCAAGAAGTAAAGGCGCTCCGGTCATTTTCGGGCGCCCTTTGTTATATCTGCAGGGAGAGGGGGATACTGCCAATGAGGGATATGGTAGAACATATGGAGGGGATCAACCGGCTGATGGCCAGATATGGGGTTAAGTTCGGGATATATAAGAACCGGGAGTTCCATGAACAATTGTTTCCGTTTGACCCGCTGCCACGGGTGATTGGTAGGGACGAATTTTTGTATCTGGAGAAGGGGCTGGCTCAGCGCGTGGATGCGCTGAACTGTTTTTTGGCTGATGTCTATGGCGAGAAAAAAATAGTAAAAGACGGGGTGATCCCGGAGGATTTTATTTTCTCCTCCAAGGGATATTTGCCGCAATGCGAAGGCATGGTGCCGCCAAAGCAGGTTTATAGCCATATTTCCGGGATTGATTTAGTACAGGCAAAGGATGGGGATTGGTACATATTGGAGGACAACCTGCGCATACCTTCCGGGGCATCTTACCCGATGATTGCCAGGGAACTGACACGCCAGGCGTCGCCAAGGACTTTTATGAAAAACCATGTGGCAGACAACCGGAACTATGCCGGCATGCTAAAGGAGGTCATGAACCATGTGAATACAGGCGGAATCAACGTGGTCCTGACGCCGGGGCGCTATAACGCGGCATTCTTTGAACACTCTTACCTGGCAGAACGTTCCGGGGCTATCCTGGCGATGCCGCAGGACCTGTATGTGGAGAATAACCGGCTGTATTACCGCCAATACCAGGGGAAACAGCTTCAGGTAGGGACGGTATACCGGAGGATTTCTGACGAATATCTGGATCCTTTGTGCTTTGAGCCAGGCTCCTTGATCGGTGTCCCGGGGATTATGGATGTTTACCGAAGCGGCAATGTGGCGTTGGTCAATGCCCCCGGCAACGGGGTGGCAGACGACAAGGGGATTTACTATTTTGTGCCTCAGATGGTGAAATATTATCTGGGGGAAGAAGCGATCCTTAAAAATGCCCCGACCTACCTGGCCTTTTACGAACAAGACCGAAAATATATACTGGAACATTTAGGGCGCCTGGTGGTAAAGGATGTCTCCGAGGCCGGCGGCTATGGCGTGGTGTTTGGAAGGGATTTGGAAAAGGAGAAGCTGGAAGAGTTAAAAAGGACCATCATCGGGGATGCGAGGCGTTTCATCGCCCAGGAAGTTATCGATTTTATCGATTTGGATATCGTGGAAGGGGATGGGAGCGTCCCCCGCAAGGCTGATTTGCGGGCGTTTGTCCTTTGCGGGAAGGAGACAAAGATATGGCCCAGCGGCCTGACGCGTTTTTCCAGGAATCCGGATTCTTTTGTAGTAAACTCATCGCAGGGGGGAGGGTTTAAAGACACATGGGTATTATCTCAATAGAAAAAGCGGACCACCTGTTCTGGCTGGGCAGGTATACAGAACGGGTATTTACCACATTGATGACATTTTTTAAATATTTTGACCAGATGTTAGATATGGATGACAAAGCCTATCAGGGTTTTTGTGAAAAGCTGGGGATTCCGGTAGTTTATGAGGATATGGATGACTTTATTGCGAAGTACCTTTTTTCTCTGGAGGATCCCAATTCTGTCTACAGCAATATGGTGCGGGCTTTTAACAATGCGGTGATTTTGAGGGACGAACTGAGCAGCGACACCTTATCCTATATCCAGATGTCGTTGGACTGCATGGAACATGCGAAAGGCCATGCAAACGCACTGGCCTATGATTTACAGCCGGTGAAAGATTACCTGTTTGCATTTTGGGGATGCCTGGATGATAACGTGGAAGATGAGGAGGGGCGCAATATCATCAAATGCGGCAAATACCTGGAACGGCTGGACCTGTATATGAGGCTGGGTTTTTCTTACCCCTATATAGAGAAAGAGTTCAATAAGTTCATAAACCGCCTGCACAAAATCCGCATTGGCTACCACCTTACTGAGGTAGACCGCCTTACTGAGGTGATAAGCCTGAAAGAGGGCTGGACGGCAAGGCAGCAAGAGGCGCTGAATGCCTTGTGGAATATTTTTTAAATGAGGTGATAGGAGTTGAAGAGGCTGCGGTTCCGATATGAGATGCACTTAAAGCTGGATCAAGCCGTGTGGGACCATCATTTTTTGATCCGCTGCCGTCCGATGGAAAGTGCACGGCAGCAAAAGGAGCACCTGTCTGTAAAGATTGAACCGGCAGATTTTATCTGGGAGGTGAAGGACGGTTTTGGCAATGAGGGCTATGCGGGCTCGGCAAAAAGGCCGCATAACAGCCTGCTGGCCGTGTCTGAGGGCGTGGTGCGGGTGGATATAACAAAAACCTCGGAGCCGCTGCATCCCATGTACCGGTTTTCGTCGGCTTATACCATGCCGGGAGAAGGGATCCGCCGGTTTTTGGGGGAAGCCTGTCTGGAGCAGGGCAGGGAAGGCGGCTTTTGGGGCCGGAATGTGGGGGAGAAGGAGTTAATGTATATGATGGACCGTCTGTATGGGCGGTTTGTTTATTCGCCTGGGGCAACCACCGTGGAGACTACGGCGGAAGAGGCGTTGGCCTTAGGGAGGGGGGTCTGCCAGGACTATGCCCATATTTTTATCAGTTTGTGCCGCTTAGCAGGCATACCGGCGCGCTATGTGGCCGGGCTGATGCTGGGGGAAGGCGTCAGCCATGCCTGGGTGGAGGCATGGACGGATGGCGGATGGCTGGGGATGGACCCGACCAACAACCGCCTGGCAGGCGATGGCTATATAAAGCTGACCCATGGGCGGGATTTTAGGGACGGCAGCATTGACCGGGGGCGTTTTATGGGGTTTAGCGGCCAAAGCCAGGAAATCTTTGTAAAGGTGGAAGAAATCATATGATAAAAGAGGTCGTTTCTGTCGGGTTGGCGGTGGACGAATGCCTCCGTGTAAAAAAGAATGTACTGCGGCCGGAGGGGACGGATGGGAGCGGGAAAAGGATCTGTATCGTGACCGGGACGCATGGGGACGAACTGGAAGGGCAGTATGTCTGCTATGAACTGAACCAGATCATCCAAAAACAGAAGGAATGCCTGCATGGGGCTGTGGAGATTTACCCGGCGTTAAACCCCTTGGGCGTGGATTCCATTTCCCGGGGGATCCCTATGTTTGACCTGGACATGAACCGGATCTTCCCGGGGGATGAAAACGGCGCAGTGGCCGAGCATGTGGCATCACGGATTATCGGGGATATTGCAGGGGCAGACCTGTGCATTGATATCCATGCCAGCAATATTTTCTTAAGGGAGATCCCCCAGGCCAGGGTCAACGTCAATACCGCACAAAAGCTGCTGCCGTTTGCCAAGCGGCTGAACCTGGATTTTGTCTGGATCCATGCGGCGGCAACGGTGTTGGAGTCCACATTGGCCCATAGCCTAAACAGCATCGGGGTGCCCACGGTGGTAGTGGAAATGGGGGTGGGGATGCGGATCACGGAGGAATTCTGCCATCAGCTGACGGACGGGATTTTTTGTGTGATGAAAGACATGGGGATCTGGAGCGGCGATGCCAGGGAGCCTAAGGTGCCGATTATCTCCCAGGACGGGGAGGTTGGCTTTGTCAATGCGGAGGCCCCGGGTATTTTTGTCCCCTGCGTGGAGCATTGGAAAAATGTGCAGCAGGGGCAGCTGATCGGGCGGATCCTCAATTCCCTGGACGGGACAGTGGAACAGGAGGTCCGTGCGCCGATCCACGGCATGCTCTTTACTTTGCGGGAATACCCGGTGGTTTCTTGCGGGTCGCTGATTGCCCGGGTGCTGGGAGGTGATTTTGAATGAGGAAGGACTGCATCTACACGCTGAAAAAACAGTACCGCGACGACCTGAATATCTATGGATACCGGTTCGGCCGCGGAGAAAAGGCAGCATGCATTGTCGGGAGCATCCGGGGCAATGAGGTCCAGCAGCTCTACATATGCTCCCAGCTGGTAAAAGCGTTAAAGCGCCTGGAGGAAAACGGGGCAATTGTGGGGGAAAATGAGATACTAATAATCCCGTCGGTCAACCACAGTTCCATGAATATCAGCAAGCGTTTCTGGGCCACGGACAATACGGACATTAACCGGATGTTCCCGGGTTACCAAGCAGGGGAGACGACACAGCGGATCGCCGCCGGGCTGTTTGAAGCGATCCAGGGATACCATTACGGGATCCAGTTCCCCAGCTTTTATCTTCCGGGTGATTTTGTGCCGCATGTGCGGATGATGGAGACCGGGTTCCAGAACCCGGGCCTGGCGGACCGGTTCGGGATGCCTTATGTGGTGATCCGGAAGCCGAAGCCGATTGATACCACCACTTTAAACTATAACTGGCAGATTTGGAATACGAATGCCTTTTCCTTGTATACCAGTGCTACCGACCGTATCGATGAGGGGTCCGCGCGGCAGGCAGTGGCCTCGGTGCTTCGCTTCCTGACCAGGATGGGGATTTTGCGCTATACCAGCCACAGCGGTTATCTGGCCAGTGTGATCCGGGAGGAAGAACTAACCAATGTAAGGACAAAGTTCTCCGGCATTTACCAGCGCTATCAAAACCCGGGGGAGGAGGTCCACCGTGGGCAGATCCTGGCTTCGGTCATTGACCCGCTAGAGGGCGAGGTGCTGGCCAGAATCCAGTCCCCGGCGGACGGGATCCTGTTTTTTGCCCATAGTGCGCCGCTGGTGATGGAAGGGACAATCGTTTTTAAAATCATTGAGCGGCTGCATGAGTAAAACAATTCCATATTGCATAAAAATATCGAGGATAAGAAAGCGGATTTTGTGCAAATATTAGAAAACAAAATTAGGGATTCACAGAATTGGAAGGATGTGCTATAATAGCATTCGTGATTGACATGGGGGTATAGCTCAGTTGGGAGAGCGCTTGAATGGCATTCAAGAGGTCATGGGTTCGAATCCCACTATCTCCATCCCAGTGTCTGAAGGCACATCGCAGAATACCGCACAGAAGTGCGGTATTCTTGTTTGTATGACAGAAAATATGCTCTGTTTCCTCCATGGTGGTTTCCCACTTTTTATTTAACTGAAATGATACCCTTGTCCACTGAGGATAAATCCATTGGAAATAAAAATATATTAAGATGCGAAAGGAACAAGTTATGGAAAAAATAACCAGCTTTACCATCAACCATTTGAAACTTCTTCCGGGAGTTTATGTGTCACGGAAAGATATGGCCGGGGATACGGCCGTCACTACTTTTGATATCCGGATGGCCAGGCCGAACTTTGAGCCTGTGATGAATACAGCAGAGATGCATACCATCGAGCACCTTGGCGCTACCTACCTCCGGAACCGGGAAGACCTTTCGGGGAAGGTATTGTATTTTGGGCCGATGGGATGCCGGACGGGCTTTTACCTTTTGCTGGTGGGGGATTATCAGTCACAAGATATCGTGCCGCTGATGACAGAGATGTTTACCTTTATCCGTGATTTTGAAGGGGAAGTGCCGGGGGCGGCGGCCAGGGACTGCGGCAATTACCTGGATATGAACCTCCCCATGGCAAAGTACCTGGCAGGGCGCTTCCTGGAGGGGACATTGCAGGGGATCGGCGAGGCACAGCTTTGCTATCCTGAGGGCTGAAACCTGGCACTATAAAACCGTCCGCCCGAACCCCGGAGCCGGGGGCATATGGCAAAAATAAGGAGGGCATGCCGGAATGAACGATGATATATATCAGATGTACCTAGACGAAGTCAAAAGGATCCCGGCCTGTACGCCCGAAGAGGAGCAGACACTCCCCGGGCTGGCAAAGGCCGGGGACAAGGCGGCAAGAGAAAGGCTTTTGGAAGGGATGCTGCATTATGCGGTAGAACTGGCAGGAAAGTACAAAAACCGCGGCCTGGCTGCCGGTGACCTGGTGCAGGAGGCTAATATGGCCATGCTGCTTGCCTTGGACGGCTATGCGGGAGGCGATTTCCGGGGGCAGGCAGAGGCCTTGGCAGCGGAGAGGATCCTGGATCTGATCGAACAGCAGAAAAGGGAGAAGCAGGCCGGCGAGGAGATCGCCGCCCGGGTCAACGTGTTAAAGGATATCTCCAAGATGATGGCAGACGAACTGGGCCGGGAGGCTACCGTGGAAGAATTGGCGGCAAAGATGAAGATGACGGCTGAGGAGATCAAGGATATCATGAAGGTGACCCTGGATGCAATGAGTGTCAGCCCGGGCATGGGATTTTAGCAAAGGGGGAAGGACAAAGTGGGATTTGCTTATCAGTTTGGTTTTATCGGAGCCGGGAACATGGGCTTTGCGATTATGAAAGGGCTGCTGAAGGTATTTGCGGCAGAATCGGTTACCTTTTACGAGAAGGACATGCAGAGGGCAAAGGAGGTGTCAGCCGCCACCGGTGCGGTTTTGGCCGAGAGCGGCTTCGCGTGCGCCTCGTCATCGAAGTATGTGATTTTAGCAGTGAAGCCCCAGCACCTGCAGACGGCAGTGGCAGAAATTGCAGGGGGGATATCCGCAGGGCAGGTCTTCATCTCCATCGCCCCCGGGATTTCGGCGGCAGACTTAAAGGGGATGCTTGGGGCAAGCTGCCGGGTGGTCCGCGCCATGCCCAACACCCCTGCCCTGGTGGGGGAAGGGATGACAGGCGTATGCTACGACCCGGCGCTTTTTTCCGGCGGGGAGCAGGAGACAATCCGGAGTCTGTTTGAGTCTTTCGGCAAGATGGTGCTTGTTGATGAGAAGCTGATCGACGCGGTAGTATGTGTCAGCGGAAGTTCCCCGGCATATGTGTATATGTTCATGGAGGCGTTGGCTGACAGCGGGGTAAAGTACGGGCTGCCCCGGGATATGGCCTATGAGATGGCGGCGCAGGCGGTGCTTGGGAGTGCAAAAATGCTCTTAAAGACCGGTGAGCACCCGGGGCGTTTGAAGGATCAGGTCTGTTCGCCGGGAGGGACGACGATTGCGGCGGTGGCAGCGTTAGAAGAGCATGGCCTGCGCAGTGCCGTGATGAAGGCCTGCGATGCCTGCTATGCCAAATGCAAAAATATCCGGTAAAGCAAAACTATCCTTATTACATGCAATAAAATCTGCATGGGCAAAGCCATGCACCAGACAGAGAGGGTTCAAAAATGGAGAACGAACAGAACAAAACACCAGAAAAGAAAGCGGTGGAGCCGGTGGTCCGCCTGGACCGGCAGCTGAAATATACGGGGACGATTTTAAAGATCTATGAAGATACGGTGATCGCCAACGGGCATGAAGCCCATTGGGATTTTATCCATCATGACGGGGCGGCAGCGGTGGTGCCGGTAACCGACGGAGGGAAGATCCTGATGGTACGCCAGTTCCGCAATGCCTTGAACCGGGAGACGCTGGAAATCCCGGCCGGAAAGCTGGATGACCCCAATGAGCCGAAGATCGAATGCGCTTACCGGGAATTGGAGGAGGAGACAGGGTACCGCTGCGACAACCTCGAATATCTGATGAGCATGAACACGACCGTGGCCTTCTGCGATGAAGCGATCGATATATTTGTGGCCAGGAACCTGATCCCTTCCCGCCAGCACCTGGATGAGGATGAGATCATCTATGTGGAGGAGTGGGATCTTGCCGACTTGGAGGAAATGATCTATACCGGCAAACTGACGGATGCCAAGACCACAGCGGCGATCCTCGCTTATGCCCGCAAATATGGGAAAGGCTGACAGGACGGCAGATAAAAGGGAAGAGTCATAACTGCCCTGCCCCGTGCGTAAACTGTAAAAAAACGGTGACTGCGCATGAGGAGAAACCAGGGGATTTATCTGATTTTTTGGATCAGTGTAGGGATGGCATTGGCAACCGTTGCCGCCAACCGGGTGTTTGCTTCGGGTTTGGTGGATTATTGCATTCTGTATCAGTATCTGCAGCGGGGGTGGCAGAGCCTGGCGCAAAAAGATTTTTCATGTGTGCTGCGCATTCTGCTGGTACGTATCCTGGAGACGGCTATGGTGGAATTTTTGTGCCGAAACCGGCTGCACCGGATGTTTGTACCGTTGCTGCTGGTCTGGGCCGGCTGCAGTGCCGGTTTTTCCCTGGTATTGATGACTTGGTACCAGGGTGCAGCGGGGCTTTTGCTGTTTTTGGCATCTAATTTCCCGCATCAGCTTTTTTACGGAGCGGCATGGGGGATCCTGATTTTTAAATGCCTGTCCGGCTACGAAGCCCGCCGCCGCCGGTTTTGGGGCGCAGTGGCGGCGCTGCTGCTGTTCGGCGTGCTGGCAGAGATACATGTGAATACCTTGTTGTTATCCTGCCTGATTAAACTTCAATAACGGAAAAAGGGGGGATGGATCATGACGGAAGAGGTTGACGCCTTTACAGGCTACCTGCAAGATGTCAGAAGGTCATCCAAAAATACCGTGCTTTCCTACAGGAGGGACCTGATGCAGATGTTCTCTTATTTGGAAGGCCAGGGAATTACAGAATTATCAAGGATAACCCGGACGAGCCTGAACTCTTATATTTTGTATTTGGAAGGGCAAGGGAAAGCGGCTGCCACCATATCCCGGGTAGTAGCTTCTATGAAAGCATTTTTCCATTACGAAATATGCAAAGGGAGGCTGCGCCAGGATCCATCCGAACAATTGAAAACACCCAGGATTGAAAAAAAGGCTCCTGCCATCCTGACGGTAGAAGAGGTGGAACGGCTGCTGAAGCAGCCGGAAGGGGGGACTCCCAAGGAATTAAGGGATAAGGCGATGCTGGAACTCCTGTACGCGACGGGGATCCGGGTATCTGAACTGATTGGCCTTAAGTTAGAGGATGTAAACCTCCAGGTAGGGTTTATCATCTGCCGGGACGGCCAGAAGGAACGGGTGATCCCTTTTGGGAAGGCGGCAGGCCGTGCCTTGCGTGATTACCTGAACCGGGCGAGGGATGAACTGTTAAGGGGACGGGAGTCTTCCTGGCTGTTTACAAACTGTAACGGTTCTTCCCTTTCCCGCCAGGGATTTTGGAAGATTGTGAAACATTATGGGGGGAAAGCAGGGATTTTACCGGATATCACGCCCCATATGCTAAGGCATTCGTTTGCCGTCCACCTGATACGGGGAGGGGCGGATTTGCAGTCTGTCAGGAATATGCTAGGGCATGCTGACCTGGCTACGACACAGATGTACGTAAGCTATATGGAAAAGGATGCGCTGCGCCTGGCATACTCCGGGGCGCATCCTAGGGAATAAATATGGGAAAATCATTATATATTGCGGAAAAGCCCAGTGTGGCCCAGCAATTTGCCACTGCCCTGAAGCTTGCCGGGAAACGGGCAGACGGCTATATAGAGTCAAAAGAAGCCATCGTAACCTGGTGCGTGGGGCATTTGGTGACGATGAGTTATCCAGAGGCTTATGATCCCAAGCTGAAGCGGTGGAGCCTTCAGACGCTGCCGTTTTTACCCAGGGAATTCAAATACCAGGTCATAGAAGGGGTGTCAAAGCAGTTTGCGATCGTCAAGGCTTTGCTGAACCGGGCGGATGTGGACGTGATTTACATTTGTACTGACTCCGGAAGGGAGGGGGAGTACATTTACCGCCTGGTAGACCAGATGGCAGAAGTCAAGGGAAAAACCCGCAAGAGGGTGTGGATCGATTCCCAGACAGAAGAGGAGATCCTGCGGGGCATCCGAAATGCCAAGGACTGGGGGGACTATGACAACCTGGCGGCATCTGCCTATCTGCGCGCGAAGGAAGACTATTTGATGGGGATAAATTTCTCCAGGCTGCTGACTTTAAGGTATGGGCCGGCCATTTCCAGTTATATGAAGACAGACCGGACAGTCCTATCGGTAGGAAGGGTAATGACCTGTGTACTGGGTATGGCCGTGCGGCGGGAACGGGAAATCCGCAATTTCGTCAAGACGCCGTTTTACCGGGTGATCGGCAATTTTGAGGCGGGCGGGACGGATTTTGACGGAGAATGGAAGAGCGTGGAGGGTTCCCGCTATTTTCAGTCCCCTTACCTTTACAAAGATAACGGCTTTTTGGAGAGGAAGCATGCAGAGGCGCTGATCGGTGCCTTGCAGAAGAACCAGCCCTTGGAAGCAATCCTTAAAAAGGCCGAAAAGAAAAAAGAGACCAAAAACCCGCCGCTGCTCTACAATCTGGCGGAACTGCAAAATGACTGTTCACGCATCTTTAAGATCAGCCCGGATGAGACACTCCGGATTGTCCAGGAATTATATGAAAAAAAACTGGTTACCTATCCGCGTACCGATGCCCGTGTGCTCTCCACTGCAGTGGCCAAGGAAATCCATAAAAATATCGGAGGCCTTAAAAATTTTGCCCCGTTACAGGGATTTGCGGCTGAGGTATTGGCACAGGAAACCTACAAAAACATTGCCAAAACCCGTTACGTCAATGACAAACAGATTACGGACCACTATGCGATTGTGCCTACCGGGCAGGGGCTGGGCGCCTTAAGGAGCCTGCCTCCCCTGGCCCTGAAAATTTATGAGCGGATTGCCAGGCGTTTCCTGAGCATTTTTTATCCTCCGGCAGCCTACCAGAAATACACGTTGGAACTGGAAGCCGACAGGGAGCATTTTTTTGCAGGGTTCAAGGTGTTAAAGGAGCCAGGGTATCTGAAGGTGGCAGGGATAAACCAGACGCAGAAAAAAGGCAAAGATGAGCCGCAGGAGGAGATTGTCCCGGAGAACCCGGCATTTGTCGCCATGCTGGAGACATTAAAAAAAGGCATGTCCCTGCCGGTAAAAGCGTTATCGGTCAAGGAAGGGGAGACTTCCCCTCCGAAAAGGTACTCCTCCGGCTCCATGATCCTGGCAATGGAGAATGCCGGGCAGCTGATCGAGGATGAGGAACTTCGCGCACAGATCAAAGGCAGCGGGATCGGCACCAGCGCGACCCGCGCGGAAATCCTCAAAAAGCTGGTGAATATCCACTACCTGGCATTGAACGGAAAGACGCAGGTCATTACGCCCACGCTCCTCGGGGAACTGGTGTTCGATGTAGTGAATGCCTCGATCCGCCAGCTTTTAAACCCGGAACTGACGGCCAGCTGGGAAAAGGGGCTTAACTATGTGGCAATGGGCAGCATCACGCCGGAGGAATACATGCAGAAGCTGGAGCATTTTGTCGCCGGGCGCACGTATGGCGTACTCCGCCTGAATAACCAATGTGAACTCAGGGAATGTTTTGAAGAAACAGGAAAGAATTATCTGCCGTCCGGGGGCAAAGGGGCAAAGGCCGGCAAAACGGCCGCAAATCAGGGGAAAAATAAAAATCAGGAGAAATGACGATGAAAAAAAATGAGATGAAGGTGCATGAATTGTATAGCCTGGAGCACACCATGGCGAAGCCGCTTTTGGAAGAACAGGAATATCCCTGGGAAGCTTTGCCGCATATCGGGGATTTTATCCGCAAGCTGGGGGAATCCCTGCCAAAGGGGGAATATGATAACCCGATGGAAGGGATATGGATCCACAAGACAGCCCGGGTGGCGCCGACCGCAGGCATTATTGCACCGGTTATCATCGGCCCGGCGGCAGAGATCCGCCACTGTGCCTATATCCGGGGGAAGGTGCTGATTGGCGCCGGGGCAGTCGTCGGCAATTCCAGCGAACTTAAGAATACGATCCTGTTCGACAATGTCCAGGTTCCTCATTATAACTATGTAGGGGATTCCATCCTGGGTTATAAGGCACATATGGGGGCCGGTTCCATCACCTCCAATGTAAAGTCAGACAAAAAGCCGGTCAAGATCCACGGGGAGGACGGCGATATTGAGACCGGCATGAAAAAGTTCGGAGCCATGATCGGGGATGGGGTAGAAGTAGGCTGCGGTTCCGTGCTGAACCCGGGGACAGTGATTGGGAAAAACAGCAATATTTACCCGCTGTCCAGCGTCCGCAGATGTGTGGATGCCGATTCCATTTATAAAAACCAGGGAGAGGTTGTGCAAAAGCAGGAACTCTAAAGCCAAAAGAACCCCGGCAGTCCGGTTAGTAAGACTGCCGGGGTTCTCTGCCTCATCCTGCCAGGCAGGAGCCTTGCCGGGAAATGTCAGCGGGTACCGAATATGCGGTCACCGGCATCGCCCAGGCCCGGGCAGATATACGCGTTTTCGTTCAGGCAGCGATCCAGGTGGCCGATGTAAAGCTGGATGTCCGGATGCGCCTCCTGTAAGCGTTTTACCCCTTCCGGGGCGGCAATGATAGACATAAACTTAATATTCCTGCCGCCGTGCTGCTTGATAAAATCCACCGCTGCCACGGCGGAACCGCCGGTAGCAAGCATCGGATCCGTAACCACGATTGTCCTCAACTCGATAGGGGTGGGGAGCTTGCAGTAATATTCGTGCGGTTCATGGGTCTCTTCATCCCGGTACAACCCAATATGCCCGACCTTGGCGCTTGGCACCAGGGCAAGGATGCCATTGACCATCCCTAAACCGGCACGGAGGATCGGGACTACAGCCAGCTTTTTCCCGGAAATCATAGGCGTCATGCAGGTCTCTATCGGGGTCTCTATCTCGACATCCTCAACCGGAAGATCCCGCAGGGCTTCATATCCCATCAGCATGGCGATTTCTTCAATCAGGGAACGGAATTCATTGGTGCCGGTTTTTTTATCACGAAGAATAGAGATCTTGTGCTGGATAAGAGGGTGATTGATAACGATTACGTTTTCCATAGACGGTATCCTTTCTTGTGTTTGAATGTGTTACTGGCTCTATTATACATTGCTTAGGGAAAAATGTCATCGGTTTTGTGGGATTATTTGGAGTCTGGTGCAAACATGACAACCGCATAATCGCCGAGGGCATGGGGAACCGGAACCGTGAAATAGATCACCCCCTGATGTTCATAGCTGAAGGATTGCGGAAAAGTCCCCTCAAAGGGGAAATCTGCGTTGGTGAACATTTCCGTATAGGCTTCAAGGCTGGTATCATTCTTGACACCCATCAGTTCGGACTTTAAGGCATCGCTTGCGTTGTAAAAGGTGCAGTCCCCGGACAGCACATAGCCTGCCATGGTGTAAGGGTCGGCAAAATGGTCAAAACCGATATCCGAGGCATTGGGGACGTCTACCGTGTTGCTGTACATGACCTTAGTCGGGTAGGCTGCCCCTTTCTTAGCCAGTTCGCCGGTGTAAACGACCGTGACCCGGTTGCGGTCGGCAGACAGTACCTGGCAGGAAATGTCCAAAGAATCCTCCGTATCGTTGATTTCCCAGGCCTCCAGTACAGACAGGGCGTTCTTTTTTAAAAGTTCGTTGACGGCAGAGGCTTTCTCTGCATCCTCCAGGTTGACGATGCCAGGATAGGTGATGGAAACCTTACCTGAGGAATAGGTATTGTTCCGGGTGGATATCTTTTTGCTGCCAGCCTGGCCTTTTTCTGTTTCCTGCGGCTGGGAGTCCTCGGGAGCCTGGGCTTTTGTGGCATCCGTCTCTTTAGAAGTCTCTTCCTGGGAGGCCATGGTTTCGGCAGCAGTGGTGTGGGTGCTGGTAAGGTCAACCTTTTCCGGGGATTTTTTGCATCCGGCGGCCAGGGCTGCGGTTAAGAGTGCCAGCGCACATAGGGCAGCTGTTTTGTGGGAATGGCTGCCGGGAAATGGTTTCATCATCAGTGTATCCTCCTTTTTTCATCTTTTCGTCTGGTCTTGGTATTATCGATGCGGTACCCGGCCGGAGGGCAGCAGGTAAAGGAAAAGCCTCAGAATCCCTGGATACCCAAGAGATTCTGAGGCTTTCTGCCCCTGCCAAGGATGCCGGCAGCCGGACTCGAACCGGCACGAGGTTGCCCCCGTCAGATTTTGAGTCTGATGCGTCTGCCATTCCGCCACGCCGGCTTACTTCCGCAACGAACTTATTGTAGCATAGGAAGAAGAATTTGGCAAGTGGTTTTTGTCAAATAAAGGGTATCTTTTTTATCCGGCCATCCCGCTTAGACGGCGATTAACCGTTCCAGCCGTTCCATAGCCTTTTTGGTGTTTTCGTGGCTGCCAAAAGCAGTCAGCCGGAAATAGTAGCGGCCATTTTCGCCAAAACCGGCTCCTGGGGTGCCGACTATCTGGGCATGCCCTAACAGGTAGTCAAAGAATTGCCAGGATTCCATGCCGCCCGGGCATTCAAACCAAATATAAGGAGAATGGACCCCGCCGAAGAAGCGGATGTTTTTGCGGGTCAGGGTGTCGGCAATGAGGCGTGCATTCTCCTGGTAGTAGCGGATGTTTTCCCGGCACTGTGCCATCCCCTCCAAAGAAAAGACGGCCTCGGCACCTTTCTGGATGATGTAGGAGGTGCCGTTGAATTTGGTGGACTGGCGCCGGTTCCACATGGCATGCAGGGAAAGTTCCCTCCCGTCAGAGGCCGTGAATTTAAGTTCCCTGGGGACAACCGTATAACCGCAGCGGGTGCCGGTAAAGCCCGCGGTTTTCGACAGGGAGCAGAATTCGACGGCACATTTTTTGGCTCCTTCGATTGCATAGATGCTGCGGGGGAGCCCCGGGTCGCAGATAAATGCTTCATAGGCCGAATCAAAAAGGATCACCGCCTCATTTTCCAGGGCATAGTCCACCCATTCCTTCAGCTGGACTTTGTTATAGACCGCGCCGGTCGGGTTATTGGGGGAGCACAGATAGATAATATCGGCATGGACATTCCTATCCGGCATGGGGAGGAATCCGTTTTCGGCATTGCCGGACATATAGGTGATGGTTTTGCCGCACATCAGGTTGGAATCCACATAGACCGGGTACACAGGATCCGGGATCAGGATCGTGTTCTCTTTTGCAAAGAGTTCACTGATATTTCCGGTATCGCTTTTGGCACCGTCCGAGATAAAGATATCTTCCGGGTCAACACATACGCCGTTTCGGGCATAATAAGCGGAGATGGCATTTTGCAGGAAGGGATATCCCTGTTCAGGGCCGTATCCCTTAAAGGTGCCCGGGTCAGCCATGGCATCGACCCCTTCATGGAGCCCCTGGATGGCCATGCCGCAAAGGGGCAGTGTCACATCGCCGATCCCCAGGCGGATAACCTCCTTATCCGGATGGGAGGCGGTATAAGCCCTGACACGGCGTGCAATCTCAGAGAACAGATAGCTTTCATTTAGGTTCTGGTAGTTTTCATTTAGTTTTGGCATAGGGAAGTCCTTTCTGCATTTTTATTCAATGGTTGATTCTAGCAGAGAATCTGCCAGTCGTCAAGAAAAGTCTTTCATGCCAGAAACTCCTTGAATCCGGGTAGGCATATGTGTATAATAGTATTCACATGAAAAGAAAAGGCGCCAGCGGTGGCAAGGATTGAGGTGAAGGTTATGCTGACTTGCAAAGAAGCAGAAAAGATGGTGATGCCTTATATTAACGAAGAACTGAGTGAAGAAATGCTGGATGAATTCCTGGAGCATATTGAGGGCTGCCGTTTGTGCCGGGAAGAACTGGAGATTTACTATACGGTTTTTGTTGGCCTCAGGCAGTTGGATTCCGGTACCGGGGTTTATGATATTGCCGGGGCACTGGAGGAGAGCATGGATCTTGCATGGCTGAAGGTGCGGGCTGCCCGGCTGCGGAAGGTGATCTGTTATGCAGTTGGTACCCTGTGTTTTACCGGGGTGGTGACAACGCTGATTCTGCAGCTGCGGATCTGGTGGCAGGCAGGGCTGCTGGGCAGCATTTGAACAATAGAAGGAGACTGAGATGGAAAAGCTGGTTTTGATTGACGGCCACAGTATTTTAAGCAGGGCTTTTTACGGAATCCCGGAACTGACCAATCCCGAAGGGCTCCACACCAATGCGGTGTACGGATTCCTCAATATTATGTTCCGGATCCTGGAGGAGGAGAAAGCGGATCACTTAGCAGTCGCTTTCGACCGGCATGAGCCGACCTTCCGCCATCAGATGTATGCAGAATATAAAGGAACCCGCAAGCCGATGCCGGAGGAGCTGATGGAACAGGTGCCGCTGATGAAGGAGGTTCTCTCCTCAATGGGGGTGCCGGTTATGGAGATGGCCGGGTATGAGGCAGATGATATCTTAGGAACCCTGGCCAAACGCATGGCCGGGGAAGAAGTGGAGGTATCGGTAGTGTCGGGGGACCGCGACCTTTTGCAGTTAGCAGATACCCACATCAAGATCCGGATCCCCAAGACCAACCGGAACGGCACAGAGGTAAAAGACTATTACCCGGAAGACGTAAAGCGGGAATACCAGGTGACCCCGCTGGAATATATCGATGTCAAGGCACTGATGGGGGATGCCTCCGACAATATCCCCGGCGTGCCCTCCATTGGGGAGAAGACGGCTACCAGCCTGATTGCGGCATATGGAAGCATCGAAAATGCCTATGCACATTTGGAGGAGATCAAGCCGCCGAGGGCGAAGAAAGCACTGGCGGAGCATTATGACATGGCAGTGATGAGCAAGGAACTGGCTACGATCTGCCTGGAATGCCCGGTTGAGTTTTCTTATGAGGAGGCGAAAATCGAAAACCTTTATACCCCTGAGGCATACCAGTATATGAAACGCCTGAATTTTAAGTCCATCCTCTCACGGTTCGACGAGCAGCAGTCAGGAAGCAACCCGGCAGAAGAACATTTCTGGCTGGTGGAGGAATACGCGGGCGTGGAACAGATTTTTGAGAAAGCAAAAAAAGCAGAACATGTCGGTTTCCAGCTGGTCACAGGGATGGACGGGGTCGAGGGGATGGGGATCTGCTTCGGTGAGGAGGATTGCTATGCAGTGCCGGTCTCCGGTTTTGTGAGCGGGGCTTATCTGTGCGGCAGGCTGGAAGAACTGGTTCAGGAAATGGACGGCCGAAACAAGGCGGACGGGGCAGTAAAAGAAGATGCCCTGCCGAAATCCTATGTGGCGGTGCTGGACCTGAAATCCCAGCTGAAATATCTGAAGCTGGATTATGGCTGCCCGGCCATGGATGCCGGGGTGGCCGGTTACCTGCTGAACCCGTTAAACGAATCCTACGATTACGATGACTTGGCCAGGGACTGTTTGGGAACCACGGTGCCCTCCAGGGAAGCGCTGCTTGGCAAGGAAAAGCTGGGGGCGGCCTTGGCCCGCGGGGAAGAAAACGCTGTGATTTGTGCCTGTTATCTGGGGTATACCGCGTGGAAGGCAATGCCGCTTTTGGCGCAGAAATTATCCGGGCAGGGGATGATGGCATTATACCGGACGATGGAGATGCCGCTTATCTACAGCCTGCACCATATGGAGGCGGCCGGCATCCGGGCAGACAAGGGGCAGCTGAAAAAATATGGGGAAAGCCTTAAGGGAAAGATCAGCCAGCTGGAGCAGGAGATTTACAGCCTGGCAGGAGAAACCTTCAACATCAATTCTCCCAAGCAGCTGGGCGAGGTATTGTTTGACCATATGCAGCTCCCCCATGGGAAGAAGACCAAAACCGGGTATTCCACCAAAGCAGATGTTTTGGAAAAGCTGGCGCCGGAATATCCGTTCGTACAAAAGATCCTGGATTACCGGCAGCTTGCGAAGCTGAATTCTACCTATGCGGAGGGGCTTGCCGTCTATATCGGTGAAGACGGGCGGATCCATGGCAAGTTCAACCAGACGATCACGGCCACCGGGCGCATCAGCAGCACGGAGCCAAACCTGCAGAACATCCCGGTGCGCATGGAACTGGGGCGGGAGATCCGCAAGGTGTTTGTGCCGGAAGATGGTTATGTGTTTGTGGATGCGGATTACTCCCAGATTGAATTGCGGATCCTTGCCCATATGTCTGGGGATGAACGCCTGATCCAGGCATATGGGGAGGCACAGGATATCCACGCCATCACCGCCTCGGAGGTGTTCCATACACCGTTAGCGGAGGTAACCCCCATACAGAGGCGCAATGCCAAGGCAGTGAACTTCGGGATTGTTTATGGGATCAGTGCCTTTGGGCTCAGTGAGGACCTGAGTATTTCCCGGCAGGAGGCCATGGAATACATTAACAAGTATTTCGAGACCTATCCGGGCATCAAGGCATTTTTAGACCGGCAGGTTAAAGACGGCAGGGAGCAGGGGTTTGTAACCACCATGTTTGGCCGGAGGCGCCCGGTACCGGAGTTAACGTCCGGCAATTTTATGCAGCGTGCCTTCGGGGAACGGGTTGCCATGAATTCCCCGATCCAGGGCTCGGCGGCGGATATCATGAAGCTGGCGATGGTTGCCGTGGACCAGGAACTGCGCAGAAGGAACATGAAATCCCGGATTGTGCTGCAGATCCATGACGAACTTCTGGTGGAAGCTGCGAAAGAAGAGGCAGACGAGGTGATACAGATTCTGGAGGACAAGATGAAGCATGCGGCTTCCCTGCGTGTCCCCCTGGAGGTGGAAGCGCACTGTGGGGACAGCTGGTTTAGTTCTAAAGAAGAGCATGGGGGCGCCATAACAGGGTTTTCTTTCCGCCGGGCAGAGGACTCAGATGTGGATGCTGTCATGGCCGTGATGGAAGAGGCAAAGCATTCGCTCGAAAACCCGGACTGGTTTGTGGCAGACGGCCGTGGGTGGGTCGAGTCCCACATAAAAGACAAGGGCTTTACCATGGTGGCAGAGACAGTGGGAGGGAAGCAGCCGGAGGTTGCGGCATTTTTCATTGTGGCGTTTCCCGGGGATGGGGAAGGCAACCTAGGCGAAGAACTGGGCTTTGGCAGCAGCCAGCTGCAGCTGACGGCCCATATGGATTCTGCCGCTGTCAAAAAGGAGTACCGCGGAAACCACCTGCAGGGAAAACTCTTGTCCGAAGCAGAAAAGGAATTGTGCAGTTATCCGCATAAGCACCTGCTCTGCACAGTCCACCCGGACAACCAGGCAAGCCTAAAGACCATGCTGGACCATGGGTATGAGATTGTGGCCACAAAGGAAAAATACCATGGGCGCATGCGCCACATTTTATATAAAAAGAGAGAAAAGAAAAATGTCCTGGCCAGTTCGTGCCTTTTGGGGGTGCACTGCCGTTATAACGGAGAAGGGGGGATGGAGCCGGAACTGAAAAAGCTGATGGAACAAGTGCATCTGATCCCGGTATGCCCGGAGACGATGGGCGGGCTGGAAACGCCCAGGGAACCGGCGGAACGGACAAACGGCAGGGTAATGACGGTTTCCGGGCGGGATGTGACCAGCCAGTATAAGAAAGGGGCAGAGGAAACCCTGGCCTTGGCCCTGGCATACGGCTGCTGCTTTGCCATATTAAAGGAAAGGAGCCCTTCCTGCGGCAAAGGGATGGTATATGACGGCAGCCATTCGGGTACCTTAACCAAAGGAGACGGAGTGACGGCAGAACTCTTAGAGGCCTATGGAATCCGGGTATTCGGAGAAAGTGAGGCCGGAAAAATAAAAAAATGGTTGGATGATGCCGGGAATTTATGATATGATAAAACGAACATGCATTTTATTGAAAAAGAAAGAAGGTTTATGGATATGATGAATCAGACATCAGAAGAGATCCGGAATCCCAGGCTGATAGAGGCCATGCGGGCGATGCTCCGGCATGACAACGCAAAGACACGCGGGCACATGGCAGAGGAACTTATGGCTTCCCGCCTGCTTGCGCCGGTTCAGAGGCAGACGATACTGACAGAACGGGAAGGCCCCTCGACGCGGGTACGGTTTGAGGATATCCAGAACTCAGAAGGGGACAAATATTACCTCGCCTTTACAGATATAGAAGAATACAACAAGTGGAATGAGGACGGAACCCACGACCAGGCGCTGATTATGACCATGGAGGACTTTGGAAACATCTTAATCCGCAACATCAACGACCTCAAGGGGTTTGTAATCAACCCGTTCGGGGAGAACATCAGCATCTCCAAGAGCCTGCTTTTATCCCTCTTAAAGCAGAAAGAGGCGAGAGAACATGCGTCACTTGAGAACTGACCGGCCAGGGAACGCGTGGGTGGTCGGGATAACCGGCGGCGTAGGTGCCGGGAAAAGCCGGGTGATAAAGCTTCTTAAAGAAGAATACGGCGCCCATGTCCTGTTGGCAGATGAGGTGGCGGCAGAACTGGAAATGCCTGGCCGGGAAGGGCTTAAACGCCTGGTAGGGCATTTTGGGGAGGGGATTTTATCTGCGGACGGCACCCTGGACCGGGCTGCGTTTGCTGAGAGGATCTTTAAGGATCCCAAGGAACTGGCCGCAGTGAATGCCATGATCCATCCCCTGGCCTGGCAGGAGTTAAAAAGGCAGGTAACGGCGATTGCCGGTTCTGCCGAAGAAGGGCAGGATATGCTGATTGCAGTGGAGGCGGCATTGTTTGACGAACAAAGCCGCCGGTTTTGTGATACGCTGTGGTATGTAGATGCTTCCGAGGAAAACCGCATTGCACGCCTGATGGAAAACAGAGGGTATACCCGGGAAAAATGCCAGGATATCATCCGCAGGCAGCCGTCTAAGGAGGACTTCCTGGCATTTTCCGATGTGGTGATTGACAACAACGGCACAGTGGAGGATACCCGAAAGCAGCTTGGCAGGGTTCTTGGAAGCAGCAGGCACCATTTGGCGGACAGCAGGGGATTATGGGCTGCCGGCAGGGAAAGGTAGGAAAGCAGGGCAACGGTTATGAGATTAGTCAGTATTGCAAGCGGAAGCAGCGGCAATTGTACCTACATAGGATCCGAAGGAACCCATCTTCTGGTGGATGCGGGGATCAGCAACAAGAGGATTGAACAGGGATTGAATGAGATCGGGATCAAAGGCAGCGAACTAAGCGGGATCCTGATCACCCATGAGCATTCGGACCATATCCGCGGGCTCGGCATCCTGGCAAGGAAATACGGGATCCCGATATACGGCACCCGGGAGACCTTAGATGAGATTGCTGCCAAGAAATGCTTGGGGGAATACCCGAAGGAGCTTCTGGAAGGGATCTTGCCGGACCGGGAGTTTGAAGTGGGGGATTTGACGCTGCTGCCTTTTTCCATCGACCATGATGCTGCCAACCCGGTGGCATACCGGATCCGGCACGGGCACAAGAATGTGGCAGTGGCTACGGACATGGGCCATTACGACTCTTATATTATCGACCATCTGCAGGGGCTTGATGCCCTGTTAGTCGAATCCAACCATGACGTGAACATGCTGCAGGCAGGGCCATATCCTTATTATCTGAAGCGGAGGATCCTAGGAGACCATGGGCATCTCTCCAACGAGAATGCCGGGAGGCTTTTGAACCATCTGCTCCATGACCATTTAAAGTATATTATATTGGGGCACCTCAGCAAGGAGAACAATTATGAGGCTCTGGCTTATGAGACCGTAAAGCTGGAGATTGACGAGGGCGACACCCCTTACCATGCGTCGGATTTTTCTATTTCGGTGGCCAGGCGCGATGAGATGTCACAGATTTTGTATGTATAAGAAGCTGGCAGC
The DNA here is from genome assembly GCA_003669055.1 of bacterium 1XD21-70. GTDB lineage: Bacteria > Bacillota > Clostridia > Lachnospirales > Lachnospiraceae > Brotaphodocola. The sequence continues at coordinate 23,791 of RAYB01000030.1, forward strand.
CCAGGCCGCTTAAACCGTTATATATTAAAAAAAGTGAGGACAGGTCAAATGAATAAAGTTATTATAACCGTAGTGGGTAAGGATACCGTGGGAATTATCGCAAAGGTATGTACTTATCTGTCAGAGAAAAATGTCAATGTGCTGGACATTTCCCAGACGATCGTGCAGGAATATTTCAACATGATGATGATTGCCGACATCAACCAGGCATCGGTTCCTTTTGAGGAGATCTATACCCGGTTAGGGCAGTTAGGGGAGGAGATCGGTGTGAAGATCCATTGCCAGCGCGAGGAAATTTTTACCAAAATGCACCGGATCTAAAATAACAGGAGAACGAAGAGTAAAGGCGGGAAACAGAATGCTAAATATGTTTGAAGTGATTGAAACCAATAATATGATCGAACATGAGCGGCTGGATGTGCGTACGATCACGATGGGAATCAGCCTGCTCGACTGTTGTGACAGCGATCTGGGTGCGGTCAACGAAAAAATATACAATAAGATTGTACAGTATGCCAAAAACCTGGTCTCTGTAGGAGATGAGATTGCCAGGGATTTCGGCGTGCCGATTGTCAATAAGAGGATATCGGTGACCCCGGCTGCGTTGGTAGGCGGCTGTGCCTGCAAAAGCCCGGAGGATTTCGTGTCCCTTGCACACACATTGGACCGTGCTGCCCATGAGGTGGGGGTGAACTTTATCGGCGGCTATTCGGCATTGGTCTCCAAAGGGATGACAACGGCTGATGAGAACCTGATCCGTTCGATCCCCCAGGCCCTGGCCTGCACATCGAGGGTATGCAGTTCCGTCAATGTCGGTTCCACGCGGACAGGGCTTAATATGGACGCCGTCCGGCTGATGGGAGAGACCGTGCTGGAAACCGCCAAAGCCACGAGGGAGCAGGATTCCCTCGGCTGTGCAAAGCTGGTGGTATTTTGCAATGCCCCGGATGACAACCCCTTTATGGCAGGGGCATTCCACGGCGTGACAGAAGCGGATGCCATCATCAATGTGGGGGTCAGCGGCCCCGGCGTGGTGAAAGTGGCGCTGGAAAAAGCCAGGGGCGAGAATTTTGAAGTGCTCTGTGAGACCATCAAAAGGACAGCCTTTAAGATCACCCGCGTGGGGCAACTGGTAGCCCAGGAGGCGTCCAGGCGCCTGGGAGTGCCGTTTGGCATCATTGATTTGTCCCTGGCGCCTACACCGGCAGTCGGGGACAGCGTGGCGGAGATTTTGGAGGAGATCGGCCTGGAACGCGTGGGCGCACCAGGTACCACGGCTGCCCTGGCCATGCTCAATGACCAGGTAAAGAAGGGAGGCGTCATGGCTTCCTCCTATGTAGGGGGGTTGAGCGGCGCTTTCATCCCGGTCAGCGAGGACCAGGGGATGATCGATGCCGTGACCGAGGGGGCACTGACCTTGGAGAAGCTGGAGGCCATGACTTGTGTCTGTTCCGTAGGCCTGGATATGATCGCCATCCCTGGCGACACCTCATCCGCCACGATTGCAGGCATCATTGCCGATGAGGCAGCGATCGGCATGATCAACCAGAAGACCACGGCAGTGCGCGTGATCCCGGTGATCGGGAAAACGGTCGGGGATACCGTGGAGTTCGGCGGCCTTCTGGGCTATGCGCCTGTCATGCCGGTAAATAAATATTCCTGTGAGAAATTTGTGAACCGGGGCGGGAGAATCCCGGCTCCGATCCACAGCTTCAAGAACTGAAATGAAGGAAACGGAGAAGAGAGATGGTAAAGGAAACCCTGGAATCCATGTTGGATTTCTTCCTGGACGAGCATTTGCAGCAATTGGTTTTCAGCAACCCGGCAGGAAAGGACGGGCTCTCTAAGGTAAAAGTCCGCCCGGTGATGCTTAAGGGCGAGTTGAAATTCCAGGCAGAGGAACTGTCGGGAAAGCAGGCCTTCCACCATAACCTTTCCGGCGAAGAAGCAAAGGAATATGCAAAAGGCCTGCTGACAGGGAAATTCCGGCAGGCTGAGGCATCTTCCCAATTGGGAAGCGCCACGGTATTGGTGGCAAAAAAAGGCAGCATGACCGTCAAGGTAAAGCGCGCGGCGCAGCCATGTGGAAAGGAGGCCGCGCTTTTCCACAACCGGCAGAAACAGTATGTTTTAAAAGAGGGGATCCCGGTTCCCTTTTTGGTGGACCTGGGGGTGATGACCGCCGAGGGAGAGGTAGTCCGCGCCCGTTACGCCAAGTTCCGCCAGGTCAACCGTTTCCTGGAATTTATCGAGGACGTCCTGCCGAAACTCAGCAAAACGAAGGAAAATACTATCCTTGATTTCGGGTGCGGGAAATCGTATCTGACCTTTGCCATGTACCACTACCTAAACCAGGTGAAAGGGTACCCGGTCCGGATCATCGGCCTGGATTTGAAAAAGGATGTGGTTGCCCGCTGCAACCTCCTGGCAGAAAAGTACGGATACGGCAGCTTGGCTTTTTACCATGGAGATATTGCAGATTATGAAGAGGCAGGCCAGGTGGATATGGTGGTAACCCTCCATGCCTGCGATACGGCTACCGATTATGCGCTGGCAAAGGCAGTCCGCTGGAAGGCAAAGGTGATCCTGTCTGTGCCCTGCTGCCAGCATGAACTGAACCGGCAGATGGCAAATGACCTGATGAAGCCCGTATTCTCTTATGGCGTCATCAAGGAGCGGATGGCGGCGCTCTATACGGATGCGCTGCGGGCAGAATTCCTGGAGGGGGAAGGCTACCGGACCCAGATCCTGGAATTCATTGATATGGAGCATACCCCCAAAAACCTCCTCATCCGTGCGGTAAGGGAAGGGAAAAGAAAGGAAAACCAGGAGCAGATCCGGCAGCTGACAGACTTCTTGCAGGTGGAACCCATGTTGGGAAAACTCCTGGGATTTAAATGACCACCACGGAACTGGTATACTCGTTTGGCAGCCCCTGCCCGCTCTTGGCAAAGACTACCGACTGGTATAAATGGGAAGCATGAAAATCCATCTGTAGCATGGCAAGGCCGTCGGCGTCCAGGATTTTATGGGCGTCGGCGGTCTTTGTCACCAGCGGAAGATGCGACCTGCGTTTTAACTGCTTTAAGAGCACAGCAGACTGGCGGCGGAAACCAAGGACTCGGGCGTAACGGACATAGTCCTGGTCTTTGTAATGCAGAGCCTGGCCTGAGGTGATGCCAAGCATCAGATGCAGCAAAGCCCGGCTGATGCGGGTATAGGTGTAGCTGCGCGTTTTTAGCTGCATCACCCGGCCGGAAAAGGTTGACCAGTTAAGCACTTGACGCCCTAACCGGGAGGCAAGTTCCGGCGACATGTCCGCATAGCAGGCAAAAACATCTTCCTTTCCGTTTTTAGACAGTTCCAGGAGGCGGGCATTCAGCAGTGCAGTAAAGTCATCCGAAAAGATAGGCACCGAATCCGCAAGGATCCGGGAAACGGCTGTGGGAACCTGGGACTTTGCCATGGAGAAATTGTTTTCCCGGATAGCCTTTCGTATGGCAGAAGCGGAAGCGGCAACCCCCACGCCTGCCGGGCCGGTCTCATGGTATCCCTGCCCGGTACGGCGGACGGCGACAGGGGTGATGGCGCTGCCGCGCCGCTTTAATGCTTTCAGGTATTCGATTGCCAGGATGTTGTTCGGGGCGGACAGAGACAGCCCTTGCTGCGGGAAATACGGCTTTAAGGCGGCGGCACGGGCTTTGGGGAAGGGCATCCCCTCCCTTAAGCACTCCTGCAGGCGGCGGGAAAAATCCTCTGGTTCCTCCTTTAGCAGGTCAGCGGCCCGGGAAAGTTCCCCGCAGTCTCCGGATTCGCTCCCAAACCCCAGCATGTCTACCACCCCCAGGCGGTCAAACAAAGCCACCCCGCAGGAGGCGAAGTCCTCGGCGCTGCTGGTGGCAAAGCAGACAGGAAGTTCTAATACCAGGTCCACGCCAGCGGACAGAGCCATCCGGGCACGGGTATATTTGTCATAGATTGCGGGCTTGCCCCGCTGGACAAAATCTCCGCTCATGGCGGCAATGATAAAGCTGTCCCCTGCCTGGGCACGGAGTTTTTGAAGCTGGTATAGATGGCCGTTGTGAAACGGGTTGTATTCTGCGATGATACCGATCGTTTTCATGGGAAATCCCTTTCCATGGCATTAAATTAGCGGCAAAAATATTCCATAATAAAAGTATTATACCTATGTTTACCAAAAAATGCAAATTTGTACCAGGGAAAGGCTTGAAAAATTTGTGTAAAACCAATAGAATATGTGTAAGATCGTTTTATGGGTCTAAATTTTTGTAAGAACAAAGATAGGAGAAGAAAACGTATGAAATTCATGGTAGAAACATCCGCACGTCATGTACATCTGAGCACAGCAGATTTAGCAACCCTGTTTGGTGACGGGTATGAACTGACCAAGAAAAAAGATTTGTCCCAGCCAGGGCAGTTTGCCTGTGAGGAACGCGTGACGATTGTCGGGCCGAAGAAGGAACTGAAAGGGGTATCCGTGTTAGGGCCGGTCAGGAAGCAGACACAGGTAGAACTTTCCATGACGGATGCCCGTTCCATCGGCATCGCGGCACCGATCCGTGAGTCCGGGGTATTGGAGGGCAGCGGCGCCTGCAAGATCGTCGGGCCGAATGGCGAGATCGAGATCAGCGAGGGCGTGATCGTCGCCCAGCGCCACATCCATGCAACGGTGGCTGACGGCGAGGCGTTAGGCGTAAAGAACGGCGATATTGTATCCGTCAAGATTGACAGTGACGGAAGAAGCTTAGTCTTCGGCGATGTAGTGGTCCGTGTCAGCGATTCCTATGCCCTTGCCATGCACATCGATACCGATGAGTCCAACGCTGCGGCCTGCCCGAGGGATGCCCAGGGCAAGATCGTAAAATAAAGAGAGGCTCTTTGCCATCAAAATATTTATAGCAAATGAAGGAGAACGCAAAACCATGAAAATTTTAGTAGTAAACTGTGGCAGTTCATCTTTAAAGTATCAGCTGATTGACATGGACAATGAGAGCGTGATTGCCAAGGGCCTGTGCGAGCGGATCGGAATCGAAGGCTCCAAGCTTACCCATCAGCCCGCAGATAAGGACAAGTATGTGGTGGAAAGCCCCATGCCTGACCATAAGGTTGCCATCCAGCTTGTCATGGATGCCCTGCAGGACAAGGAGCATGGCGTGATTGCCAGCGTGGATGAGATCTCGGCGATCGGGCACCGGGTGCTGCATGGCGGAACCACCTATAGTGAATCGATCGTGGTGGACGAGGATGTAAAGCGGGTGATCCGTGAGTGCTTTGACTTAGGGCCTTTGCACAACCCGGCCAACCTGATGGGGATCGAAGCCTGCGAGGCTGCCATGCCCGGCAAGGCCAACGTGGCAGTATGGGATACCGGATTTGGCATGGCCATGCCGGAGAAAGCCTACCTGTATGCGATTCCCCACGAGTATTATGAGAAATACGGCGTCCGCCGCTACGGCTTCCACGGGACGAGCCATATGTTCGTATCTGGAGAAGCGATCAAGTTCGGCAATTTAGATCCTAAGAATGCCAAGGTGATCGTCTGCCATTTGGGCAACGGGGCAAGCATCTCTGCTTCCATCGGCGGCAAGTGCGTGGACACCAGCATGGGCCTGACCCCTCTGGAGGGACTGATCATGGGCACCAGGAGCGGTGACATCGACCCGGCAGTCGTGCAGTACATCTGCAACAAGGAGAACCGGGATGTCAATGATGTCTTGAATATCCTCAACAAAAAATCCGGTGTGCTTGGTATGAGCGGCGGGGTTTCCAGCGATTTCCGCGACATCGGGGCAGCCAAGGACGGGGGCAACCACCTGGCTGAGGTGGCATTGGAAGCGTTTATTTACCGGGTTGCCAAATACATTGGTGCTTACACAGCTGCCATGAACGGTGTCGATGCCATCGCCTTCACTGCCGGTGTCGGCGAGAACGACAAGGCGGCAAGAAAAGAAATCTGCGATTACCTGGGATACCTGGGTGTGAAGATCGATGACCAAGCCAATGACGTGAGGGGGAAGAATGCCGTGATCTCTGCCCCGGACTCCAAGGTGAAAGTAATGCTCCTTCCCACCAACGAGGAACTTGCCATTGCGAGGGAAACCAAGAGGCTGACCGAGTAAACGATACCATAAAAAGGCACGCCTGCCTTGCCGGCGGGGATTCCCCCAAAGCAAGGCAGGCTGTCTGCCTGTTGGGAACATGCCAAAAGGCAGGAGAAAAAATATGAGAAAAGGACTGTTATGGCTGTCAGCCATATTGCTGGCCTGCAGCGCGCCCCAAATGGCTGTCCCTGCCATGGCGTCCCAGGTGGTTACTGCGGGTTCGGCAAGCGGCGGCAAAACAGAATCAGGGCCTCACCAGAAAAAACGGGAGCCCTTTGAGGCGGATCGTTTCGTGCTGCCCCCAACAGCACGGGTATTGGTTGTGGTAGAAGGGACAGAAGGCAGCAGCTGCCGGGTCTATGCCTATGAGAAAATACCGGAAAGCGGACCCGGGTGGATCCCAAGGGTAGATACTGCCGGTATTTTAGGGCATAACGGGATGAGCAACCACCGGACTGCCGGAGACAAGACAACACCGATCGGAGTATTCCAGATGAATACGCCGTTTGGGCAGGATGAGCCGTTAGAGGGATTTCCGGGCAATTATATTCAGGTAACGGAAAACCATGTCTGGGAATCAGAGACGAACCGTTTGCAGGCTGGCAGCATGAAGGACGGGGAACGCGTAGGAACCAAGGCTTATGCAGGATATTATGATTATGTCCTGGATGCGGGCTACAATATCCATGCCGTCCCGGCAAAAGGGGCCGCATTGTTCCTCCATTGCCAGGCAGAGGGGGCTGCCGGGACTGCCGGCTGCGTGGCAATACCTAAGGACCAGATGGCAGTTATTATGCTTTTGTACGGAAAATACGGCGATGGTGCCTGTTATATCGCCCAGGCGCCGGAAGGGACTTTTCCCCTGATTTACGATTCCTATGGGACGAATAACGGGCTTTCGCCGGAAGGAGATTTTGGGATTTGAGCATATTTGAAAAAATTCCTGAAAATCCCGAAAATTTGTTGACAAAATGAATTTGCCTATGTATAATATTTTAGGTGCGTATTAGGAGAATAATATGCAGATTAATTTAACAGAGCTGTTTTCCGTAGAAGGAAAAGAGAAGGCCTACACGGCAGAGATTGAGATGGATCATTTCCAGGCTCCCGGTGGAGTCCTGGCAGTGGTTTCTAAGGAACCGGCAGTTTTCCGGATCCGGAACCTGGGAGGTAAGAAGCTTTTGTTGGAGGGGAGTGCGTCACTTGTGCTCCGGATTCCCTGCAGCAGATGCTTGGAGCCGGTTGATGTACCTTTTAAGCTGGACATCATGCAGGAACTGGATATGGAAGCATCGGACGCAGAACGTGTGGAAGAACTCGACGAACAGCCCTATGTGAGCGGTTATTATCTGGATGTAGACCAGTTGATCAGCAATGAACTGATGCTTAGCCTGCCTATGAAGGTATTGTGCAGGGAAGAATGCAGGGGGATTTGCAATCGGTGTGGCATGAACTTAAACCATGGGAATTGCTCCTGTGAGGAAGGTTCACCGGATCCGAGGATGTCGGTAATCCAGGATATATTTCAACAGTTTAAGGAGGTGTAAGCCATGTCGATCTGTCCGAAGAACCGGTCTTCCAAAGCCAGAAGGGATAAGCGCAGAGCCAATTGGAAAATGGGCGCTGTGAACCTGGTGAAGTGTAGCAAGTGCGGTGCTTTAATGATGCCCCACAGGGTGTGCAAGGCCTGCGGCAGCTACAACAAGAAAGAAATCGTCAGCGTTGAAGATTAAGATCTGAAAGATCATCAAAACTGAAAAAGTTAAGGACAAGGGGCTTCTGGGGATTTTCCTCAGGAGCTTTTGTTTACATAAAATGACAAAAGCCTAAAATTACAAAATATTTTGTGAAGAACATAAGAAAGGCTTTCCTGGAAAGGCAGGGGAAAAACAGTGAAATTTTATAAACTACAATCCTTCCGAAAACCCCGCAGGAAATTGAGAGGGCACTTATTTACGTGGCCTTAATGATTGCAGAAGAACCGTTGGCAGAGTTTGCCGACCTTTTGGAATTCCCAAAAAGTGTACTTTTTGGGAATCCTGCAATTACTACAAATGACATCTTACTTTAACATAATATCGTCAGATTTTCAAGAATCTTAATCACTTTTCTTATGGATTTTTACCCATTATCTGGAATTCCCAAAAAGTACACTTTTTGAAAATAACAGGGAAAAACCTGCAAAATAGAGAGAACCAGGCCAAAGGAAAGGAGAACAGGTGGCGCCAGATACCATATGCAAAACGGTTCACCAGTACAGCAAAGAGCCGATTCCTGATGAACAGATGGAAAAGCTTATAGCGATTGCAAAAGACTGCTGCACGGTGAAAAATTATGTATATACCCGTTATGGAGGAAAAGGGAGCCTGTCCAAACTCTACCCTGGTTACACTGTACAAAACGAGATGACAAAATGCGGGCTGCGCATGCAGCTGGGATTGCCATCCGTATATTTTTATCTGGCCGTATTTGACGCATTGGCAGATATTAAAAGCCAATGGACAAGAACCAAGGCCAAGGTAACGGAACTGGCAGGTAAGAATGAAGGGCTTTCTGAGCCGGAGAAGCATTATCTCCGATTTGTACTAAAGGTCAGCGGGGCTTTTGAGGCTGTTTTGAATGAGGAGCCGGTTCATCTGGATACGGAAATGCAGCAGCAGTATGAGAAGCTGGCCAGAGAAATAGACAAGGAACATCTGAACCGCTATCTGTGCCGGCAGGTACGCAAATACCACAAGCGGCAGCATACAGAAATGGCAGAGGGATTTTCCCTGTCTTTTAAAGCTTACCGCTACAAAGACCATGGAATCTATCTTGCCACAAAAGAAAAGCGCAAACGGATCTTTGTACCATTGACCGATCATAACCAGTATGATTCTCAGATTTATATTAAGCTTTTTCCAGAAGAGAAACGCTTGGAGATTCGGGTGCCGGTGAAGGTGGCAGTCAGGGTTCATGATGATTACACCAGGCAGATAGGGATGTCGGTCGGACTTCTTACCATGCTGACAACGCACGAAGGCCACAGATATGGAGAAAAGCTGGGGGAATATCAGCTGGAATATTCTGACTGGATTCGGGAACAGACCAGAAGCTATAACCATAACCGGCAGAACAATCCGGGACGGAAAAAGTACCATGCCAGGAAGAGACGGTATGAGGAAGGCCTGCACAGCTATATCAACCAGGAACTGAACCGTTTCCTGAAGACAGAGAAGCCGGAGATTATCTGGATCCCAAAGCTTCCTAGGCCGCAGGCAGGCGGCGCCAGCAGCAGGCTGAATCACATGGCCGCCCTCTGGCAGCGGGGGTATATCCGAAAACGATTGCTGCAGAAATGTCAGGAGCAGTCCATAACCATTGTGGAAGTATTTGGCAGGAATGTCAGCAGAGAATGCAGCTATTGCGGGACTATGGGAAAGAAGGAGAAAGGGCAATTCATCTGTCCCTCCTGCGGATATCAGACCGATGACAGGATCAATGCGGCACAGAATGCCCGGAAACGGGGGATTCTTTTAGCGAACAGAGATTACAATACGGAATTGGAAAAATAATCATAAGAATTGCCTCTTAGCTGAGTTCTGGTGATGAGCCGGGATTTTACCGCAAGGACTGAGAGACCAATCATGATAAACCAGTTTAAAGAGCAGCTGGTGATAGAAAAACAACAGTCGGCATTAGAAGGCAGATTATGTCTGCGCATTGGATAGGCCAGGACCCTGTGAACAGAAGGACTCCGCGGAGTCTTCTGATGTAGCAGGGAGCGAAGTGGAGAGATCCACATCATCAAAAGATGACCAATATGCCTTATTTAAAATGGATTGAGCACTTGTGGCAGATGGAAATTCAGGCAAGCTATTTGGAGGAATACCATTATGTCCGTATAACGGAGTGCGAAAGGACGGAAAACATGAGAAAGGCACAGAAACAACAGGCAGAGGACTTTGTAAAGCTTCTGGACCGTGCGCACAATGAAATAAAAAAAGCAATCGAACGAAAAGACGGGACAACTGCCGCAGATCTTCTGGAGCAGTGCCAGGACGGTGCGATTGAGCTGGGCAATATGATTGAGGCTGAGGAGGGGGAGGGCTTTGCCACTGTTTCTTTGCTGGAGGAATATTGCGAACTGGTTTACCAGATTCATGAGGCGATTTGGCATAAGATTCCTCTGAATGGGAATAAGACAGGCAAAATCCTGCGCAGGATACTGATTCGGATCGAGAATAGTATCCGTGAAGATATCAAAGTACGCCTGGAAGCCGTGTTTCTTCCGTATAAGGCATCCATGTGGGATTCCCTGGAGAGTGTGTGGAAAGCCGCAGAGGAAGACCCGGACTGTGACGCCTATGTTGTGCCGATTCCTTATTATGATAAGAACCCGGACGGGGGTTTTAAAGAAATGCACTACGAAGGGGAGGAATACCCGGATTATGTACCGGTTACCTGGTATGAGGATTATGATTTTGCAAAGCAATGTCCGGATATGATATTTATCCATAATCCATATGATGAATGTAACTGTGTGACCAGTGTACATCCGTTTTTTTATGCGAAAAATTTGAAACAGTTTACGGAAAAATTAATCTATATACCCTATTTCCTATTGGGGGAACCTGATCCGAAAAATGAGAAATCCGTTGAAGGAATCGCCCATTTTTGCACGGTTCCCGGGGTGATCTATGCAGATAAGGTGATCGTGCAGTCAGAGGCGATGAGGCAGGTTTATATCAAGGTGATGACCAGATTCACTGTGGGAAACAGGAGGAATTTGGAAGCAAGCCCGAAAGCAAGAGAAAAAGGGAATACCGGAACGGGAGTGAATGAAACAGCATGCCGGCAATACTGGGAGGAGAAGATCTTAGGCCTGGGATCCCCAAAGGTGGATAAGGTTCTTGGTACAAGGAAAGAGGATTTGCAGATTCCTGAGGAATGGCTGAGAGTGATCCGGAAAGAAGATGGGAGCTGGAAGAAGATCATTTTCTATAATACCAGCGTGACGGCTTTGCTGGAGCACGAGGAGAAAATGCTGGCCAAGATGCGGGATGTGTTCCGGGTGTTTCGGGAGAATCAGGACGAGGTTGTATTGCTGTGGCGGCCGCATCCGCTGATAAAGGCAACGATTGAGAGTATGAGGCCAGGGCTTTGGAAGGAGTATGGGGGGATAGTAAGGGAGTATAAGAAGGCCGGGTGGGGGATATATGATGATACGGCGGATGTGGGTCGGGCGGTGGCGTTATCTGACGGGTATTATGGGGATCCGAGCAGTGTGGTCGAACTGTGCAGGAACCGAGGCCTTTGTACAATGATTCAAAATATTGATATAAGATCGGATAAAGACAGTGCCATATCAAACGACGGAATGTTTATGGAAAATGACAAGACATGGTTTGTAGGGAATTTAGATGGCATCATTTATCAGATGAATCTGTCGGATATGCTGGTACGGGCGGAAGCGGTGATTCCGGAGAATATAGGGAGTACCTATCGGATTTCAACAGGAGTTATTAAAAAAGATCAAAAACTCTATTGCCTGCCTGATCAGGGGAGATTTATCTGGGTCTTTGATACAGAAAAGAGAAACTTCAGGAAAATAGAAATCAAGAACACGTATTTTCTGCGTATCAGTATTTTTGACAAATGGATAGTAAATGAGACGCTCTGGTGTGTATCCTATGGCATGAATCAGATAATCGAAGTGGATTTGCAGACAGAACAGATAGCGGGTTATTATGATATATTTTCTGATCCGGAGGATTCCGTAGGATATCTGTCAGCATTCGTCGGGAAGACTATTTATTGCGTGTCACGGACTTCAAAAAGAATATGCGCTTTTGATATTGGAACAAAAAGAGCAGAATACTATGAACTTGATATAAAAAGCAAAGGGTTTAACACCATTGCCTTTGACGGAAAAAGATTTTGGCTAAGCGGATATGCGGGAGAGGTATATTGCTGGGACAAGGAAAAGGAAAATATCCTCATTTCAGATCCATTTCCTGATGATTATCGGATAACTGGTGACAGGGATGAGAACGGCTGCTTTACAGCGCCTTTGTTCTATCAATGTGCAGTGATGAAAGAATATGTTATCTTTATTCCGTGGAATTCTGAAGGTGCGGTAAGTGAATCTCTGATATCGGTAAATCGGGAAAATATGGAAATCCGTATAGTGCCTTCGGAAAAAATGACAAAGCCCGGAGAAAATTTTGCCATAGAATATCAGAAAGATGAGCGATCCCTGGTGCTGTATAACACGAGGGAGAAGTGTCTGGAAGAGTTGGATTTTGAAAAGCAAAAAATAGTCATCAAAAAAATCAAGACCGACCAGGCGTGCCCTGGGAAATTCTGGGAGGAGAATTATAATCCAGGTGATATGATTTTGGAGAACAGCAGAAATTCAATTCGGGAATTTTATTCTGTCTTATGCGGCCGTCATAAGGATAAATCACCAGAGAAAGCAAGAACAGGAAGACAGATATTTGATTGTCTGTATGAAAAAAGCCGGAGGGGAAACCATTGACAGAGGTTGTGATTTTTGGGACAGCACAAAGAGGAGAGGAAGCATATGAGATATTAACCTGTATTTCCGGGTACAAAGTGGCTGCATTCTCGGATAACGAGGTATCGAAATGGAATACGAAAAAAAGAGGGTTAGATATTATTCCTCCGGAAAAAATCAGAGAGGAATATCCGGAGGCTGTTCTGGTGATAGCCAGTTCCTTTTATGTGCCGATCCGGAGGCAGCTGGATGGAAATGGCTGGATTCCCCGGGGAGGCTGTTTTGACAGTGTAACTCAGATTGTCGGTGGTTTGACGGAAGGAGAAAAGGACTTTTTGAGTCTTTTTGTGAAAAGAAAGACTCGATTTTATAATCTGCGTTATACGGAGAGAGAGGTTGCCAATACCGAGGATTACTGCATGGAGAGGTATCTGGTTATTTGCAACGGAGGATATCCGAAAAAAGGCAATCCCCGGTGCGCTTTTGTACACCGGAGGGTTTTGGAATATATAAAATCAGGGCTCAGAGTTGAGGCTTTCGGATTGATACCGGATACTTCTTTGGAAAGCTATGAATATCAAGGGGTGAGGGTATGGGAAGGGGGAGTAACAGAATTACAGAAGGTATTGAAAGCAGGTAATTACAAAAAGATTTTAATACATTTTGTGGATGAGTACATAATGGATTCCGTATGGAAGGCAGGATATATCGATAAACCTATGCTGATCTGGGGGCATGGATATGAGATGCAGCCATGGACGCGCACCTGGTTTAATTATACAGAAGCAGAAATACAGGCGCAGAGACAGAATTGGAAGCAAAGGGATGATTTCCGGAAAAAATTCCTGAAAGAACTTTTTCACAGAGAGAATATTTTATTTATTTTTGTATCTGACTGGCTGAAAAACAGAACAAAGAAATTTGTTGGATGTTGTCCTGCTGATTATACAGTAATACCGAATTTTATTGATTGCGGCTTTTATCAATCGCCGGAAAGAAAGGAAGAGGACAGGCTCCATATTTTATCCATAAAAAATCATAATGCACGTACCTATGCGAATGACCTGACAGCGAAAGCTATTTTGGAATTGTCGGAGAAAGAATTTTTCAATGAACTTTCCTTTGAATTATATGGGGACGGAGTGCTGTTTGAAGAGAATTTTGGTGAGTTAATAAACAGAGATTTTTCTAATGTCCATATCCACAGGGGGTTTGTAAGCCAGGAGCAGATGAGGGATCTTTATAAAGAAAACGGGATTTTCTTATCTCCCACCAGGATGGATTCTCATCAGGTTACGGCAGGCGAAGCCATGTCAGCGGAAATGGCAGTGGTAACCAGCAGTATCGGGCCAATGAATGAATTTATGGATGAGGATAGTGCATCACTGTTTGAATCTGAAAATTATAGGATGATGGCAGAGGAGATAGAATATTTATATGATCATCCGGAAGAATTTTTGGAAAAGTGTAAAAATGCAAAAAAGAGGGTGGAGCGGCAATGCGGTTATAACAGCACAGTGAAAAGAGAAATCGCTCTGATTTTGAAAACCTGACGAGGAGGAATTCCATGAAATTCACAGAAGAGGATTATGAATATTTAAGAGGTGAAAAATTTTCCAGCGGTTATCATTTGAAATTAAAAAATAATGCAGGCTTTAGCAGACAGGAACTTTTGATAAATCTTGTACAGGGAAAGAACTGTATCCATGTTGGCTGCTGTGACCATATTGCTTTGATTCAGGATAAGGCAGCAAATAGGAATTGGCTGCATGGAGAACTGGAGAATTGCTGTACGGATGTATTGGGAATTGATATCAATCAACAGGCTGTGGATTTTGTCAATGAAAAAGGATTCAGCAAACGGAGAGTATATTGTGCGGATGTTACATCCCCGGATTTTCTGAAAAAAGTTCCCCATAAAAATTATGATTATATTTTACTCGGGGAGATTATCGAACATGTAGATAATCCGGTTTGGTTTTTGGCAAAAATGAGAACAGTGCTCAACGAATACGGTTTTATGGGCAAGTATATTATAACCGTTCCCAATGCGTTCTGCTTTTTAAAAACATCTGTTTACCAAGAGGGAATAGAATTTATAAACAGTGATCATCGATATTGGTTTACTCCCTATACTATCGCTAAAATTATGATAGAGGCTAAGATTGTGCCGGAGGAATTATTTTTTGCAAATTATGGAAGAATGGGTAATGAGGATATTGAAAAAAGCTATCAAGGCGACCAGATAGTGATTATGGGGCATTAAAATTATTTTGACAGAGGGAAAATGTATGAAATATGCATTGATCGGCTGCGGCAGAATTTCTCCAAACCATGTAGCAGCTGCCGGGAAAAGCGGACTGAATATCGTTGCCCTTGTAGATGTGGACGAGAATAGGGTGCATGATTTGCTTGTAAAAATGAACATGCAGAAATATGGCATTCATATCTACACTGATTATAAAGAAATGCTGGGCAAAGAAAAGCCGGAACTTGTGGCAATTGCCACAGAAAGCGGAAAGCATGCTCAGATTGCACTGGATTGCCTGGAATATCACTGTAATTTAATTATTGAAAAGCCAATAGCACTTTCTCTTGAGGATGCGGATGCAATTATAGAAAAAGGTAAGGAAAAGAGGGTAAAAATCTGTGCCTGCCATCAAAATCGATTTAATAAATCAATCCAAAAAATAAGAAGTGCAATAGAAGAAAACCAATTTGGACGGCTTTTATACGGGACGGCTCATGTGCGCTGGAACAGGGGATATCAGTATTATGCGGATGCAAAATGGCGGGGGACATGGGAAATGGACGGAGGTGCCTTGATGAATCAATGTATCCATAACCTTGACCTGCTGCGCTGGATGATGGGGGATGAAATCGATACTGTATTTGGGATGACGGATCGGTTAACGCACCCTTATATAGAAGCAGAGGATATGGGGATAGCCCTGATTAAATTTAAAAACGGAAGCTATGGAATAGCCGAAGGAACTACTGATATTTATCCTGAAAATCTGGAAGAAACTTTGTATATCTTTGGAGAAAGAGGAACAGCAAAGGCAGGGGGGAAATCAGTTAACACTATTGAGGAATGGAAGGTTTCAGGAGATTTGCAGGAGTCAGAGCAGATCAAGAAAGAATATAGTGAATATCCGCCAAATGTATATGGGTATGGCCACTTAAAGCTGTATCAGGATGTTATATGTTCACTCAGAGGCGAAAAAGAACTATTGGTTGATGCAGAAGCAGGAAAACGAGCCTTGGAACTGGTTCTTGCAATCTACCAATCAGCGTTTGAAGGAAGACCGGTAAAATTGCCTTTAGATAAATGTTCGTCGGTTGATTTTAAAGGAAGGTTTCAGTGACAATGAGAGGTGCAATGGACGAGAAAACAGAAGAATTGTTGAGCCTTTATGCAGATGAAACAGATGTTATAACCGCCTGCTACGAAATGATGGGAAAGCTTTTGAATCGGGATCGGGTTACATCCCGTGTGAAAGAATTAGAGATCAGGGATTTGTATATTTATGGGGGCGGATATTTAGGAATTCAATTATACCGCGCATTGGAAGGGCAGGCAAAAGTGCTATCTGTTGTGGATAAAAGCGGCGGGCTTATACTTGGCATTCCTGATATACCAGTTATAAACAGTAAGCAGTTCCAAGCTGAATACAGGAATGAATGGGTTATTATTACGCCAATTAAACATTACCGTTCGATATACGATGAATTGATACCATTTGTATCGGCAGATAAAATCCTTTTTTTAGGAGAATTTTATGGGGGAAAAGGATGATATTTTATATTACCTTTAAGGATCTGTACAGTACCGGATATGCAGGAATACGAAAAAAAGTAATTGCGCAAACAAAGGCTCTTGAAAATAAACTGGGGAAATTATGCGTTGCATTTTGGTGTAATCAGATGGCTTTTTTGATGCAGGAAGAAAATGTCATTGAAAAAAGAGTAGCAGTAACGAGAAAAGAGTATGGCAATGTGCTGTTGTCCTGGATAGAGAAATACGATGTTGACAGAACCTATGTCAGATATCCCCTGTCAGACAAATTTTTCCTTGAATTTTTGAATTTTCAGAAAGAAAAAGGAATTCGGACAGTTCTGGAGATTCCGACATATCCCTACGATGCAGAACTTCCTTTTGGAAGGTTAAAAGGAGAGGACGCTTATTACAGAGAAATGGTTGGGGAATATGTAGATGTTATTTCAACATATTCCAATGATTCAGAAATCTGGGGAAAGAGATGTATCAGATTGGTAAACGGAGTGGATGTGGAAAAGATACCTTTTTTTCATGGAAAAAAAGAAAATAATAAAATCATCCTGATCGCGGTCGGGTGTATGGAGCCATGGCATGGTTTTGAGCGAATTCTGGAAGGAATGGGGAATTATTATCATGCAGGAGGAAAAAGACAGGTTTATTTCCGATTAGTGGGAGAAGGAGTTGAACTGAATCGATACAGAAGAGAAGCCGAACGTTTGGAAGTACAGGATTATGTGGAGATTCTGGGACAAAAAGAAGGAGAGGACTTGACAAAATGCTTTTATGATACGGATATCGCCATAGGGTCTTTGGGGTATTATAAAAATGGCATACAGGAAGGAAGCCCGATAAAAGGAGCAGAGTATTGTGCAAGAGGATTACCGATGGTGCTTGGGTATGATGATATGCGTTTCCCGGAAAAAACTCCTTTTGTTTTTCGGGTGCCGAATGACAGTTCTGCTATACCTATAGACGATATCATAAAATTTCACGATCATATTGCCGCACAGGAAAATTACAGGGAAAAAATACGAAGCTATGCGGTAAAGTATTTATCCTGGGATACTGTAATGGAGCCGGTGGCAGAATATTTCAGAGAAAGAAGTTAAACGTTGATGAAAGAAAAGCTGCTCAAAAAAATTCAACAAAAAGAAATTACAGTCGGGGTTATCGGACTGGGTTATGTAGGGCTTCCTCTTGCGGTAGAAAAGGCAAAGGCAGGATTTTGCACGATTGGTTTTGATGTTCAGACGGGGAAGGTCGATCTCGTAAATCAGGGGAAGAATTATATTGGCGATGTTGTAGACCAGGATCTGGCTTTCCTGGTGAACCAGGGACAGTTATCAGCAACAACAGATTTTGCCTTTATTCAGGATGTTGATTTTATAGCAATCTGCGTCCCGACACCATTGGATGCTCATCAGGAGCCGGATATCCGGTATGTAAAGCAGTCGGCGGAAAATATTGCAAAATATCTGACGCCAGAAACAGTAGTTGTGCTGGAATCCACGACATATCCGGGAACAACAGAGGAACTGGTAAAACCCATATTAGAAAATGGTTCCGGTCTGGAATGCGGAAAGGATTTTTATCTGGGTTTTTCACCGGAGAGAGTCGATCCGGGAAATCTGATCTATAAAACGAAAAACACTCCGAAAGTAGTCGGAGCAATTGGCAAGGATGCGGCAGAAGTGATTTCTGCCATGTATACCGCAGTTTTGGACAGCGAAGTATATACGGTATCCAGCCCGGCAGTGGCGGAAATGGAAAAAATACTGGAGAATACTTATCGCAACGTTAATATTGGCTTGATTAATGAAATGGGCAGGCTGTGTCATGAAATGGGAATTTCCGTTTGGGAAGTGATTGATGCAGCTAAAACGAAGCCCTATGGTTTTCAGGCATTCTATCCGGGGCCGGGACTTGGAGGGCATTGTATTCCTTTGGATCCCTATTATTTATCATGGAAAGCAAGAGAGTATGGATTTCATACAACATTAATTGAAAGCAGCATGGTAATTAATGATGGACAACCGGAATATTGTGTAGACCGTGCCATGCATCTTTTAAACCGCTGCCAGAAGGCAATCAACGGGGCGAAAGTATTGTTATTGGGAATTTCCTATAAGCAGGATATTGATGATTATCGTGAAAGTCCGGCCATTCGTGTTTACTACAAATTAAAAGAGTTGGGTGCAGCGGTAAATTATTTCGATCCCTGGGTGCCAGAATTTAAAGACAAATTTGGAAACAATATAAAAGGAATTCCAGAACTTGCGCCAGAGATACTGGAAGCAGGCGATCTTGTTATGATTACCTGTGCACATACAGGAATTGATTATGAAATGGTGCAGCAGCATGCAAGACTTATATTCGATACGAAGAATGCGATGAAGCATATCAGGGTAAGAGATAATATTGAGGTGTTATAAATGAAAATCGTTTCTGTTGTAGGTGCGCGCCCGCAATTTATAAAGGCAGCTATGGTTTCCCATGTTTTACGAAAAGGACATAAAGAAATTTTGGTACATACAGGGCAGCATTATGATTATAATATGTCAGAACGCTTTTTTGAAGAGTTGTCGATTCCAAAGCCGGACTATAATCTTGGCATTTGCGGCGGAAGCCATGCACAGATGACAGGGAAAATGATGATGGCGTTGGAAGAGGTGTTGATGAAGGAGGAGCCGGATTGGCTCCTGGTATATGGAGATACCAATTCAACACTGGCAGCAGCGCTGGCAGCAGTAAAATTGCATATTCCTATTTGCCATGTGGAGGCCGGGGCGAGGGTACATAGTATGGAGAATCCGGAAGAAATAAACCGTATCTGTACCGACCATGTATCGTCTCTGCTGCTCGCAAGCACTGTCAGCGGACTCGAGGAAATGAAAAGGGAAGGGTTATATGAAAGAACCATGCTTGTGGGAGATATCATGCTTGATGCTTTTCAGAAATACAGCCAGGAGATTCCAGCAGGCGCTATGGTAATTCCGTCATTAGATGGGAACGTGATAAGCATACCAGAGGATTTTTATTATTTAACCTGTCACCGTGAAGAAAACACAAATCGTGATAATTTATATGAAATATTCAGGGCAATGGAAAGTCTGGATAAAAAAGTGGTTTATCCGGTTCATCCCCGTAATCAGTTAAGCGCCCTGCGCCTGCAAAAAGAATACCGATTGCAGAATTTGATTCTTGTGGAACCCGTGGGATATTTGGAAAGCATTTATCTGGTGAATCATTCAAAAAAGATAATCACGGACTCTGGCGGTTTGCAGCGGGAGGCCTTTTTTGCGGAAAAAAAGTGTGTCACAATCTTTGACCATGTCATATGGCCGGAAACCATGGTGGATAACAGAAATCTGCTTGCAAAGCCTCAAAAGGAAGATATTCTTGCCAAGTTAAGGATTCCGCAAAAGATAAATGACAGTTACCAGCCCTTCGGAGATGGGAATGCTGCGGGGAAAATCCTGTCTGCGCTTGAAAAGAGCCAAAGGGAGAGGGAGATAAAAAAGTAAAATGTTCCTTTTTAGCGAGATGGGAAAAAAGAAGGATTTCAAAGCGGAATACCGGATAATAAGGGAAAGCCCTTTTGAAGTTCTTGCTTTATGTGATATGGCGATTCCAAAGAAAACCTGCACGTTTCTTGAGGATGAAAAATATATTCCTTTTTTAAAAGACAACATATCCATGGTGATTACAACTGGCCAGATTGCAGCAAAGCTGGAGTTAAAACAGGAAGGAATCATAGTTACAGAACATCCAAGAATACTGTTTTTCCAGATTCACAACTTTCTTGCCGATGATGAAAAATACAAAAGAAAAGAAAATAAAAATTTTATCTCAAATAAAGCAAACATCAGTGAAATGGCATGGATAGCAGGGCATGATGTGCGGATTGAAGAAAATGTATTGATAGAACCCTTTGTAACCATATACCCTCATGTGCATATAGGAAAAAATACGGTTATTCGGTCAGGTGCACGGATAGGTGGGGAAGGATTTGAATTTAAAAGATTTGCAGAAAAGATAATCCCGGTAAAGCATCTGGGAGGAGTAGAAATAGGCTCTGATGTAGAGATCCAGAACAATTCCTGTATAGATAAGGCGGTTTATCCCTGGGATAATACTGTGATAGGAGATGATACGAAAGTCGATAATCTGGTATATATTGCCCATGGGGTAAAGGTAGAACCCAATGTTTTGATTGCCGGAAACAGTGGGATAGGCGGAAGGACGGTTATCGGCAGGGATACATGGATTGGACTTGGCTCGGAGGTCAGGAACGGTCTGAATATCGGGAAGAGCGCAAGGATAAATATGGGAGCTGTTGTGACAAAGCCGGTTATGGATGGCCAGTCGGTATCCGGGAATTTTGCTGTGGAGCATCATGAATTTTTGAAATTCATGAAAAAACAGAGATAAATTTTCAAAATCGGCAGAATATGAAGAGGAACTGTTATGGAATTCAGGGATTTAAGACAGCAATACTGTCATTTAAAGGCTGATATAGACAAGGCAATTCAGCAGGTGCTGCTATCGTCGAATTTTATTGGCGGAGCAGAAGTGAGGCAATTAGAAGAAAGATTAGAAAGGTATACAGGAAGTAAATTTTGTATTACCTGTGCGAACGGAACAGATGCATTGACGTTAGCGCTTAAGGCATGGAATGTAGGAGCAGGGGATGCTGTTTTTGTGCCGGATTTTACCTTTTTTTCTTCTGGTGAGGCTCCAGCCTGTGAGAAGGCAACCCCTGTTTTTGTAGACGTAGATGAATTTACATACAATCTGAATCCTATCTGTTTGGAAAAAACAGTTTTGCAGGTGCTGGCAGAAGGCAAATATACCCCAAAGGCAGTAATTGCTGTGGATTTATTCGGTCAGCCGGCAGAATACAAAGAAATCAGAAGGATTTGCCAGAAATACGGATTATATTTGCTGGAGGATGGAGCACAAGGCTTTGGAGGGGCTATCGAAGAAAAAAGGGCATGTAGTTTTGGGGATATTTCAATTACGAGTTTTTTTCCGGCAAAGCCATTGGGATGCTATGGGGATGGAGGTGCAGTCTTTACAGATAATCGCGAGTGGGCGGATTTAATTCGCAGTATGGCCGTACATGGGAAAAATGCGGAAGATAAGTATGATAATGTCCGTATTGGTATGAACAGCCGCCTGGATACAGTGCAGGCAGCTGTTTTGAGGGTGAAATTAGAGGCCTTTCAGAGATATGAATTGCAGGCAGTGAATCAGGTGGCAAGCTGGTATTATGAGTTGCTGGAAGATACAGATATCGGGCTTCCAACAATAAAGGAAAGATATTCTAGCAGCTGGGCCCAGTTTACAATTCGCCTTCCAAAAAGAACAGATCGATATGAATTGCAAAGATACTTAAACGCACAGGGCATACCGACCATGATATATTATCCTAAGCCCATGCACAGGCAAGGGGCTTTTCTGGAAGAAAATATCGAAAAAAGAGACTGTCCGGTCACAGAAAAGTTATGCTGCGAGGTCTTAAGCCTGCCAATCCATCCCTATATGAAGAAGGCGGATGTGGAAAAAGTTGTCTGCGGGATAAAAGAACACATTATAAAATTTTAATCTCTGAAAAGGGAACCTGTTATAAGTTAAAGGAGAAAGTATGCCAAAAGTATCTGTTATTATGCCTTCTTATAATAAAGAAAAATATATAGGAAAAGCAATGGAATCGATTATTAGACAGACCTATTCTGATTGGGAATTGATTATTATTGATGATTGCTCTTCAGATAACAGCGTTAAGGTTATTCACTCCTTTCAGGATAAAAGAATCCGTTTTTACGAAAACACCTGTAATATTGGAATTGCAGAAAACCGGAATAGAGGGATTGAACTTGCAAACGGGAAATATATTGCTCTTTTAGATGCAGATGATATCAGCTTGCCGCGACGTCTGGAAAAAGAAGTAGATTATTTGGAACAGCATCCGGAGATCGATGTTGTTTTTGGCGGATTTAATGAGATAGATGACCAGGATATGGTTCGGGAAACCTATTTTTCTCCGTTAAGAAATCCAAAGTATGTCAGGGCAAATCTGATGATTATGGATGTGATTCCTAATAGTTCCTGTATGTATAGAAAAAGCTTTATTAATCAATATAAGATTCGCTATCGGGACGGATATTTAGGAATGGATGATTATCTGTTTTGGATTGAATGTTCATTGCATGGAAATATTTCCGGGATACCGGATTTGTTTTTATATTGGAGGAATACATCAGACAATGGAACAAACAGGTATAAATACAGTCCTCAATACAGGGAAATCAGAGAGAAAAAATACAGTGAAATATTAAAATTTGCATTGCAGGAAAATGGTTTTGAACTTAATGAAAAAGAAACAGAATTATATTGTAAAATACTATCTGAATATAAGTATAAGATCATAAATAAGAATGAAATTCTCGATTGGTATCATTTGGTTAGAAAAATTTGCCGTCAGGCAGAACGAAGAGACAATTGTTGGGAAATCCAGAAAGTATTTAAAAAACAGTTTGGCATATGCCTGGAAAATTCATATCTTTGGGACTGAATGAGGTGAGATTCATGAAAGTGTTGCTATTTGGCGCCGGGATTAACGGAAAGAAGGTGCTGTCCTTTTTAAAAGAAGGTATTGAGATTATCGCTATATTGGACAATGACAAACAGAGGTGGGGAAACCTATATGAGGGAATTTCTGTCATATCTCCAGAAAAGGGAATAAGATATGATTTTGATTATTTGATTGTAACTGTCCGAAAAGGATACGAAGCAATTTCCGAGCAAATGATAAATTGCGGGGTGCAAGAAGAACAAATCGTGATTCCTTTTTCTTTTGATCATGATAAGTATCATGAATGGAGAGCAATTTTTAATATTGAAGAATTAATATATATGGAAATGCAGCAAAAGATGGAAAACTTGTCCTATCATCTTGAAAATCTGGAATATGAAATAGCAGCAAAGATAAAAAATGGACATATGGTGTTTCCTAAGGTTCTCAGTGCAGAGGCGGCGATAGATGAGATTATAAAAAACAAAAAGTCCATGAGCAGGTATGGCGATGGTGAATGGGATCTTGCTCTGGGAAGGGATAATTCTTTTCAAAAATCAGATGGAAAGCTAAGAAGGCGGTTGAAGGAAATTCTTGTAAGCAACTTAGAGAATCATATTGTGGCAATTCCGGATATTTATGGTGAGTTGCCCAACCGCACAGAAGAGTTTAAAGAATGCTTCCGCCGCCATCTGGGTTCGGGGAGAAGGCTGCAGGAGTACGGGATGCTTGATATGGAAAAGGAATATTATGATTCTTTTATTACACGGCCATATAAGGACTTTGTGGATCGAACTGATGCGAGGGAAAAATTTGACAGGATAAAAAGTATCTGGGAAAACCGGCAATTAACCATTGTGGAGGGAGAAAAGACAAGGCTGGGAATGGGGAATGATCTGTTTTCGAATGCCGGATCCTGTATTCGTATTTTGTGTCCCCCGGTTAATGCCTTTGATCATTATGATAAGATTCTTGCGGCTGTGAAGGAAACTGACAGGGAAAGCCTGGTATTGATTGCATTGGGGGCAACGGCAACTGTATTATCCTATGATTTGGCCAGAGAAGGCTATCAGGCTATTGATATCGGTCATATTGACATTGAATATGAGTGGTTTTTACGGAATGCAAAAGACAGCATTCCAATAGACGGAAAATATGTCAATGAGGCAGCCGGAGGAAGAATGGTTACGGATGAGAAGGTTGATGATCAATATAAAAATGAAATATGGAAAGTAATAAGGTAAAAGCTGTGATGAAACAATTGTTAAGTATAATAGTACCTATCTATAATGCGGAACAATATTTGGTTCAATGCATTGAAAGCATTATAAACCAGACATATGATAACTTACAAATTATTTTTGTAGATGATGGCTCAACGGATTCATCTTTGGAAATCTGCAATTTCTATGCTCAAAAGGATAAGAGGATTGTTATTGTCCAAAAGGAAAATGGAGGTGTGGTTTCTGCAAGAAAAGCAGGGGTAAAAGCAGCAAATGGAAAAATGATAGGATTCGTAGATGCAGATGACTGGATTGAACCAGATTATTTTGAAAATATGATGGCAATTTTTATGGAGACCAATGCAGATATTGTTGCTGGAGGACATTTTCATGATATCGGGGAATCTTCTGTAAAAGTGTTGAATCATGTATCTGTCGGATTGCATGAAACAAGGGCTATTTTGGATCAGCTCATTTATAGTGGTGAATTTTATGAATATGGGATTACCCCGCAGTTATATACAAAGATTATTCGGTCTGACATTTTAAAAGCAACGCAGGAAAGTGTAGATGAAAGGATACAATGTGGTGAGGATGCAGCAGTGACATATCCAAGCGTGCTGAAAGCAAAAAGACTCTATGTAACAGATTTTTGCGGATATCATTATGTTCAGCACCAGGGAAGTATGACAAAAACGGAGAATAGAGAAGAGTCTGTTTTAATTCAGGTATTGATAAAATTCTTGGAGGAATCTATTGGAAACCTGGTATCAGATATTGTATTGAGAGACGGATTGCGGGAACAATTAAGGATCTATAACAACTATATGTTATCACTACGCGAAATAGGAATTTTTGATAAAAAGTTATTACTTCCTTTTGGAGGAATTTCATATGGCAGTAAAGTGGTGATTTATGGAGCAGGAGTTCTGGGACAGAAAATTTATCAATATTTATTGAAATCAGAACAAATAGAAATTGTTGAATGGGTTGATCAGAATTTTAGTTATTATAGAGAAAAGGGATTAGATGTAAACGAACCGGGGCGGATATCTTCGCTTACATATGATTATATTCTTATTGCGAATATTTCACATGGAGTTTTTGTTAAGATAAAAAAATATTTGACAGAAGAATTGGAGGTTGAAGATAAAAAAATTCGTTGGTTTTCTGATGATTTTGTGAATTGAATTTCATTTCTAAATGTTGATTTGTGCACAGGCGAAAGGAGCCCAACCCCACTATGAAACTGGCAATATACGGCGCCAGGTCGCTGGCCCTTGGAACTTATTTGGCAATCAAGGATTTATATCCGGAGTATCCGGTCGTATGCTTCCTGGTCACCTCCAGGCAAGGAAATCCTGCCTCTTTAGCGAATCTGCCGGTCAGGGAGGCGGAGGCTTTTTTCCGGGAATCAGGAACAGAAGGCATCCATGTTCTGATCGGAATTCCGGAGGATGTTCATGAGGAGATCATCCTTCAATTGGAAAAGAAGGGATTATTCCATTATACCTGCATGGACTCCCGCAGGCAGGCCGTATTGATGGAAAGATATTTCCTGAAAAGGGGAGAGTTTTTATCCATACATAGCCTGGAATATCCGCAAAATGCCCAAAAGGCGGATCTGCAGGTGGCTGTTGCCCGGTTTTATAAGGACAGGCAGTTAAGGAAAGCATATGATTTACCTTCCTGGACGTATTCGCTTCAGGCCGGTGCAGTGCTGACAGATGTCCGGGTGGCGGATTTCACGGATCATACCGGAGAGAATATTTCAGAAAAAAACGGGAATTACTGTGAACTGACTGCCCTTTACTGGATATGGAAGAACCGACTGGAAGCAATGAAAGGAAAGGCTTCCGGATACCTGGGACTTTTTCAATACCGCCGCATTCTGGACCTGACAGAGGAAGATCAGAAGCGGATGCGGGCAAATGATGTGGATGTTATCCTTCCCTTTCCCACCCTGCATGAGCCGGATATGCAGGAACACCATGCCAGGTATGTAAAGGAGCCAGACTGGGAAGCCATGCTGCAGGCATTGCAGGAACTACAGCCGGAATATGCAAAGGCATTTTGGGAGATAGCAAAGAAGCCTTATCTGTATAACTATAATGTGCTGATAGCAAAGCATCAGGTACTGTCGGATTATTGTGCGTGGCTGTTTCCGATTCTGAAGCGGACGGAAGAACTAAGCCAGCCGAAAGGGTGGGGGCGATCAGACCGGTATATTGGGTATCTGGGGGAGAACCTGATGACTTTATATTTTTTGTTTCATCAGAAGGATCTCAAAATCTATCATACGGGCTGCCGGATGCTGATTTAGAGAGAGAAATCCATGAGCCGGAAATGATTGCGGCAATGAGGCAGGACAGAGAGACTAAAGAGCATTCTGAAGAACAGCCAGGACAACAGGAAGAGGAGAGAACAGAAATGGATTTTGAACTGACAGCTTCCATGATGTGTGCCAATTATGGCAATCTGGAAAGAGAAGTGCAGGACTTAGAGGAAGGAGGAGTGGATTCCTTCCATATTGATATTATGGATGGGCGGTATGTGCCTAATTTTGCCATGTCATTAAATGATATGCGCTACATAGCAGGAGCCACAAAGAAGCCAATGGATGTGCATTTGATGATTGAGCATCCGAATAATTGTATCGGGCTGTTTTTGTCCGGCCTGCGGAAGGGGGATACGGTGTATATCCATCCGGAGGCGGAATATCATCCCTCCACAACGCTGCAGAGTATCATCCATGCGGGGATGGTTCCCGGAATCGCGATCAATCCGGGAACCTCCGTGGAGACGGTGATGGAGATGCTGCGGATCGTGAAGAAGGTGCTGGTTATGTCCGTTAACCCGGGCAATGCAGGGCAGATGTATCTGCCTTATGTGGGGAAAAAGATCACCAAGCTTTTGGCTTTGAAGGAGGATATGGATTTTGAGATTTATTGGGACGGAGCCTGCAGTGCGGATAAAATTCTGGAATATGCCCCCAAAGGGGTGAAGGGATTTGTGCTGGGGACAACTCTGCTGTTTGGCAAGGGGAGACCATATGGGGAGACCTTGCAGAACATCCGGGAACTGAAATTTTGACAGTCTCAGCA
This sequence comes from bacterium 1XD21-70, assembly GCA_003669055.1. Classification (GTDB taxonomy): domain Bacteria; phylum Bacillota; class Clostridia; order Lachnospirales; family Lachnospiraceae; genus Brotaphodocola. The sequence continues at coordinate 51,097 of RAYB01000030.1, forward strand.
AAACAGGAAGGGTGGATGCCAGCCTTTAACTTGCCCTGACGGACGGGGAAAATAATGCTGCCATATGTGAGGCCGGGAATCTGCTCTTGGATTCCCGGCTTTTGGCTTTGGCATTTTCAAATTCATCAAATTCTTATTGATTTATAAAACATTATTTAGTATAGTAATTAAGGAATGGAAAGGTCGGTAAGAACCGGAGAGGAGTACGGTATGATTAAAGTGGCGGTCGATGCAATGGGCGGTGACAATGCACCAGGTGAGATTGTAAAGGGTGTGGTGGATGCGGTATCCCACAGGGAAGACATCCAGGTTTTGCTGGTGGGGAAGGAAGAGCCGGTGAAAAAGGAGCTTTCCCGGTATACCTATCCGAAAAAACAGGTGCTGCTGGTCCCGGCATCAGAGGTGATCGAGACGGATGAGCCGCCGGTGAATGCCGTGCGCCGGAAGAAAGATTCTTCCATTGTGGTGGGCATGAACCTGGTGAAGGCAGGGGAAGCAGATGCGTTCGTCTCGGCGGGAAGTTCAGGGGCGATCCTGGTAGGCGGACAAGTGATTGTCGGCCGGTTAAAAGGGGTGGAACGGCCGCCCTTTGGGGCTTTGATCCCCACGGAGAAAGGGGTATCCCTGCTTTTGGACAGCGGAGCCAATGTGGATGCCCGTCCGTCCCATCTGGTACAGTTTGCGAGGATGGGGTCAATCTATATGGAACATGTGATCGGGATAGACCGGCCACGGGTGGGGATTGTCAACATTGGAGCGGAAGAAGAGAAGGGCAATGCATTGGTAAAGGAAACGTTCCCGCTGTTAAAGGAATGCCATGATATTCATTTTACCGGCAGCATCGAGGCCAGGGAGATTCCCCACGGCGGGGCGGATGTGATTGTATGTGAAGCTTTTACGGGTAATGTGATCTTAAAATTGTATGAAGGAACCGGGGCAACCTTGATTTCCATGGTCAAGAAGGGGATGATGGGCAGCCTGCGCAGCAAAGTGGGGGCCTTGCTGGTAAAACCCGCCCTCAAGGAGACCTTGAAGGCATTTGATGCTTCCCGGTATGGCGGGGCTCCCCTTTTGGGGCTTAAGGGGCTGGTGGTGAAGACGCACGGAAGCGCCGGTGCACGGGAGGTAAGCAATTCCATTATCCAATGTGTCACCTTCAAGGAACAGAAGATCAACGAAAAAATCAAGGACATCCTGGAGGCCAAATAACAGGCCGTAAAAATATAGAGGAACGGAAAGGAGGGGAGAATATGGAATTCGAGAAGTTGCAGGGCATCATTTCTGAAGTGCTGAATGTGGACGCTGGAGAGATTACCATGGACACTACTTTTGTAGAAGACTTGGGCGCAGATTCGCTGGATATTTTCCAGATTGTCATGGGAATTGAAGAGGAGTTTGATATTGAGATTCCTACGGATGCGGCAGAACAGATCGTCACGGTGGGGGATGCAGTAGAACAGATTAAAAATGCATTGAATTAAGGGAACTCACGAATAGAAGAGAAAGGGCGCATCGCAGGAGAGCCTGGGGTAGCGCCCTTTCCCTGTAAAAATTATGGATCAGGAAGGAGGCAATTATGAACCGTGACTTAAATGAGTTAGAAAAAAAGATTGGCTATTCATTCTGCGAGAAAAAGCTGCTGCGCCAGGCAATGATCCATAGTTCATTTGCCAATGAGCACCATATTGACAAGACCGGCTGCAATGAACGGCTGGAATTTTTGGGGGATGCGGTATTGGAAGTGGTATCCAGTGATTTTTTGTTCCGGGAATACCCGGATAAGCCGGAAGGGGAACTGACAAAGATCCGCGCCAGCGTGGTCTGCGAGCCGACATTGGCTTTCTGTGCCTCGGAGATTGGGCTTGGCGGCTATCTCTTTTTGGGAAAGGGAGAAGAGGCCACCGGCGGGAGAAACCGGGATTCCGTAGTGTCTGACGCGATGGAAGCATTGATTGGGGCGATTTACCTGGATGGTGGTTTTGCTAATGCAAAAGAGTTCGTTCACCGGTTTGTACTGAACGATTTGGAGCATAAGCAGCTCTTTTATGATAGCAAGACTATCCTGCAGGAGATCATACAGGCCAGGGAGCCTGGGCAGGTCCTGGAGTATGGGATATTGAAGGAAGAAGGGCCTGACCACCACAAATCCTTCGAGGTGCAGGCGCTCCTTAACGGGCAGGAAATCGGCCGGGGAAACGGCAGGACAAAAAAAGCGGCGGAGCAAGTAGCGGCATACCGGGGAATACTGAAGCTAAGGGAGCGTATATGTACTTAAAGAGTATCGAAATACAAGGTTTCAAATCATTTGCCAATAAGATTATCTTTGAATTCCATAACGGCATCACCGGGATTGTAGGGCCGAACGGCAGCGGGAAGAGCAATGTGGCAGACGCCGTACGCTGGGTGCTGGGGGAACAGAGGATCAAGCAGCTGAGGGGAGCCAGCATGCAGGATGTCATTTTTGCAGGCACCGAGATGCGCAAGCCCCAAGGGTTTGCCTATGTGGCTATTACCCTGGATAATTCTGACCACCAGCTGGCTATTGATTATGACGAGGTCACGGTAGCCCGCCGGCTCTACCGTTCCGGGGAGAGCGAATACCGCATTAACGGCAGCGCATGCCGCCTGAAGGATATCAATGAACTGTTTTACGATACCGGAATCGGCAAGGAAGGCTACTCCATTATCGGGCAGGGGCAGATTGATAAGATCTTAAGCGGGAAGCCGGAGGAACGGAGGGAGTTGTTTGACGAGGCAGCCGGCATCGTCAAATTCAAACGCCGCAAATCCATAGCACAGAAGAAACTGGAAGACGAGAAGCAGAACCTTGTCCGGGTCAGCGACATTTTGTCGGAACTGGAAAAACAGGTTGGTCCACTGGCCAGGCAATCCGAGGCCGCCAAGGCTTATCTGAACTTAAAAGACCAGTTAAAAACCTATGATGTAAACCTCTTTTTGATGGAATCCGAAGGGATCCGCACCCAGTTAGGGGAGGTTGGGAAAAGAGAGTCGATCGTATCCTTGGATATGGAGGAAGCTTCCTCCCAGACAGAAAAAGAGAAAAACTCCTATGACCGCCTGGAGCAGGAAATCAGCGACCTGGAATCAGAGATTGCCGCCAAGCGGGAAAACCTAAGCCGGGCAGAGATGGAGAAGGGAAGCTTGGAAGGCCAGGTCAATGTCCTCCATGAGCAGATCAATACGGAGAAGATGAACGCAGACCATATCCATGCCCGGATGGAGGCAATCCAAAAAGAGAGGGAAGAGAAGACGAGGCAGGCGGCGGAATATGAGGGCAACAGTGCCGGGATCCGCAGCCAGGCAGAAGTAAGCAGCCAGAAGCTGCTGGCCGCGGAAGAACGGCTGCGCACGGAAGACGAACGCATTATGCTGCTTGACCAGCGGATTGAGGCAGGCAAGGGCAATATTATTGACGGGTTAAATGAAAAGGCTTCGCTGGCCGCTAAAGGGCAGCGCTATGAGGCGATGCTGGAGCAGGTACAGATGCGGCGCTCAGAGGTATGCCAGAAACTTCTGCGCCATAAGAGCGATGAATCTGCACAGGAGGAACTGCTGGGCCAGGAACAGCAGAAGCTGGCTCTTTCCGGGCAGAGGATGGAAGGGCTGCTGGCCAGGCAGACGGAGTGCGAGGCAGAGATCGAACGATGCGGGCAGGAGGTAAGGCGGCTGACCCGGGGGCTGAACGAGAGGCAGCAGGAATACCAGACTGCGACCGCCCGCCTGGAATCCCTCCAAAACCTGGCGGAACGGTATGAAGGGTACGGCAACAGTATCCGCAAGGTGATGGAAGTCCGGGACAGGGTCCATGGTATCCGCGGTGTCGTGGCAGATCTGGTCACGACAGACCGGCAGTATGAGACAGCGATTGAGACAGCCTTGGGCGGCAGCATCCAAAATGTGGTCACGGACTCCGAACAGACCGCAAAGCAGCTGATCGAATACTTAAAAAAGAATAAATACGGCCGGGTGACGTTTTTGCCACTGACCAGCATCGGGCAACGGGGCGGGTTTTCCCAGCCGGAGGTGCTGAAAGAGCCGGGGGTGATCGGCCTGGCAAGCGACTTGGTACATGTAAAGCCGGAATACCAGGTGCTGGCAAAATATCTGTTAGGGCGGGTAGTGGTGGCTTCGACCATCGACCATGCAATCACAGTGGCAAAAAAGTACAAGTATTCTTTACGGATTGTGACGCTGGAAGGCGAACTGCTAAGTGCAGGAGGTTCCATGACCGGCGGTGCCTTTAAAAATTCCAGCAACCTCCTGGGAAGGAAGCGGGAGATTGAGGAGTTGGAGGCAGTGTGCAAAAAAGCACTGGCACAGGCAGAACGCATGCAGGAAGAATTGTCCATGAACGAAGGGATGCTGGCTGAAAAGAGGGAGGAACTGGATAAGGCCAGGAATGAACTCCACCAGGAATCCCTGAACCAGAATACCTTGCAGCTGAATGTCAGCCAGTTCCAGGATAAGCGGGATGAGATCCGGGACCAGTCAGAAGACTTGGTGTTGGAAAACCGCCAGCTGGAAGAGCAGATCAAAGAGATTGAGCAGAGCCGCCAGGCGGTTGCCCGGGATTCCGAACATCTGCTTACCCAGAACGAACAGGCAAACCGGGAGGTGGAAAAGCTTTCCTTGCAGATGGAGCAGGAAAAGCAGGCCAGGGATGTGCTGGCCCACGAATTGGAGGAGATACGCTTACAGGCAGCAGGGCTGAAGCAGCAGGCTGATTTTGCGGTGGAAAATATCCGCCGGGTAAAGGACGAGATCCGGAGGCTGGAAGAAGAATTAGAGAACTTAGAGGAAGGCACCGGGAGTTCCGAGCAGGTGATTGCTTCCAAGAGGCAGGAGATTGAAGGGTTAAAGGCACGGATCGAGGAGGCCGTCCGCCAAAGAGAAAGCCTGTCCGGGGAACTGGAAGATATGGGGATCCGACGGGAGGATATGGTCCGTGAGCAAAAGAATATATTTGCAAAGCGGGAGGAACTTGCAGCAAGGATCAGCCGCTTAGATAAGGACCTGTTCCGCCTGCAAAGCCAGAAGGAGAAGCTGGAGGAAAAACTGGAGAGCCATGTAAACTATATGTGGAGTGAGTATGAACTGACTTTTACGACAGCAAAAACCCTCCGGGATCCCAGCCTGACGGCAATTTCACAAGTGCGGGCAAAAATAGAGGAATTGAAGAATTCCATCCGTGCGCTGGGCAATGTCAATGTCAATGCCATTGAGGATTATAAAGAGATTTCCCAGCGCTATGAGTTTATGAAGACCCAGCACGACGACCTGGTAGAGGCGGAACAGACACTATTGCAGATCATTGAGGAGTTAGACACCGGGATGCGCCGTCAGTTCGAGGAGAAATTCAGAGAAATCCGTCATGAATTTGACCGCGTTTTCAAGGAACTGTTTGGAGGGGGGCACGGAACCCTGGAACTGATTGAAGGGGAGGATATCCTCGAGGCCGGCATCCAGATTATTGCCCAGCCCCCGGGGAAAAAGCTGCAGAATATGATGCAGCTGTCCGGCGGGGAAAAGGCTCTGACCGCCATTTCACTGCTGTTTGCCATCCAGAACTTAAAGCCGTCCCCGTTTTGCCTGCTCGATGAGATCGAGGCGGCGCTGGATGATTCCAACGTTGACCGGTTCGCCGGATATTTGCATAAACTGATTAAAAATACGCAGTTTATAGTAATCACCCACCGCCGCGGCACGATGGTGGCTTCCGACCGCCTTTACGGAATTACCATGCAGGAAAAGGGAGTCTCCACGCTGGTGTCGGTAAACCTGATTGAGGACCAGCTGGGGGCATAGGATGGCTGTCGGAAAAACAAAAAGGAGGTAGCAGCTGGCTATGGAAGAGAAGAAAAAAGGTTTTTTTGGCCGCCTTGTAGACGGCCTTGCCAAAACCAGGGATAATATCGTATCCGGGATGGATTCGATTTTCAGCGGTTTTTCCGCAATTGACGAGGATTTCTATGAAGAATTGGAAGAGACGCTGATCATGGGCGACTTAGGGATGAAAACAACGATGTCAATCATGGAAGACCTGCGCAAAAGAGTGAAAGAACAGCATATTAAAGAGCCGGGGGAATGCCGGCAGCTGCTGATCGACTCGATCAAGGATCAGATGAACCTGGGGGAAAATGCCTATGAATTTGAAAACAGGACCTCCGTCGTGTTGGTGATCGGAGTTAACGGGGTGGGGAAAACCACCTCCGTAGGCAAACTGGCCGGCCAGCTGAAAGACAGCAAAAAACGGGTCATCTTAGCAGCGGCAGATACCTTCCGGGCGGCGGCAATCGAACAGCTGACCGAATGGTCCAACCGGGCAGGGGTGGAAATCATCGCCCAGCAGGAAGGCTCTGACCCGGCTGCAGTTATTTATGACGCCGTGGCGGCTGCCAAATCCCGCAAGGCGGATGTGCTGATCTGCGATACGGCCGGGCGGCTCCACAACAAGAAAAACCTGATGGAAGAACTAAAAAAGATTAACCGGATTATCGATAAGGAATACCCTGGGGCTTACCGGGAAACCCTGGTCGTCTTGGACGGGACAACAGGGCAAAATGCCTTATCGCAGGCAAGGCAGTTTATGGAGGTAGCCGACATTACCGGAATCATCCTGACAAAGCTGGACGGGACGGCAAAAGGCGGGATTGCGGTTGCCATCCAGTCGGAACTGGGGATCCCGGTAAAATATGTAGGGGTGGGTGAGAAGATCGACGACCTCCAGAAATTCAGTTCCGAAGATTTTGTCAACGCGTTGTTTCAAATCCGGAAGGAATAAAGCAGCAGAAAATTTGCAGAAAAGAGGGCAGCTAAGATGGACGAACTGACATTGGAAAAATTTGAAGAAGCATCAGAGGAGATACAGAAGGTTACTCAGGAGACAAAACTGGTCTACAGCGAATATTTCTCGGCACAGACGGGAAACAAGGTCTATTTCAAACCAGAAAACATGCAGGTCACCGGAGCATATAAAGTCCGTGGGGCTTTTTACAAAATCAGCACTTTAAGCCCGGAGGAAAAGGAACGCGGCCTGATTACGGCATCAGCAGGCAACCATGCCCAGGGGGTGGCTTACGCTGCTAAGCTTGCCGGTATCCGGGCAGTGATCGTGATGCCGACCATCACCCCCTTAATCAAGATAAACCGTACCAGGAATTACGGTGCCGAGGTGGTGCTGTACGGCAACGATTTTGATGAGGCATGCGAACACGCTTACCGGCTGGCGGATGAGAAGGGGTATACGTTTGTCCACCCCTTTGACGATTTGGACGTGGCAGCAGGGCAGGGAAGCATTGCGATGGAAATCATCAAGGAACTGCCAACCATCGACTATATTTTAGTCCCGGTGGGAGGGGGCGGGCTCTGCACGGGTGTATCTACCCTGGCCAAGCTGCTCAACCCCAAGATCAAAGTGGTTGCCGTGGAGCCTTCCGGGGCAAACTGCCTGCAGGCGTCCCTAAAGGCTGGGAAAGTGATGACGCTCCCCACGGTAAGCACGATTGCCGACGGCACGGCAGTCCACCGCCCCGGGGAAAAACTGTTTCCCTACCTGCAGGAGAACGTGGATGATGTAATCACGATTGAGGATTCCGAATTGATTGTGTCATTTTTGGATATGGTGGAAAACCATAAGATGATCGTGGAGAATTCCGGCCTGCTGACCGTGGCGGCATTAAAGCATATGGATGTAAAGAAAAAGAAAATCGTGTCCATCTTAAGCGGCGGCAATATGGATGTGATCACCATGTCCTCCGTGGTCCAGCACGGGCTGATCCAGAGGGACCGGATCTTTACGGTCTCCGTGCTTCTCCCGGATAAGCCCGGTGAACTGGCAAAGGTATCTGCTTTGCTTGCAGACCAGAAGGGCAATGTCATCAAGCTGGAACATAACCAGTTTATCAGCATTAACCGGAATGCTGCCGTGGAACTGCGGATTACGCTCGAAGCCGAAGGGACAGCCCACAAAAACCAGATCGTACAGATGCTAAACGATGAGGGATACCGTCCAAAACTGGTAAAATCCAAGGGAATGTAAAAATCAAAAAAGGGAAACTGCAAAAAAGCTGCCTGGGGAGGGCCATATGGGAGAAGAGCATAAAAAAGAAGAGAGCCAGGAAGAATCCACAAAAACCAAACGGCGGAAAACACCTTTGGCGCAAAATATCCATTATTTTATCAAATGGACATTCATATCCGTGGTGGTGGGCATCATAGTCGGCATTATCGGCGCGGCATTTGGGCATGGGGTGGTGTGGGCGACAAAAATATGGCAGCACTACCATTGGACCGTCTTTTTGATGCCGGCGGCCGGGCTTTTGATCATCTGGCTCTACCAGATGGGACATGAGGAAAAAAACAGGGGGACCGACCTTGTCCTGGAATCCGTATCCGCCCATGAGGAGATTCCGGTGATAACGGCACCGTTGATTTTTGTATCCTCGGTCTTAAGCCATGTGGTCAGTGCTTCCGCCGGGCGGGAAGGCGCTGCCTTACAGTTGGGGGGCGCCCTGGGCAACCTGGCCGCTAAGGTGATGCGGCTGGACGAGAAAGACCGGAAGATTGCCATTATGTGTGGGATGAGCGCGTGTTTCTCGGCCTTGTTCGGGACGCCGTTAGCCGCCGGTATTTTTTCCCTTGAGGTGGTCAGCATCGGGATCATGTATTACGCGGCATTGGTTCCCTGCCTGTTTTCCTCATTTATCGGTGCAGCGGTGGCCGGGAGGCTGGGATTGGCCGCAGAGTATTATGAAATCGGCCTGTTGCCGGTCTTTGACGCCCAGGGGGCGGCGCTGACCGTGCTGTTAGGGATGCTGTGTGCAGTGGTAGGGATCCTTTTGTGCCAATCCATGCACCAGGCCGGTTCCTTATACCGGAAATATTTCAAAAGCCCTTACCGGAGGATCCTGGCAGGCAGTGCGGTCTATATTGGGCTGACCCTGATATTTCGCAGCCGGCTTTATAACGGCGGCGGGCTGCATCTGATCGAACTCTGTTTTGAAGGGGAGACGGTTCCTTACTACGCCTTTGCCGTCAAAATCCTGTTCACGGCAGTGGCGTTAGGATCCGGCTTTAAGGGCGGTGAGATTGTCCCGACCCTGTGCGTGGGCGCTACCTTCGGCTATACCATGGCTGCTCTCTTGGGGATGCCGCCGGGGCTGTGTACAGCAGTGGGGATGGTCTGCCTGTTTGTCAGCGTCACAAACTGCCCGATTTCAACCATGTTTATGGCATTTGAACTGTTTGGCTTTGAGGCAATGCCGTTTTTCACCTTAGGAGTGGCAATCAGCTTTACCCTGTCGGGATATTATGGGCTGTACCATAGCCAAAGGTTTGTGTATTCCAAGATCCGGACAGAATATATTGACCGCAAACCGAACTGAGGGGAATAAGGGGATATTGATTATGAGGACTTTGATTGAAAATGCAATGGTACTGACGATGGACGGCAAAGGGCAGGTATTCCCGCAAGGCTATGTCCTGTTCGGGGAGGAAGGCATCCTAGAGGCCGGGGACGGGATCTGCCGCCAGGACGCGGACATCCGTATTGACGGCAAAGGGGGCATCCTGATGCCGGGGATGGTAAATGTCCATAGCCATATCCCGATGATCCCCTTCCGTACCATGGGGGATGACTGCCCAGACCGTCTGCGGCGCTTTTTGTTTCCCCTGGAACTTGAAGCCATGACCCCCGGGCTGGTGTATGCAGCCGCCCGGTATGCCGCCTGCGAACTTTTGCTCTCCGGGGTGACATCGGTACTGGATATGTATTATTTTGAGGACCAGGCCGCCCGCGCCTGCGAGGAAATAGGAATCCGTGCATGGCTTGGCGAGACCGTGATCGGCCAGGAGACCTGCGACAGCAAGGTGCCCTATGGCGGGCTTAAGATCTGCGAGGAACTGATCCAAAAATGGCAGGGGCACAGCAGGATCCACCCGTTAGTGGCTCCCCATGCCGCAAACACCAGTTCTCCCGAAATGCTGCAGGCAGCGTACCGTTTGTCCGAAAAATACCAGGTTCCCTATACGCTCCACGCCAGTGAGATGGATTATGAAATGGAATATTTTAAGGAGAAATACGGACAGACCCCGATTGCTTTTCTGCACGGCCTGGGGGTTTTAGGCGAGAGGACAATCGCCGTCCATTGTATCCATATGTCAGATTCGGATATCCGGCTTTTGGCGGAAACAAACACAAAGGTGGCGCATTGTGCTGGCTCCAACACCAAAGCCGGGAAAGGGGTCTGCCCGGTGCTGGACATGAGGAAAGCCGGGGTGGAGGTAGGATTGGGCACAGACGGCCCCTCGTCCGGGAACACCCTGGATCTCTTTACCCAGTTTAAGATGGCTGCCTCCTTCCAGAAAACAAAATACCATGACCGCAGTGCGTTCCCGGCAAAAGAAATTGTAGAACTGGGGACAATGGGCGGGGCACGGGTGCTGGGTGCACAAGATGAGATCGGCTCCATTGAGGCTGCAAAGCAAGCGGACCTGGTGCTCTTAGAAACCAAGTCAGCCAATATGTTCCCGCTTTATAACCCCTATTCGGCCATTGTCTATTCCGCAAATGCCTCCAATGTGGACAGCGTGTGGGTTGGGGGGCGGCAGCTGGTGCGCGGCCGCCGCCTGGTGGAAACAAGCCTCCAAAAGGAGCGGAGCCGCCTGCAGGCAGAAATGCCGGAGTTTGAGCGGCGTGCAAAAAAATATCACGATATGATTTGACCAGATATGACAAAACCCCGTTGACATTTTCTGACAGGAATGATATCTTATTTTTATCAAATTCGTTAAAATGTATCTAGGTAATTGCGAAACAAGTTCAAAATCTTGATTCCAATAGGGCAAAGGCCCGGTTGAGCCGGACTTACAGGAGGTG
>RAYB01000031.1 GCA_003669055.1 bacterium 1XD21-70
ATTATACCATGTTTTACCATTTGATAAAAGTTTTATTTCAACTAACTTTGGAAAGATTCAAAATATCCTTGACAAATCCCGTCTTGGTTGCTGATGGAGTTGGATTCCCCATTCAATTCATCGTCACGGCTCAATCTCTCGTATAATGGAGTAATTTTGGTTTTCGTCATAGCGTCTGCCTCCTTACATGAAATATGCTCTAAATGAGTTCTTCACTAACCATGAGAAAATCTCGTGATTAAGAAGTCATTTAGAGCATATATCACCGGAAACTTGCAAGAAAATTTTCATACTCCTGCCCCAACTGCTTCCCATAAGGATCATTCATGGCCTTTGCCGCCCCAATCCCCTTTATATATAAATTTCCGTACCAGTTCAACTGCGGCACCTTCTGCAGTTCCGTCTTTGCCCACTTCCACAAACCGGCTGCTGCCTTACTATGATTTGCCGTGACCTCAAAACAGGCTTCCCATCACATCCCTGTATCCCATTTCCCGGCACAAATAGATACAGTCCAGCAGGCTGTTTGTCCCAAAGTCATCCTCCATCTGTCCGTCCGGGTCATAGCCGCAGGCGCAGTCAAAGTTCGCGTTCTTTGCCCGCTCCAATAAACCGGCGTACTTTCCATCCCCATTGTATTTTCTAATCAGGTGCGTCAGTATCTGCAGTGTACTCCCTATCCCCTGGAATGAATTCCGCTCCCTGTCCTTCAACTCCTCCTCAAAAAGGAGAGCAACCGCCTCTTCGTCATCGATATGGCAGTACAGAAAATAATACGACAGCCGGAGACGGCCAATATAATTCTCGTCATCCGTACCCCATTCCACTATGAAATTCCTTATAGCGGACTGTGTTGTCATTTCCTGCTTTCAGAGCCTGGTAAACAGCCTGCTGCTCTTCTATTTTAGTTCTCAACTGTTCCTTCCCCATAGCCTGTTCCTTCCACTCGTTCCTTTTGCGCCAGTTCCGCCAGCATACGCCGGGCATCTTCCACCACATACAACGTCCCGCCCTCCCGGATTGCGTATTCCAGATGTGTTCTGGCGTTCTTTAACTCATTGCAGGCAATATCCACATCCGCAAGGCATACGGCAGAAACCACTTTTTGAAGCTTTGCTGTATATCCGGCGCTCCGGGCTTCCTCCATGCGGCGGAATGTCTCATACTCTCCCCGCCACAGAGCCAGGCTGGCATCCATAGCCTTCAGCATCTTCTGCCCTGTTTTCTGTACGGATGCTTTTGTGGATGAGGAGACAAAAGCATCTGCTTCCTGCCTCACCTGCATCGCCCTTTCCAGATCTTCCATCTTTTTATAACAGCTAAAACGGGTGTTCAAAAGGACAAGTTGATAATTAGCGCTTACTTTGTCCTTACATAGAGACTCTGCCAAAGCCAGCGCATCGGTAAACTGTCCGGACCACATAAGCCCGGATGCCTCGTTGACATGGATAGCCCGGATACTCCACTTTCTTTTATATACCTTTTCCAGCAGGCGCATCACCTGAACATAGGTGATTGGATCGCAGTCCTGGCTCAAAATCAGATTCAAGAGCATAAAATCACGGGAGATCCAAATGCTGATTGGAAAAGTGATCGCAAAAAGAATCATCAGTTTGAACAGAACATCTGCAATGCCGTCATCCCCCCACCAGATTCCTCTAATGCCCGCAATAACATACAGCAAGAAGATCAGAATGAGAAGCCCCTGCTTAACCCGAAGTCTCTTTTTGTGTTGATGAGCAATCTCTTCCGGAGTTTTATTTTGATATTGCATAGCAGCTTTCATGTTTTTCCATCCTCTTTTCTTTTATATTGTATTTGTACTCTCCGTTTCACTATTTCCCATGTCTTTCTTCGGGCAACAATCCATACGCTGCTGTTTCTTTTGTCCATTCCCCCCATGCCGCATAGCTATTGTATAATCAAGCAACCTTTTATAATCACTTCTGCGATACGGCTGTTCACAGGAGACACTGACACGGGCAAGTTGTTCTTTCGTCACCGGCCTAATAGAAGTACATGAATTTTTACAACTCATATTTGGCAATCTAAAACATTTCTCCGCATTTTGGAATTGACCTCGTTCTATATAATGCCAACCCAGCCAACAATGGATTTTCTTCTTTATTAGCAATATAATATTCCTCCAGTGTTCCATAACCTCTGTCTATGCTCTCGAAAGCTTCATATCGTACATCTTTTCCCATATTTATCCTCCCCACATGTACATTTTATAAGTGTATTTTTTATCTGTACTTTTAACTCATTTACCCTGAGCAGGAAGACCGTCAGCCATATCAAAAAACTTGCACCTACACTCCGGGCAGACTGACGGAATGATCAGCGGACAAAATTTCAGCTTCGCATATTTGATATGCCTCCCCTCTATGCTCCGCAAACATTCCTTTTCTTTCAGATTATCCCCTCGTGTCGGAACATAATATGGAAATGGATGTCCGCAGCAAGGACACCGCCAAAAAAGTTTTGGAGTAAAACCCAACGGAACAGCCGCAAAAAAAATCGGAAGTGATATAGCAGCCGCCACAATGAAAAACGCCAAAAACGGTTTGTTTTCTATCATGGCACTCATTCCCAGGTTCCTGCCCCAAATAACCACAGGAATGAACAGCACCATACTGCAGACACAAAAAGCAGCAAAGCATCCCCATTGTATCAGAAATACTGCTTTCGCAAAGGCACAGCACCGCCGGAACCGGGGCGGCATCTGTGGGAAAACATATGGGAATGGTTTTAATGTATTCTCCTGCTGTAATCGCCAGTTCGCAATATCATCCGTGGGTTTTCTCATCATCCTGTCCTCCGGCGGCTCCTTAAAATCCTACATACTACTATGCTTTTTGCCCTGTTCATAGCTTGATAAAAGTATCTGCATCTAAATAATAGTTCAGCGCTTTCAGCAATTCTTCCTCGGTGGCATCTCTTTTCTGATCTAAAGCATTGATAACAACATCTGCCACAAGTTCCGGCATGATCGAATAGTCCATATTGTTTTCAATCGCATATTGGGGGAAAATTTCTTCCTCATTTTCGTCAAATTCCGGTCTGGAAGCCATGTAGCAGGGGGTAGATAAAGATAAAATATCGTCTGGTTCATAAATATACCAGTCATTATCTTCTTCCACTGCGCCTTCTCCTTCCTGCAGGTATTTTTCCTTGATAGATAAAAAGACTTCTTTCATTGTGCATTTGGTATTGTGTATCATAGCATATTCCTCCTTCATCGCTTAGAGCTGTTCTGCCCAGTCAATGCCTGGATAAAGTTTCCCGTCCTTATGAAATATCTTTGCCTTGTCCTATATATAGTCTGTATCACCTCATCTGCGCTTTTGGCTCACTCGTCAGCATTTTCAGTAATTGGGATTTCATAAGCCTTTTTCTCCAGGTACTCCCAATGCCCATCACCAACAGGTTCAAAGGATGTCCATGCCACTTTAAGCTGGTTTTCATATATATAAAATTTAACGCGCGTTTTAACTCCATTACTCGTATCAATATCAGGCTCTGCCACATAATCAAAAGTGTAAACCATGTGTTTCTGTGTCCAGTCCGAAATATCCCGGTAATAAATTACCGCATTTTCCGCCGGTATCTTTATCAATCCAAACAGCTTCTCGCTTTCTTCTTTTCCTGGAAGATAGAAATAGCATCGTGTTCCATATGTGGTGATGTAAAATTCATTTTCTCCTGCCTTGTCCTGAAACAGTATCTCGCCATCACTCAAATCAATCAAGAGCAGATCGCTTTCTTTCAGCCAGCCTTCCACATAGCCATTGTGGTGGGGAGCCGTCCAATGTTCCGCACAAACCCAGGTTTTACCATCTTCCTGTATGCTCCCACGCATCGCCTTGCTTCCCACATCGGGATAACGATACAATACCGAATCATTCTCATCCAGGATATGTATATCGTAGTCATAGGTTTTCTCATAATCATCCGCTTTTTCCCATTGAAGATAACAAGAACTTCCCTCAATGGGAGATTTTTCATCATAAGCATAGGAATCTCTGCTATAATCGGACGGATATATTACTTCATATTCTGTTGCAGCTGCTGCTGGATTACAGCCAGTCAACAATAGAACAACTATTGCTACCCAGCATAAAGAAACAATATGGCACACAATTTTTATTTTCATATCTGCCCCGTTCTCCTTTTCATGCCGCCTGTCACGCACCACGCCGCCACATACAACATGATATAGACACTCGTTAGTACAAGGACAATGATGTACTTTTGCCGAAGTCCGGCAGTGTATCTTTCTGCTGTCTGCCCCGGCTCCACAGTGATATAGGAGCGGTCAGCAGAAATCGCCAGCACCCGCCGCTCCACTGTTGTTCCTGCGTCCACAATCTTCTGGCCCAGCTCACGGGTGAGGGCCTGCTCGCTCCACTGATAGCCGCTCCCACTGATGTCCTGATAGTAGACCATATAAGCGGTCTTAGTCGGGTTCATGCGGCGGTCACGTCCACTCGCACCCGTATTCTGCACCTGGACGGGCAGTACCTGATAGGGCGAAAAGGTATAAACGCCTTTGTCCTCGTAACTGTCAGCGGGGAGGATAGCAGACAGATACCTGAAAGAAAGATAACCCATCGCCGCTGCTAAGATCAGCAGCATAATTCCTACCACAAAGATCATAGATTTTAGTTTTCCCATATGTACCCCCTGAAGTTGCAGATACCTGTTAAGTGTTATGCTATATACAGATTTTCTCTTTTTAACACAGCAAATATCTTTTTTTGCATATCTTTGCTGATCTTTTCAATGGCCGTCAGATACCTGTCCTTGTCCTGCTCCAGCCATGCACAGATAAAATTCCGGTAAAACTCCTTTTCCGCTTTTGCGTTTCCGGATATCGCATAGATTGCGGAATACATCGGCATGATATCTGTTTCTCCCGACAGCCAGGAACGGAATGCCCGTTCTTCTAAAGGATTGCTGTTTATAAATTCCATCTGGTCGGCCCAGGTTGCCGCCTCCTCTTTTGCAATGTCTGCGCCTTTCCCCTGGGAATTCAAAAAGATCAGGATATACGCTTTCCCTGTATGGTTTGAACCTCGGAATACTTTTTTTGCCGTTTCCTCATTGCGGAGCACAAGCTCTTTGAAATCCTGCTCTTCCTTTTTGCTCAGGCTCATAGAGCTTGCCTGTATATATTCCTTTATCCTTTTTTCTGCTTCCTGCTTTTCTCCTGCTGCTCCGTTCATGCAAACCTTCCCTTTCCACGTAGTTTCTCTGCCAAATTTTCCAGATCCTCTTTTGTCATAGGCGGAATCAGGATGTGATCCGCGTCAAACTTTTGAACATCATATCTGTTCAGTTCCTCAATTCCCTGTTCCAGTTCCCTGCCGGTAAAGACCCTCTCTTCTTCCACACAGTACATCTCTGCTTTGCCCAGACGTTTTTCTATCTCTCCTGCAAGCCTGGCAAAATCTGTGATCTCCGCTCTGGTTGTAGGAATATTATAGCTTATCTCATAATACCCTTCTCTGGCTCTGCTGCCGTCAAAAAAGATTCCCCGACCGATATGCTCCGGATGATAAAACACAGCCGTTCCGTTTGCCTGCTCATTCTCCTGCAGGATATAAAAATCATTGTTGGAACCATAGCAAAAGCCACAGGCGTGAGCCAGCGATGGGATATCAAGTACTGTCTTTCCAAATAGTTTCTTCTGTCTGATCTGCAAAGTAAATGCCATAACAAAATCTCCCTGTCTATTTATACAAATAAATGTGTTTTCAGCTTTTCATATCTCATTTTTCGGAAAAGCGCAAACTGAAATTTCCGATTTATATATTTGTTTTAAAATCTTTATCTGCTATTTATAACATATATTTATAAATTATTCCCCAATGTGTACACAATTCCGAAAAGGGAATTTCGTATATAACTATACTTATTTATTCCCATTCTTGCTGCCTTTGCCAAAATCCTCTCCAAATACCTCACGGAAAATATCCTTAGCAGTATTTTTATCAAAATTGAGGGCACTGGGGCTTAGCTGGGTGTCCGTAAAACAGTAATCAAAAACGAATGGCAACTGTCAGTCAGGATTGGTTACAAAATATAAGGTTTTACGGAGGTTCCACTATGAACAAGATGTTATCGTGCGAGTTTAACATCGACACTGGCAATGTCGAACTGCGCTATGCGGACGGGGGCATGATTTCCATTGACTGTACCGAGGTCGAGAAGGAAGTCGCTATGAGCATCAACGCCCGTTTTGAACTGGACTGGCTCGTCTATAACGCCCCCTTGGACTATGCGAAGTTGGTTCTCTGCGGTGACTTGGAAGGCTATCTCAAGCAAGTGGCTAGCCCGTATGGTGGAATTGGCTGGGAATCATGAACTATTAACAAGACACCACATCCGAGATTATGGTCGGATGTGGTGTCTTTCGTTGAAATCACTGGCTTATCTGCTCGTCCTACTTGATTTGAGAAAGAAGTTCAGCCCATTTGGCCTCCAATTCCGGTTTTAGCTTTTCAAACACCTTGGGGGACAGTCTAACCTTAAAATACATTTTTGTGGTTTCGTATTCAACAACGCACGAGAGGAGAATTGTATCACGGTCAACTGTTGCGGTTCCGCCTTCAGTAATTAAATGAGTATAAAATTGCTTGCAAACAGAGTCCATCTTGAACGAAAAAACTATAAGTTGAATGCAATCTATAATTACGACTGAAGAAAACACAGCTTGTGCGGCCCAAAGAACCCATGTTATATCAACGGCTCTAAGCAAAGCCAGTAGAAATACTACGCCGACTGCTACCATGATTTTGATAATAGCGCAGGTCCGCATGGCCTTTGCTTCTTCGCGACTATAAAAGGCACTCTCATAGGTGTTTACAGCGTACTTCTTTATCGAGGGCGCTTCATTGTTGCTGTAATATCCCTCTGTACGATCTTCTGTAAGGTTGGCAGAAAACGCATTAGCGATGTTGTCCTTGATTCTACCAATCTCAGCCTCATACCACAGAGAACAGTTATCGATTACGGTCAGCACGACATAGGCGAGAGCAAGAATTATCTGCATCACCAAAAGAAGTGGCTTTGCACAATCGAGGATAACTAATGTTAAAAACGCAAATGCGGCATTTGTCCAAAAACAAATAGCCGCCACTTTAGTGAACCAATCAGATATGTTGTAGCGGTTTTGAAAATCGTCTCGTGCTTGCATATTCAGCCTTTCGTTTATTGATGTAGTCCGTAATTATATCGTATGCCTCATAGCAGTAGCATTTGCGATACCTAGAGTTGATATCAGCAAGTAGCTGTTTTCCGTGGCAATCTCTAAGTTTGCGTCCTGAACCGCAGGGACACGACATATGACCACGATATGGTTTTATTTCCACTAACATTGCAAGAAGTTCTACAAGAAGATCGTCATCCTGGGCATCGTAGCGCTCTTTATATGCCTGAATTATTCCCTCAAGTCCATGAGGGCGCTCTCCGTATTGAGGAACAGTTCCATATTTGTAGAAATATTTGGCAGCATAAAGATAACTAGGCAAAACTTGGTCTACAAATCCCGCTATGGTCGGACTCTGCTCAAGCAGTGAGAACAAATCGCAACTCGCCCCGAGGCAAAGAGCATTGTCTGAATCACGGAGAAAATGTTCAAATGCACCATTCGCCGGGATTTTTCCGCTTGTTTCCCAAATTGTTGGAGGGAACAACGGGAAATCCCAAGGGACATGAATCTTGATTTTGTAGTCTTCGCAGAGATGTGGTCCACAATAAGTGTGATCTAGCCAGTATACCCCTTCAATGTCAATGCCATCTTCAATACACTCATAAGACAGACCATCATGCAAAAAAACCATCTCATCGGCTTGTTTTATGAGTTCGGCCTTGTCCATCAAATTTTTCCCCACGGCTTGGTCGGAGTAATGGAAGAAGGCCGGGATACCGTCGCACTCACACTAGGGATATTGCTTGCGTAAGGGTTTAATACTTTCTCAACAAAGGTGAGGCCAAAGCCACTGTTCAGCCCAGCGAGATACTTTCGTTCTTCTACAGGTGTGGTGTCCACAAAATCCCCCTTTACAGCCTTGACCCAACGGAAAAACATCTGGGCCGTTTCATCAGTCCAGGAATCCGCAAAATTGTCCTCTGGGTTGACGGGGTTCGGGATAACCCACTTTTTGTCCTTCCGATTGATAAACACCTTTTGCATATGATATGCCTCATTTCGAGGGCGTCGTCCCTGGAGTAACTCCGAGTAATCATCAATACCCTCGACAATACGAGGTAGCAATACATCTACATCGGCAGGCTGTGTACCATTGGCAATCTGTGCGGCTAGAGTAGTAATGATTACAGAGGCCAGTCTGCACTTTCCTGCTTTATCGCTCTCGGCATAAAACAAGTCACGATGTCGTTTCAGAATCTGGATGCAGACTTGGAGCGGCGAGCGGACATAGTAATCCGGCACATCATCGACAGATGCGAACATAGTACGATTTTCATTCAGAATGCGTTCCTTCCGTTCATGCAACCCAACTAAAAGAAAGGGTTGATTGATGCCGTCAAACCAATCACCATATCCGTCCGGGTTGCTTGCCTGCCATATGTAATCTGTAGCGCCCTTCTTTTCGGTAATGGCTACAGCCTTGTCTGCAAACGCATCTTGGACACCTAAACTCTTAAGTCGGAGACATTCAGTGTCCCCTTCATGGACACAGGGAACAACATCCATAGACAAACCTATATCACCTGAGATATTGGCATAATCTAGTGTCCAGCATCTGTCTTCCTCTGGACGCATTTTAGGCCCATACTCCTTACTGCCCTTGAGTGTAGTCCCGACAACTTGTTTAACTGTCATCGGAGAAGTTTCTGCCTTGGCATCCGACAATTCACAAACAACATCAATGTCGAAGTCGGTCTCTTTGCCATCCTTGAGCGGGCGTACCACTGTCCCCGTCCTAAACGACCCTTGTGGATAGAAATGTGCTTCAATCCCATTTTCGCTCAGGAACTTGGCCATTCCCTGATATCGTTCTACTGCATATTGGTACATGGACGGGGAAATATCCATGCCGGCAGCCAACTTCTCAAAATCTTGCTTTTTGTTTCTCATCTAAACCTCCGATTAAGAAATGTTTGTTTCCCACAACACTACATGAAGGGGCAAGGCCAAACAAGCTTGATAACACAGCTTGCTCAGAACTAAATCGACTACATATTGTAGCATAAAATCGGTGATATTACAACACCTAGATAATGTGAAGAAAATGTTTTCTTACATATTTTTTCTATCCAAGAAGACTATTTCTTTCGCTTGCCCTTGCCATGGGACTGGTGAGGGCTACTCTTTCCCCGCCGACTGGCCTGACGGATTTGGAGTTTCTTGGATTTTGCCAATATATCCATCAATGTCACAAACTGCTCCTTGGTGATGGCATCATAGTCGATGCTCAGCCCCGCAAGGTAAACCCTTGCCTGCTTCTCCTGCGGGCTGCCCTCGTAACTCATAGCGGTCTGTAAGTATTCACTGACGGCTTCGGCGGCAGATTCCCCATCTGCGGTAGTGACATCCTGCTTGTGGGCTTCTCTGATGTCCGATAGAATACTTATTAGATCACCAGATAGCACCTGTTTGAAATACTCAACCGTTTGTATTTGGGCAAGAGCCAGCGTTCGTGTATGCAAGTCTCCGTCTTCTGCGGAATACTGCTGAATGACTTGCTGGCGCACAGCTTCAAGCATGGCATTCATATCGTTGATCCTGCTGTCGGCAATCCGGTCAACATAGACTTCTGCATCGACCATCAACTGCTGGAACTTGTCATGCACCAGCAGCTCAGACAGTAGCCGCTTATTATATTTTCCATCCCGTATCGCATCTACCGCATCATCCCGCAGATGCAGGGCTTGAAGCTCTGCGTTTGCGGGATTTTTGTTTTCTGTCAAACCCAGTAGATAGTCGGTAGACACGCCGTGGAACTTCGCCAGCGTCACAATGGCAAAGGGGCTTATATCCTTGAAATCTTCGGCTTCATATTTTCCAAGAGCGGATTTAGAAAGCCCCGTCTGCTCCGCAAGCTGTTCTAGGCTCAAGCCCCGGTCAACGACCCGCAGGTCTTTCAAACGCTCCTGTATTGTCAATTTCGCTTCCATCGCCGCCTCCGTCCATAAGCGTGGAAATCACGCCGATTTGCCGCCCTTTTCCATCCTCTTGGATATACGGAAAGGGGCGTATTTTTTCGCTACAATGTACCTGACACGCACTACTGAACCTTGAAAATTGCATGACCGTCCGAATGGGATATGCTTTCCGGCGAAGTGACGCCACGATATGAGCGCACCAAGGGGAGCGATACGCCGGGGTGAGATTCCCGGGCAGGAACGACATTCGGGGAGAACGGCGCCTAAAAATTATGGTTCAGATTCAAGCCTTGTGAAATCTGTGAATAATCAGTTGTTTGCGTACCTGTATCTGTATCAAAGAGCGTTGCGCCCAATAGTGAATGCAGTGCGCTGTCTAACGAACCATTTCCTTAATCGATGGAAAAGCGCACCCATCAGCAAAATCAAACGACCACCTATATGAGTAACGCATTACAGGCAAAAATCTGGACAAATGAATCGATATCGACAAACAACGCTCTATGGTGAACAGGTATCGCACACTTGCGTATCTATTGTACCACAGAGTGAACCAAAAGAGAGGGAAAATTTCACATGAACATGAAAAAAGCAGAAGCCTATCGAAATGAGATCAAATCCTATATTGTCCGGGCGGGCATGACCATGGCGGAGGTGGTGGACTATCTGGCGGATGAGTACGGCTGGAGCGCCAGCGTTCCCAACCTGTCTGGTAAACTGCGGCGCGGTTCCCTCCGCTACGGCGAGGCTGTGGAGTTGGCCAATGCACTGGGCTATGATATCGTCTGGAAAAAGCATGAACGGTAATTCCAGGTGATAAAAATAGTCACCTGGTAAGTGATCAATTTGGTCACTTACCAAAAATCAGTGGCTCAAAACGAACCACTGATACCGTCAGCATGGGGTGGACAAATTCTGTCCACCCTACTTTTCTAAGATAGAAGCAGCTATAATCAGTGATTTTCAGTAGCGGCTACCGATATTTGTGGTGGTGACAAACTCTGTCACCATCAGCTGTCGCAGCATAGCACCAACGGACAAAAGTTATCCGTTGATTTTCGGCAATGTGGTGCGGGCTGTTTTGACCCGCACCATGTCATTAGAGCGCAAATCAACTGTTCAATTTGAGCAGTTGATTTGGCAGATGCCAATATGAGGTGGGTCAAAGCGGTGCGGACACAAAATGACCGCACCACATTGTGTTGTTAGAGCGAGTAGTTTTAGCGTACCAAAGTGGCCTGGGTCAAAATGACCCAGGCCACTTTGGTATAGCACATCGAAAAGGAAATCAAATGATGGAGGTGAGAGATTGTCAAATATTTACGGCTATATCCGTGTCAGCACCAGGGAACAGAACGAGGACCGCCAGCTGATTGCGCTGCGTGAGATGTCTGTTCCTGAAAAGAACATTTTTATGGACAAGCAATCCGGCAAGGACTTCAACCGGCCCCAGTACAAGAAGCTGGTAAAAAAACTCAAGCCGGGCGACTTGCTCTACATCAAGAGCATTGACCGGCTGGGACGCAATTATGAAGAAATCCAAAATCAGTGGCGGCTCCTGACAAAGGAAAAAGGCATCGACATCGTTGTGCTGGATATGCCACTACTGGATACCCGGCGGGGCAAGGACTTGATGGGTACATTCCTGAGCGACATCGTGCTACAAGTGTTGTCCTTCGTGGCGGAGAACGAGCGCAGCAATATCCGCCAGCGTCAGGCGGAGGGCATTGCTGCGGCGAAAGCCAAGGGAATCCGGTTCGGCAGACCGCCTCTGCCGCTGCCGGAAAACTTCCATGAGAACTATCAACGCTGGAAAAGCGGTGAGATCACCTGCACAACTGCGGCAAAAGCCTGCGGGCTGCCGCTGTCCACCTTTCGGGACAAGGCGGCGGTCTACGAAAAAGTCATATTACCGTATATGGGCGTTTTAGCGGAAAGGTGTAGTTTTCCGTAAACGCCCATTTTTTTGCTTATTCAAAGTATACCACGGTATTTATAAATTTTCCATAGCTATTTTGTGATTTCCTTTGTCGGACAGCAAACAAAAACCTGGCCCCTTCACGGCTACGGAAAACTACACCATTCCGCAGGCCCAGAAGGGAGGGGCGGAATGATACTCAACATCCAGGACGACATTCTGAAACTCCAATCCCTGCGCCTTTTGGACAAGCTGTTACTGGACAAAACTACCGGAAAACACATCATGTGGGCCACGGACGCTTATGCCGACCTCGGTTCACGGTACAGCCGAAATGAGGAAATCACATCGGAGCTGATTACCGGCCCCAATGCCAATATCATCAAAACCCGCGCACGGAAAGAGATGGAACAGCAGTCCAGCCGTACCCGGCAGCGAGGAGAAGTCTTTACCCCGTTGTGGATCTGCCGGAAGATGTGCGATTACGCCGATGAGATGAGCAGCCGCTCTGATTGGAAAAAGTATGTGGATGCCCGAGTGCTGGAGATCACCTGCGGAGAGGCTCCCTTTTTGGTGAGCCGGTATGATGCAGAAACCGGCGAAGCTATCCCTGTTCCTGACCGCATTGGTCTGCTGGACCGGAAGCTGCGGGCGGTGAGCGAGAACGCACACACAGAGGAAGAATGGATGAAATGGGCGTTTCGAGCATTCCATGCCACCTATGGCTATGAGTTCCAGGGGGACAATGTTCTGATTGCCCGGGTCAATCTGCTGATGACCTTTGAGGAGTATCTGCTGGAACGCTGGAAACGAAAGCCTACCCTTTCCGAGTACGGGAAGCTCATTGTGGTGATTGTTTGGAATATATGGCAGATGGACGGATTGCAAGGGACAATTCCCTATAGAAGCGCCGAGGAGGAGTTCCGGCAGTTTAATCTGTTTGAATTTTTGGATGGAATGTCCGAACCTGATAAAGAAAATAAGCAGCCGCGCTGCCGGGTCTATAACTGGCTTGGCGGCGGGAGCGTTGAATATTCAGCTTTGCCGATAAGGGGGAAACGGGCGATGAAGTTTGATTTTGTGATTGGGAATCCGCCGTATCAGGAAGAAACCGTACAAGAAATTTCCAAAACAAACGGGCAAGCCCCCAGGAAAAATATTTTCCACTATTATCAAATTGGAGCGGATAAGGTAGCTGGAGATGCAACTATTTTGATCTATCCTGCCGGACGCTGGATTCATAGGTCTGGAAAGGGCATGGAAGAATTTGGATTGCAACAAATCAATGACCCCAGACTTAAAAAAGTAATTTTTTATCCAGATTCAAGTGAAATTTTTTCTGGTGTAGCGATTGCAGATGGGGTTGGCATTGTAATAAAAGATATGAAGAAAACGGCTTCTGGATTTGAGTATGTGTATCGAAAGAAGCTTTCAGAAATCAGCGTGGCGTTAGAATGTCCAGGAAACGAATTGATGCCACTGAATCCAAGTGATTTGATTATTACCCAAAGGGTAGGTGCTTTCGTTCACAACAACAATTTGAAATATCTTCACGAAAGAATATTGCCTCGATCTCTTTTTAGTATTGAAAGTAGCTTTATACAAGAGAATCCAGGAAAAGCAACTTCTTTAGATGAAGTCTCAACTGTGGATTACTCAAAGCAAATCAAACTGTTTACAAATGATAAAGCGGGAAAAGCAGGCCGGGCCAAGTGGTTTGTTGTAGATAGAAGTACCATAACCAGCAACATACAATTTGTTGATGAGTGGCAGGTGGTCGTTTCCAGTGCGAATGCGGGAGGCCAGAAGAGAGACAATCAGTTGGAAATCATTGATAATCACTCTGCATTCGGGCGTGCGCGTGTTGCATTGGCCTCTTTTAAGACATATCAGGAAGCGCAGAATTTCTTCAAATATGCTCAAACTTACATTGTTAGATTTATGTTCCTTATGACAGATGAAGCCTTGACCTCTTTGGGAAAGCGTGTGCCAGATTTGATAGATTATTCAGATGCAAACACATTCGTTGACTTCAGTGCAGATTTAAATCAGCAGCTTTATGATTTGATGGAATTGAAAGAAGAAGAAATTATTCACATTGAAAATACGGTAAATAATCTGCGCAAATCCAGGAAGGAGATGACATGATGGAAGCCCCAAAAATTCAATCTTTCTCCCGTGTCGTCCCCATGATTTACGCCTACAACACCCCCGGCGTCACCTATCACGAGGGCTGGACGAAAATCGGCTACACCGAGAAGCAAACCGTTTCCCAGCGCATCAAGCAGCAGACCCACACCGCCGGTATCCAGTATCAGCTGGTCTGGCAGGACAACGCCATCTTCAAGGACGGCTCCGGGGAATATTTCACCGACCATGACTTCCATTCGTTCCTGGAGTCGCAGATGGGCGTGGAGCGCACTCCCGGAACGGAGTGGTTCCATGTGGACGGCACCACCTCACACCGGCACTTCGACGCCTTTTCCCGGCGGGAGTTGGCGGCGACCAGCGGCGAACGGCTGACCTATGAACTTCGGAAGGAACAGCGGGAAGCTGTTTCTATGACGAAAGCCTATTTTGAAAGCGGCGGTGAGGAATTTCTCTGGAACGCCAAGCCTCGATTTGGCAAGACGCTGACCTCCTATGACCTTGTCCGGCAGATGGGCTTTACCAAGGTGCTGATCGTCACCAACCGACCCAGCATTGCCAACTCCTGGGCTGACGATTTCTTCAAGTTCATCGGCTGGCGGGGTGAATACTCCTTTGTTTCGGATACCGATGCCTTGAAGGACAAGCCCGGCGTTTTATCGAGAGAAGAACACCTTGCCGGGATACTCCACAGGGAAGATGCAATGCCCAGAAATATGATTGCTTTCGAGTCGCTGCAAGGCTTGAAAGGCTCTGTTTATTTTGGCGGGCAGTATGATAAATTGCGCTGGATGAGCGAATTGGAGTTTGACCTGTTGATCGTGGACGAGGCCCAGGAGGGCGTGGATACCATGAAAACGGAGCGGGCTTTCCGCAACATCAAGCGGAAACATACTCTGTATCTGTCCGGCACTCCCTTCAAGCAGCTTGCCAGTGAGCAGTTTTCTAAGGAGCAGATTTTCAACTGGTCCTACGCCGATGAGCAGGAGGCCAAGGCAAACTGGAGCGGCGAGGAAGCCAATCCCTACGAAACGCTGCCCCGGCTGGCCATGTTCACCTATCAGCTTTCCGCCATGATCCGAGAGCGCATTGAGAAAGGGCTGGATTTGTCCGGCGAGGATGGCACTGTCGATTATGCCTTTGACCTCAACGAGTTTTTTGCCACAGATGAGCGGGGGAAATTTGTCCATGAGGATGAAATCAAAAAGTTCCTTCACGCTCTAACTACACAGGAAAAATACCCGTTCTCCACCCCGGAACTGCGGCAGGAGCTGTCCCATACCATGTGGTACTTGAACCGGGTGGCAAGCGCCAAAGCGTTGGAAAAGCTGCTCCGGGAGGATGAGGTTTTCGGCAAGTACAAGGTCGTTCTTGCGGCGGGAGATGGCCGCAGTGACGATGATGACGCACAGGCGGCAAAGGCTTTCGACCAGGTGAAGGCGGCTATCGCCCAGTACGACAAGACTATCACCCTGACCGTGGGCCAGCTTACCGTGGGTGTCACCATCCCGGAGTGGAGCGGCGTTCTCATGCTCTGCAACATGAAAAGTCCGTCCTCCTATATGCAGGCGGCGTTTCGGGCGCAAAATCCCTGTATCGTAACCCGTGACGGCCAGCGTTTCCGCAAAGAAACTGCCTATGTCTTTGACTTCGACCCGGCCCGGACACTGATTATCTTTGACGAGTTTGCCAACAACCTGTCCGCTGATACTGTAGGCGGGCGCGGCACCAGTGATAACCGGAAGGAAAACATCAAGCGGCTGCTGAACTTCTTTCCTGTGCTGGGCGAGGACAGCGAGGGCCGGATGGTGGAACTGGACGCCGCCTCTGTCCTGTCCATTCCCCGGCGGCTGAAAAGCCAGGAGGTGGTGCGGCGGGGCTTCATGTCCAACTTCCTGTTCCAGAATATCAGCAATATTTTCGGCGCGCCTGCTGTTGTCCGGGAGATCGTGGAGAAGCTGACGCCAGCCCATGAGGAAGGCAAGAAAGCAGACCCCAAGCGGTTGGATGGTATGGACACTGTGACCGTGGACGAGAACGGCGAGGTGGGAATTCCTAACGAAACCATCATTGGCAGAACGCAGGATTTGTTTGGTCCGAAAGTTTATGAAATTGCGGATATTCAATCCCAGGTGGAGGCTGTCGCTGAGAACGCTTCCATTGAGGCGGTGGACCAGCACATCAGGACGCTAACCGAAACCGTCAAGGCCCATATCAAGGAGAATGTGGTTGCACCCGCCGCCGAGGGCTACGGCATGAAAAAAGGCGCACAGAACCGCCTGGAGAAACAGGTTGAACAGGATATTGACCGCACATTCCAAAAAATCCAGGGCGATTATGAGCAACAGGCCCGCATCGCCAAGGCGGAGTTGGAACGGAAACAGCAAACGGCGGCCACGGCGCAGGAGGTCAAGCAGGCTGAAACAGACTACGCCGCCGCTATGGACAGCGCCCTGAAATCTTTTGTGGAAACGGTGCAGGAGACCGTTCAGCAGACCGTTGAGGAAAAGCCCAAGGAGGTTGTGGAGCAGGCGGAACGGCACAAGGCGGAGCAGGAAAAGCAGTCCGTGGAGGATGAAGTCCGCGCCCATCTGCGGGGCTTCTCCCGCACCATTCCCAGCTTTATCATGGCCTACGGTGACGGTAATTTGACCCTTGCTAATTTCGATGACTACACCGAGGACGATGTGTTTCTGGAAGTGACCGGCATCACAATGGCTGACTTCCGTTTTCTGCGAGACGGCGGCGAGTACACCGACCCGGAAACCGGAGAGAGCAAACATTTTGAGGGTCATCTCTTTGATGAGGTTGTGTTCAACGACTCTGTGGCGGAGTTTTGGAACAAGAAACAGCAGCTGGCTGATTATTTTGATGAGAGACAGGATGAAGATATTTTTGATTACATCCCACCGCAAAAAACCAATCAGATTTTCACGCCCCGCTGGGTGGTGTCCATGATGGTGGATCAGTTGGAGGAAAATAATCCCGGCTGTTTTGATGACCCCACGAAAACCTTTGCCGACCTGTATATGAAATCCGGACTATACATCACAGAGATCGTCAAGCGGCTTTATCGGAGCGAGGGACTTAAGGCGACTTTCCCGGATGAGAAAGAGCGCATCCGCCATATCCTGCAAAAACAGGTTTACGGTATGGCCCCGACCCGCATTATCTATCTGATTGCCACAAACTACATCTTAGGATTTGACGAGGCATTGAAAGACAGCACTCACAATTTTGTCCAGGCTGATGCGGCGGAGGCCGCAAAAGCGGGGACTCTGGATAAGCTGGTAGACCGGCATTTCGGCAGGCTGGGCTGACTATTGAAAATTCCGAATGGCGCACTTCTATACGGGGTGTCCCCCGTATGTGCGCTCTGCGAGGCTGAACGGCTCTGACTTTTGAAAGTCAGAGCCGTTTTCCGTCGCTCTGCTCCGAACAAGGGGCTGTCTGCCCCTTGCGCCGCGTTGCGGCTATCCCTGTTAAAGTACATACTTCATACTCATAACCGCTTGTCAAATCTGACAGGCGGTTTTTCATAGCCGCAGAAAAAATGAAGGAGGTCATTTGAATGTACGAGCCAAGTCCTGAACTCAAAAAACTTGAAGCCGAAAAAGCCGAAGCCGAACAGCAGCTCATGCGGGAGCAGCACAAGTACCAGCGTCTTTGCAATCGGGAGCAGTATTACAAAAAGCGGGAACGCACTGCAAGGGCGCATCGCCTGATCACCCGCGGCGCGGCTGTCGAAAGCGTGTCCCCGCTGGTGACGGTGCTGGGCGAAGTCGAGTTCTTCTCCCTTGTGGATCGCATCTTCTCCATGCCTGAAGTCAAAGGCATGGTGATGGAAGCGGTCAACGCCCACAACGCCGCCGAGCAATCAGGAGGTGACTGATTATCGCCCTTTATCATTTCCACGCCACTCAAATCAAGCGGAGTGCAGGACAGTCCGCCATCGCCTCTGCCGCCTACCGTTCCGGGGAAAAGCTGTTCAGCGAGTATTACGGCGAGGTCAGCGACTACACCCGCAAGGGCGGCGTGTCTCATTCCGAAATCCTCTTGTCGCCTCATGCCCCGCCGGAGTATGCAGACCGCCAGACACTCTGGAACGCCGTGGAGAAAGCAGAGCGCCATCCCCAAGCCCAGCTTGCGTACAGCTTCGATATTGCCTTGCAGAACGAATTTTCCTTGGAGGAGAACATCGACCTTGCAAGGCAATTTTTGTTGGAGCAGTTTGTCAGCCGAGGCATGATCTGCGACTTCTCCGTCCATCTGCCCGACAAAGAAGATGGCGGCATCGCCAATCCGCATTTTCATGTCATGTGTCCCATCCGCCCTCTGAAAAAAAACGGAAAATGGGATGCCAAACAGCATCGGGTCTATGTGCTGGATGAGAACGGCGACCGCATCCGGGACGAGGCTGGCAACTATGTGTTCAACGCCGTTCCTACCACCGATTGGGGCAGGCCGGAAACGCTGGAAGAGTGGCGCAAGGCGTGGGCTGATTTGTGCAACGCCCGTTTTGAAGAAAAAGGTCTGTCCTGCCGCATCGACCACCGCAGTTATGAGCGTCAGGGAATCGAGCAATTACCCACCGTTCACGAGGGCCCCGCTGTCCGGCGGATGGAAGCAAGAGGCATCCGAACCGACAAAGGCGACCTCAACCGCTGGATTAAGGCCACCAACAGTATGCTCCGAAGTATCCGCCAAAAAATCTCCGGGTTGATGGTGTGGCTGACAGAAGCGAAAGAGAAATTGACTGCGGCGCAATCGCCGGATTTGGCACAGGCGCTGGCGGCCTATTATTCTGTCCGCAACGCCGGGGCTTACTCGCAGAAAGCGAAAGTCGGCAACCTGAAACGATACACTGAGGACTTTGCGTTTCTGGAGTCCAAGGGCATCCTCACAATCGACCAGCTGCATGAGTTTGTATTCGCCATGAGCGATAAGGTATTTGACCTGAACAGTTCCACGAAAGCGAAAGCCTCGCAGATGAAAAAGCTGAAAGACCTGATCCGTTTGGCGGAGGACTACACCCGCTTAAAGCCTATTGTTGACGCCATCCCTGCCAAGGGTGGATTTGGAAAGAAACAGGAGAAATACAAGGCCGAGCATGACAGCGAGATCAGGCAGTTTTACGCAGTGAAGCGCAAGCTGGACAATGCCGGACTTCCTGGAAAAAAGCTGACCCCAAAGCAGTGGCAGGCAGAACTGGACAGGCTCATGGAGCAGTATGCCGCTGAAACCGCTGAACTGAAACCTGTCTATGCTGATTTGAAAAAACTGAGGGATATTCAGTACAAGGTGGATTCTGCTCTCCACGACCAGCAGCGCCGGGAGCATCAAAGGAATCAGGAAGTCGAGCATTGACTTTTGGAGAGGAGTAAAAATTTTATGAGTGAGAAAAACACACCTATTGAAGCCGCTGAATATCGGTTCCGGTTTGACGAGGCGGGGCGTATCCATGTTCGGAACCTGTCCGCTTACTGGATACCGGAACTGACGGTCACAGAGGAAATTGGCGGCACTGTCTACACCGTCACAGGCAGCTATGAGGGAACGGAGAGCTTCGTCCGCAGGCTGGAACGCATTGCCGCCAAAAATTTTGCGAAAACAATGGAGGTGGGCCGGTGACAAACACAGCGAGTCATGCTAAAATAGAGTCAACCAATCCTGTACTGACAGTTGCTCCGATAAAGGAGGAGACAGAAATGTCAGGAGCAACAAATAAAATCACAGCCCTCTACTGCCGCTTGTCGCAGGAGGACGAAAGAGCCGGGGAGTCCCTGTCCATTGAGAATCAAAAGGCTATCTTGCTCAGTTACTGCAAGGACCACCATTTCAGCAATCCAAAGTTTTTCATTGATGACGGCTACAGCGGCGTAAACTATGATCGCCCTGGCTTCCAGGCGATGCTGGCTGAGATTGAGGCCGGGCGAGTGGCTATCGCCATCACGAAAGACCTTTCTCGTCTGGGCCGGAATTCTGCGCTGACCGGGCTTTATACCAACTTTACCTTCCCGCAGAACGGCGTCCGGTTTATCGCCATCAACGATAACTTCGACACCGCCGACCAGAACAGTATCAACAACGATTTTGCGGGCATTAAGAACTGGTTTAACGAATTTTATTGCCGGGATACCAGTCGCAAAATCCGGGCGGTTCAAAAGGCGAAAGGTGAGCGCGGCGTACCGCTGACAGTCAATGTCCCCTATGGCTATGTAAAAGACCCGGAGAATCCCCATCACTGGCTGATCGACCCGGAGGCCGCCCAGGTGGTACGGCGTATTTTCCAGATGTGCATGGAAGGGCGAGGTCCACAGCAGATTGCCAACCAGCTCCGAGCCGACAAGGTGCTGACCCCTACCGCCTATAAGAAACAGCATGGGCGCAGTACGCCGAACCCCACACCGGAGAACCCCTATGGCTGGCAGGACAGTTCTGTCGTCAAGATTCTGGAACGCCGGGAGTACACGGGCTGTACCGTCAACTTCAAGACCTACACCAACTCCATCTGGGACAAGAAACAGCGGGAGAATCCGGTTGAGAAGCAGGCAGTTTTCCCCGACACTCATGAGCGCATCATCGAGGACGATGTGTTTGAGAAAGTCCAGGTGATCCGGCAACAGCGGCACCGTATGACTCGCACAGGCAGGAGCAGCATCTTCTCTGGGCTGGTCTACTGCGCCGACTGCGGTTCCAAAATGCAGTATGGTTCTTCCAACAATGGGGACTTCGCTCAGGACTTCTTCGACTGTTCTTTGCACAAGAAGAACAGGGAAAAATGCGGCGGTCACTTCATCCGGGTCAAGGTGCTGGAGCAGTTGGTTTTGAAGCATATGCAGATGGTGATGGGGTATATCCTCCGGCATGAGGACTATTTCCGAACCGTGATGGAGCATCAGATGAAGCTGGAGAGTGCGGAGAAATTGCAGATTATCCGCAAACAGCTCAACCGGGACGAGAAGCGCATCACTGAACTGAAACGGCTCTTTATCAAGATTTACGAGGACAACGCCAGCGGGCGCTTGAGTGATGAGCGGTTTGATATGCTGAGTCAGAGCTACGAGGCGGAACAGAAGCAATTGGAGGCTGAGGTCATCACCTTGCGGCAGGACATTGAAGTACAGGAACGACAGAACGAAAACATTGAGAAATTCATCCAGAAGGCGCACAAGTATGTGGGCATCGAAACGCTTGACCCCTATGCTCTTCGGGAATTGGTGCAGGCTATCTATGTGGAGACCCCCGACAAGTCCAGCGGCAAGCGCCGCCAGAGCATCCACATCAAGTATGATGGCATGGGCTTCATCCCTCTGGATGAACTGATGAAAAGGGAAACGGCGTGACCGAAGCCACGCCGTCCCTTGGAAACATGCGATTTTCAGATTTCTCAAAAATACTGTTTTACGGCCACCGCCCTTTTGGGCAGGAAACCCTTTTTTCTAAGCATATCTACAAACTCATTGTAGCCTGCCAGACGAGGCGTAACGGCGATCTTCTTTGTCTTCTTTTCATCCTGAAAGTAAAAATACCATGCGGCAGGCGAGGATGGATAGAAAATGTTCGTCTTCGCATTTTGTAGTTCATCCCATCGAAACTCACGGTGATCTTTACGGGACAGGGCAAAAATAATTTTTTCATCATCATAGAAAAAGCCCCAGTTCCCCATATAGATCATGCGCCAGATTGTATGTATGGCTACACCGCCAAATAAAAGAGTCATCGCGAAAAATACTGCGGGAGGCTGTCCGCCACAGAGCAATTCCCGGCAAGCGAAAAATGCTGCAACTGCACAAACAACAGCCGCCAAAACAGTAATAATACGGTCAGATGTACGTGGTATACATTTTTTCATTGATATTGCCCCCTGTCATTCCCTATTTATTTAGATCCATGGTAATCAGGTGATAGATAACATCTGTTCAATATGATCAAATTTATTATGGCAGTCGAATAATGCGCCGATAACAAAAATAGTTTTTCAACAAACCTGGACAGCGTTCGTTGACTGGGTGACGGTAAAAAGCAGTATAACAGGGCAGGACATAGATCGCTCCGTCACCGCCGCAAAGCGAGCATCCCCCATCCCCACCTTTTGTATAGGATGTATTATCAATAATTTCATTTTTATAAGAATCGTATGCCATAAACAGCCCCAGCGTATTCGGCTGATCTAATACTGCATTTTCTTCGGTATTTCCGGCAGCACCCACATTATAAATTTCTCTCATCACATCACGCAATGTATCACCCCACCAGAACAATGTGCGTGTACCGCCATTACAAAGATATTCCCATTCATCTTCTGTCGGCAGCGTAAAAGGCCCTTGTTTCAGCGAGATAACCGCCTGTTCCAGGGATGGTGCGTCCTCGTCCAGTTGGCGGCTGTCCACCTCTACAATCATATCGCCAATATCGGCAGTACGCAGCGGAGACAGGCACCTGGACAGATGTTCATTCCATTTTGCCAAGAATCCCTCCCAGCTTGCGTAGCCTTTTTCTTCTATGTCTTTGTTCATCTGCTCTAATTCTTCTTCCAGTTCCGCACGCAGCTCGTCGGCTTTCACGGAATCGCCGTTTTCTTCTGCTTCCTCGATCTGTTCCTGATAGTCACCTTTTAGATTTTCCATTTCTTCCTCATAGTAATATTCATGACCGGAAGAAAATTCTTTCTGCAGACCTTCTAATACACCTTCTCCCAGAGGACATTGATCTGTATCCCATCCCAAAGTGACATGTTTCCTGCCAGGTACAAAGATAAACTGGGAACCCTCATATTCCAAAAGCCATGTTTCCCGTTCTGCTCCATTTGTTCCGGTTTTGACTGTCTTTACAAATTGAAAACCTATCCCCAACGATTCAATGCGGGAACGAACATTGTTTAATAATTCCGACATACCATATCTCCTTTATTTTATAGTTCACACTCCACATGAAGTTTCTTCAAAACCTCTTTATGTATCAAGCGGCAGGAGCGCAGGTCAATATATTTTAACTTAGGCAGCTTCAGCAGTAACCGGCAATCCGTAAAATTTGTATTATAGAGAGATAACGTCCGCAGATTTTTACACTCTGTCAGGAAAGAAAAATCCTCCACACATATTTCACAGATCCGCAGTTCCCGTAAATTCTCCATACGCCCGATAACAGACCAGCCCCGGAGGTCATAATAGTAAGGTTCCGGGGGAAAATGTTCCTCCGGCGCACGAAGATACGCATAGCGCCTTTCATCATCCCAACTCTGGACTGTTTTTTCGGACAGGACAAGCTGCAGTTTTTTCATCTGCTTTAACTTCCGCCCCCAGTCCCAGGCCGTGGACGGCAGCCATCCGCCCGATTCCTGCCGGATGGCAAGGGCAATCAGCGGATGCAGCAAAATCCCGTCTGCCGGTGGTGTCCGGTACATGCCAAGGTCAGCCAGCGCATTTCCCGGCATCTCCAGACGGTACGGGCGGGGAAAACGGGTATTCTCCGGGTTAATGCTTTCATAAAACAAATCCTTTAACACCGTGCCGGCCCCTTTGTAGACCTTGCGTTCCGCATCCCGGCGGAAAGAACGCTCCATTGCTTCTTTGTCCTTATAATCGTCCACATGGATCTGCTCCAGCGCAAACGGAAATGCCTCCTGCACCTCAAGCAATGCTTCCTGTAACCGAGACTCGTTTACACGGGGAACGGACATCAGGGCATAATGGAGCAGCTCCAAATCCTCCCGTTCCCACAAAAAGTCCAGCCATATCTCCAGGTGTTCCTTTGCGTCCGGGAAACGCCCCAGATCATAGAGCAGTTCCCTTTTTTCCCTGCCTTCGGCTTTGTCCAGAAGAAACGCCACCTGTTCCAGTTTCACTTCACCGCCCATTCTTAAAAGAGGGATTGCGATACAATAAGTTTCCGGGGAAAGCTCCGACAGCTTATCCAGAATGCGCTCCCTCCAACTCTTCGCCAGATCTTTCCTTTCCGCGGGCGTGTGGTACAACTCATAGACTACCTGGTCAAACAACCCTGCTTCCCACCGTTTATCCAAAAACTGTCCATATAACACAGGGTCTACACGGTAAGCCAGCAGGGGCAGGCTGTCCACATTTTCCTTTGCGATCCAATCATCCAAAATCCCGCGTATGAAATCCCGGGAAGCCTCCGATAAAGCCGGGAACTTGTCCATGCTGCCGACCGCCAGCAGACGTTCCGCATCCGTATCGGCCTGAATGTAAAGCTTCCGCAGCGTTTCTTCGTCGCCATCCAGAGAAAGGCCGAACCACCCCATATCGTAACCGGCTGCCGCCTCCCGCAGCCAACGGATATACCAGGATAAAAAGTCCGGCTCTCTGGGGAAGAATATCCAGGAGCGCTCATATTCTATATAAACGACATGGCCCCGGTCCGGCCCTGCCACCAGCAGATAAGTAAAATAAGTATCTCCCTGAGATTCAATGGGAATACAGCCCCGCCGCCAGTCATGATCCCTGTCGCCTAAATCTTTTAAAGAATCCGGATCAGTTCCCGGAGCAAGATACGGCGTTTCTCCCGGCTCCACCTGCCAGTTCAGCCAGCCCTTCACCTGCTCCAGTGAAAACAGGCCGTAAAAAGGCCCGGCTCCGCCATTTCCCGCCTGCAGCAGAAAGTTACGGTAGCCGTCCGGAAGTGAAATCCCTGTTTCCTGCTCGAATTTTTCTATCTCTTTGAGAGACGCTGGCGGATTCCATTGATATTTATGCTGTTTTGCACCAAATTGTTTCAAATCGGCATCTGTGGCCCTTGCCTTTTCTAACAATGAGCGCAATTCTTCTAACGGAAATGTGTTTGACATAGGCTTTCACTTCCTTCTATATTCACTAAAGAAGTTCTTTTTTCTTTAACCAAATTGTTTCTGATACCTTAATGGATTGTATGCTCCCATGTACAATCTGGATATACCATTCCTGTTTGCATGAAATGTATCATGATCTCTGCCATTAACTGCAGATCCTCAGTCGCATGTTTTTGAGGAGTAGGCCCATCGCCAGTGACATTTAACTGCGTTTCACAAGTTGGAAATTGATCATTTACAAACTCATAATAATTCTCGCATTCCTTGACAATATATACAGTTGACCATCCTTCCCGAAAATCAGCAACCAAACTATTTTCCTTTGTTTCATCGTCAAGTTGGACAGAACAGACAATTCCAGATAGTATTTGATCTGTCAAGCGATTTACGGTTTCCTGTGTAAGTGACTCCCCCTGGAGATACGGAATGCGCTCGTTAGAGGGTATTCCTTTGATGTAAGAAACAAAGAATCAGCAAAAAATTTATTGGTCATGGCATTTCCTCCATGAATTTGAATTTAATATTTCTACATCTGGAACAATACCATACACACTGTTTCCAAATTTCCCGAAGAAACTGGTTCTATGTTTACATACAAATCAGAATAATAGACAGATGACGACTTGACAGGATAAAAATAGTCGAAAGAATATTCCACATCTGTATCAGCCGCCCGCGTTTCAAATGCCTTACCAAAAATATCAAACTGCGTTTGGAGGTCGTCTTTTGGTGACACAGTATATGCCCTTACCCTCCATACATCATTTTCATAATAATCATCGGTGGCAGACTCGGAAGAATTCACCGTAAATTTCTGGCCGTACTGTTTCTCTAAATATTCTTCTACTTCCCGTTTGGACATAAGATGGAAACCACATGAAGTAAGCAGTAACATCAATGTACATATAAGACTGGCAAAACAGACTCTCTCTTTTATTTTACCTGCCATCCTCCTCCTGCCTTTCACGGTACAATTCTATCAATCGGTTCTGTAATTCCAATCCCTTCCTGTAATATCCCAGCAGCTGTGCTGCGCTGTATTCCTGTTTGATATTATGGTCGAAATAACTGTTTGTGCTTGTGGGGTCTATTCCATTCCACAAGCGGCATTCCTCAAAATTATTGCTGCAGTAATTTGTTTCAAAAAAACCTCCTCCAATGACAGAGACTTCATTCCCGTCCTCCAAAGACTCCGCCGTTATTTCAATCAGGACAGATACATCATAGCGGTCTTTGGAACCGGCATCCGCTGTGTTTTCAAACAGCGGCTCCTGCTTTATATTTCTCTTGCAGATCTGCAGGCGGACCGTTTTCAGAACATCTTCATACTCTTTCTCATCATACTGGCTAATCGGAAACAGCTGCATATTTTCTGTGTAAGTTTCCTCACTGATATATTGGTCAAAACCATAATAAAAGCAATACATTCCGCCATCCTGGTTCTCCAGTATTAAGACCGGACCGGCAGATTCCAGGTAGTAACGCATGAGTCCTGCATGCTCCGGCTCCCCGGTCATTTTCGGCAGTACAGATACCTGGTATCCCCAGCTTTCAATCTCATTCTGATAATCCGGCAGTTTTTCAATGACAGCCTGCATTATGGAATACTCTGTTTCCTGCTTTTTATATTTTCGGATTATAAATGAGACAACCAGCAGAAATACCACCAGGACAGGAAATATCCATTTCCTGTAAGCACTTTTTTTCATTACCGCTTTCTCCATTTACTATATTTCTTATATTATTTCTGCCGTTTATCCCCCTGTCCTTATCCCCGTATAACAATCACAAGCGCCAGTGCTACAATACCCGCCATCATAATCAACGAAACTTTGACCGGCGAACGCTCCCCTCTTTTCCAGTCAGAAAGCAGGCCATTGTTGTCATCATCCATTCCTCCTGTTGCTGATTGTTTTCAATGGGATATTCTGTTTCATCACAGGTGTAAGCCATATCTTTAGGGTTAGGATTTTAAGATACAGATCCATCAATCCCAGGAAGCATTCAGACCAGTAATTTCCCAAAACGGCATATAAAAATGAAAGTGTCCGTTATGGGTATCAATGTTCCACCCTTCATTGAGACCGATCACCGGTCCTCGATACATCCAGCCAGTTTCATCCTCTATTCCAACAGGGTAGACGTCCCGGAGATGATACCATACTGGCAGGGTGATGGTCTCATTATTCGTCCAGGCGAAAAAATCGGACAGCTGTTCCAGAGCGGAGCCGACAGCGCCAGCAGGCAGGCCATCCCAACAACAAATATTTTTTCAAATTTGTAAATATTTTCGTCACCTCCCGGCTGATTGAAATATAGGCATTCATTTTCTGAATAAGCCGATGGAACGCCGCCGGTTTTCAAAGTAAAAAGGCGCTCCCAGCCGCACAGTTTCCTGCGAACATAAGAGCGCCATTTTGATGGTATAAAATTGAGCATGACAAATCTTCGGAACTATATAGTTATAGTACCGCCTTGCTGCCTTGCTTGCTTTAGGATGGCATAACTTCTCATGTTTGTCAAACTCACTTTCTAAAAATATATTGTAATTATAGCAGAAATTCGCTGTTCTCGCAAGGGGAAGGGATTTCCGGTTTGTAGAGTGTTGCAACGATATACTGCCTGTTTTGTGATGATTTTATGCCGAATGGATACAAGAAACAGTAAGATAAATGCTGTTTTCAGAGAAAATCAGGTATTTCATCCTTTGCCGGCTCTTCCAGATAACCTTTTACAGTATCAAACATTTTCCTTGTTTCTGGCTGCATAAACTTCTCAGATTCCCTCTGTAACAGATACCAGCTGCGGAGATATTCCAAAACCGTTACCTGCAGTAGATCCTTGACTTCCTGATCTTCACTTGTGGCCATGTCTTCTAAAAAAGCAAAGACCTGTTTTATCTTGACATTATCCTGGTGCCCGCTCACCAGCAAGCGACCAATGTAATTGCAGAAGCACCGGTCAAAACAAATCGTCTGCCCCTTGGTTTCCTGGCCTTGAAATGTATCCTGAATCCATGCCAACTCTCCTGCGTAACGCCCGCTGATCTCTGGAAATTCTTTTAATAACTCGTTCACTATTTCAGAATAAGAATACATATCCATTACCTCTTCATTTTGTTCCAACGTTCCGGACGGGATAAATGCCTAAACTGTCCGAACAAAATCCAATCAGCGTATCTACATCTTTGGCAGTTGCATTCTTATGAAAAGTTATCTCCCGGCCTTCTGCCTTATATCTTTGTTTCAAAATTTCTTTGACAGATGTGAAAGGCGCAGGCCGTCAAAAGGTTTTCCAAGCAAAAAATCCTTTTGGGTTAAAAGAAACTGGACGGCCTCATCTACCGGGAGCGGCACACCCCATTTTTCCATCATTTCCTCCGCCTCGTCTATGAAATGGGGCGCGTCCGGGTCATGGGCAACCAGTATCTGGCCGGGCAACAACTCCCCCACGCAATCCAACCAGTCTCTAATCCAGCCTCCCTCTGAACGGCTCGTGACAGACCACAATTCCCGCAATATCCGTTCCTAGGCGGAAAAATCCTGTCCATAAAACAATAGGGCTTCTTCCAGGCAGAGTATGAGATAAGAGGCCCGGCCACGCCCGGAAACCTTATAAAAACAGTGGGAAAGAATCCGCTGCTTTTCCTGCCGTACCTCTTTGGGCTATAGGAACTTTATCAACCGATAAATCAGATAAAGAAAAACAGCAGCTCCGGAAAACGTAGCAGCAATTACAATCCCGCCGAAAAAGCCACTCTCAATAAGCTGCCCAATCTTATCCATGTTCTCCGGCCTCCTTCTTTGTGATTTCCGTTTCTGCTTCCGAAAGGGCTTTCTGCACCTCTGGGTTCTTGATTTTGGGCAAGGTTCTTTTCAGCAGCTCAAGGCATTCCCGGTTCCGTCCCATTTCTTTCAGCAGATA
The DNA here is from genome assembly GCA_003669055.1 of bacterium 1XD21-70. GTDB lineage: Bacteria > Bacillota > Clostridia > Lachnospirales > Lachnospiraceae > Brotaphodocola. The sequence goes on from RAYB01000031.1 coordinate 28,932, forward strand.
GATTTTATGTACCGAGATATGATCGTTCAAGGGGATGCCGCCATATACAAACATGATGCCCGTATCGTTTTTTATCTCTATCTCGCATTGTTCCATCTCTTTCAGATAGTCCTCCGCGCTGCCACCGGACTTCCAGGCTGTATAGGCTGCGTTCCACCGGAGCACCACCCGCCTCTGGCGCAGATAGATATAGACGAGATTTATCAGAAACCATGCGGCACAGACCGCTCCCATAAAACCCAAAGTGAACGACCAGTTTAATGTCACGCCAACCCATCCGAGCCATAGCATCTCCGCCAGTGAAACAAAGAAAAAGAAAATGGTCTTATGCTGCTTTTTCAAGTTGGACTGGCTGCCCTTCATAAGGAAGAACATCAGCGTCACAAAAGCCATGGCTATCAGAAAAGGCAGATATCTCTGGTCTTTCTCCAAGTCAAACGCCAATCCCAAAGAAACCATCATAACGCAGATCAAAAAAATCCCGATCATATCCCTTTTGTTTTTCAACTAAGTTCACCTCTCATGCCAGCTTTTTCACTGTACCGTATTCTACCACAATTTAGGGCATATTTCCAGTTGGCATAAACAATCCCTGTTTACATGTGTACCTTGATATTTTTTACAGAAGTTGTGAATCGACATGAAGAGTGGCAAAAAGGAGTGATGATGAACAATCCCGAATAATCCCGAAAAGCCCTGAAACTATATGGAAAAATGTGCTAGTTGAATTTATTTTTGCCATTCTTCATGTCTTAAAATCCATCAAAGTTTAGTTGAGTTGTGATAGAACAAGATTTTTCCTTTTTCCATGTTTAAAAGTCTTTAAATCCGCTTAAAACGATATGCTCCCCATATGGTAGGCAATGGAAAGATCCAAAAGCTATCATATGAGGGGCATACCTATGTATAAAAGAAAGTACACAAAAGAATTCAAGCTATAGGAGGAAAACTTATACCTTGCCCTGCGGTTACCTTACACCTCTTTTCATGCTCTTTCATGTCTAAAGTATCCTCGTAAAACCCAGTTTATTGTGCATTTTTATTGCATATTGCACAATTTTATCTACTACTATTCACTTTCATCAAATTAACAAAAAATTAGCAGAATCATCATCTGATTTTTAAGCTAATCCGAGTAGCTCACTTTAAATTGATGTCTATATTTTGTTGTTGCTGTGTACATCTGACATCAGATAATGTCATTTTACCATAAGCCCACACCGACCGGCAACAAAAGCGGACTTATTTTTCCTGAACAGGATTTGCTGATACATGGAGGGTTCTATGTCAGAGTATCAATTAGAAATCAAACAGATTGTGGACTATCCACGCTGCCGGATCTACCGGCAGTTTATCCAGAACTTAATGGCAGACCGAAGCATTCGCACTGGCGGGGGCTCCGGTCTTTTTTATTATACGGTACTTTGCAGCTATGCAAATTTCCGTACTTCTTACCTCCGCATAGACGGTATCGGCTATACAGTATATCCCGGTGAGTGGATCTGTACCGTGAAGGAACTGGCTACATGGTTTCGTACTCGTTTCCAGCGCCAGGCAGTCTCCATCCTGGATGAACTGCAGAAACGCCACCTTATTTCCTATCTTTTTCTTGACCGTGGGAAAGTGGTCAAATATAAGATCCGTGACTGGAAAAAACATAATACCGTGTTGGACTACAACTGCCCTTGTCAAAAGGATACAGGATTTTTCTTTATGCCGACTGTGATTGCAGCAGAACTGGTCAGCGCCGGCCGCTGCTCTGAAATGGATATCCTGCTGGATCTGTGGATGTCTGCCGTCTACAATGACAGCCAGGTACAGGGTTCAGAAATTGGTCCGGTTGTCTATTTCCGTAATGGCACCGGCTCCCCGCTGGCCGCCTACAGTGAAATGGCTGTCCGCTGGGGCATCTCCAAAGCTACAACAGGGCGGATACTAAAAAAGCTTGCTGACATGGACTATATCTCTTTCATGTCATTCCCCGGAAGGACAGGCAGCGTGATCTATCTGCATAGCTACCTTTCTACCATGTTCCAGATATCAGATGTCCTTGTTGATAAAGAGGAGGTTGCCATGGTCCTGAAAATCAATCTTGCACTGCCGGATGAAACAGATTCACAGAAAGATTCTACTGTTACAGAGCATGAGATATGTACTACCACCTGCGGTGTTTCTTTGTGACGGATTTACAGTCCGCTGCCCTCGCCACTAGGCATACCCATCCATGGGGTGACCAGGGGGAATCGGTCTCCGCTCCGCTTCGGTCGGCGCAAAGCAGATGTCCCCCGGACATCTTGCGCCCCCATAAGCAGAGCCACAATCTGCCGGACTACCATCGTCCTATAGCCACAGTAGCTCCTGCGGGGCTCGAACCCATCATCTCCGGCTTGAGAGGCCGACGTCCTGACCTTTAGACTAAGGAGCCATAATGATCCCCATGGGGTGCTGTGGTCCAGTGGACCACGTCCAGCACGGACCGGAACGAAGAGTAGACCTCGGACCCATGGCCACTCGATTAAAAGTCGAGTGCTCTCCCATCTGAGCGAATGGAGCATAAAAAATACCGCCTACCTCATACAAGATAAGCGGTACATAAATCCATGTTCTATTCCTGTCAGGCATCCGTACAAAATCTGCCGTCCAGGTATCACACAGTTTTTCGCCTTTTCCTTACCTTACATGAGCGCATCTTAACCAGACTCTGTTCTCTTTCTTTACTGAACAGTGCCTCATAATGTTCGCTATGTAGATAATATGCGAAAGCCTTCGCAGCGAAATTAACTGTTGCCATGATCATTTCCTTTCTGGACTCATTCGGTCCGCTTTTTTCTTAACTGTAATCACTATAACACCAATTCACGAATTTGTCATTATACCAATAATATAATTTGTGGTTAATCACTCTCTGACAAAATCTATCATATTAAAAGTCAAAAAATCCAAAACCACATTTTATAGGCGGTTTCGGATTTTTATAATCAAATGGTCACAATTCTGTTAAACCTTGACAAATCCAAGCCACTGTTCCACTTCTTTTACTGAAACATCAAGGATACCCGCAATCTCCTCTATGGAATTTCCTTTTTTGTACAGTTTTTGAACTATTCCTTTTTTGGTTTTATCAGATGCTTCCTCTTCTTTACTTTTCACATAAGCCATTAAGATGTATTCTTCACTAAACAATATCATAATAGTGCCCACATTCTAAGCTTTAACAAGGCCAAGCCACTGTTCTACGGTCTCTACAGTGACCTGACATGCCTTTGCAATATCCTGAACTGAAATCCCCATTTCATATAATCTTTGTGCTGTTCCTATTTTTGTTTTTTCAGCTGCCTCCTGCTTCTCGCTCTCCACATAGGTCTTTAAAATATATTCTTCATTAAACAACGTCATCATGATATCCACTACCTCCTTTTCACGCTCCGAGAAAAACTCAGCCAGCACATTTCGGTCTTTACAAATACGGATCGTTTCCATGACCGCCTCCCTGGTTCTTCCGTACTGCTTCACCTGGTCATTGTATATCTTTGTAAAATTCACATACTGATTGATGATATCCCCATCCTGCCCGTCATAGATCATTCTGACTTTTACATCAAGGACGCTGGCATCCCCATCAAAAAATTCCTTCGACAGACTCAGATATTCCGGCCTTGTCTTTCGGCTGCCCGTATATATAACACAGACCTCCGGCTTCGGCAGTTTCAGCTTTCTGCTCCCATATATATTCTGCTTCGTGTCCGTAAAATACTCCTGGTATGTCTGGGCAAGGTACAGCAGGCAGCGCACCACGATATTGATGCTCCAACTGGACTGCTGCTCCACCAGGATGACTAATTTTTCCCTGACCTGAAAGCCGACATCATTATAGAACTGATCCAAGAGGACATTTGTGATGGTCACATTGGTAATGCTGTCTTCTGTCGCTTCCCAATCTTCCGGATGCAGCGCCTGATATAACTGCAGAAGATATTTCGGCTCCCGGAAGAGTGAAGTGAACACGCTGTCCTTTACCGTATATTTTGCCATCTGTTCCGGCTTCTTTTCAGCATCAGATGATATAGTTTTTACTTCCTGATCCATTCTATGCAGACACCTCTATCCTATTGTTTCCATTTTTGTCTATCCTATTTGCAACGCAGTCTTTCTTATTTCCCATCTTACCATAAAAATAAGAAAATTACAATTTGCTTTCCTGCTGACAGCAGTGACAACCAATATGTCGATAGTGAAATTCTTTCCAGCAGCCTCTCTAGCATGTAGTTCTGCATGACAAGTTGTGCAGAAATATTTTTCTCTGCTGCCTTTTCTTAATGAACGCTTTAAGCTGCATTGGATTTCTGGTTATCATAACAGCACCTCCATATAATGTAATATCTTTGGTTTTACCCTTAGCTGCCCCGCATATTTCATCAACTTGTGTATATCTTTTTCTTTAGAAGCCGCATACCGTTTCATTGCTCCATTTACGATCTGAATATCACTGCCGCTGCCACGCACAATGTCACATAATGTTCTTTCGAGATTGTATGTTTTGATGGGATTCCCACAGGGTGACTTTATTTCGATGATTTCGAGTGTATAATTATCTGGCACAACTCGTTTCACAATAATATTTTCCTGTTTAAGGGAAGGTGCATTATACCCTTTTGGAAAAGTCATTGTATATTTTGCCGGTGTCCTGTCTGAATATCCTAAAAGGTACAATGCTGTATCATGGGAATAGATACCCCGTCCATAACGATATAATTCTCCATCCTTTACAAGCTTCTGCAATATGCTTCGGTGCATTCCGGATTCTGTGATCTGTCTGGCCGTAATGATACCATCCGGTGAATTTTCCAAAAGAGTTTTTATTGTAATCTCAGTCCCCATGACAATCACCCCTTTTTTATACACATTATATTGTATATAAATAATGTGTGATTATCAAGTTTTATGGTACATAAGCACATTAAATTAGTTAAAAATAATGTGCTATTGTCAAATCAATGCACTTTTAAGCTGTTTTAGTTATGCTATGGCAAGTCTAACCTATTTGGGTGAATATCACTAAAAGAACAAATTGGCCAGACATTGGCACGGTTCTGCTCTTTCCCCGTAAAGGCATCCATGCTATACTTGGTACAGTCAAAAATATGTAAAGCAGCCGTTTTCCATTCTGGGGAAATGTAGACTATTTCAGTACGGTGGTATTTATCTTTATCGCGGTGCTCCTGCTGGCATTCATCCTGGATCTGTCTAGCATCATCTCCACCAATCAGGAACTAGACCACTGTGCAGACCAGATGGTGAAACAGACCCAGATCTCTGGAGGCATTAACAAAGAGACAGACCAAAATACCCTCTATCCAGCGGGGACTATACCGCCATGCTGGAAGACCTGGTGACAAACAGGCTCGCCAGCAAGATCCCCCTATCCACAGATGACTACCGGGTAAGGGATATCAGCCTTGCGTTCCATGTGACTGGCGACTGGGTGGAATATGTCTTCACCAGCAACGTGGAGTTCTATGTCTACATGTTCGGCCGCTCCTACCCCACCATTACCCGACCCGTGGAGCCAACCAGTTACCACAACACCAAATTTTAACCTGTTAAAGATCAACAGCAGACGACCGTAGATTCCAACGGAGACCCTAACAAGATGGTTGGGAACATGGGCAACTGACAATCCACCCATAATAAATTCCCCTGCCGGTCACTGGCAGCTACATACACAACTGATCTTAACGGCAAGGACATCTGTGATTAACAGAAAAACAGACCTGATTATTTGAACATCCGACCAATATTTCGATACTGAAATAAAGAAAGCCGAAAACCCTCTAAATCAAGGCTTTCGGCTGTGTTCCCAGCGTTCCCGAGGTGACTCGAACACCCGACCTACCGCTTAGGAGGCGGTCGCTCTATCCATCTGAGCTACGGAAACGTACCAAAACATACAAAATCTAATAAAAAACTTTCAACGGCCAACATACACGCACCGTTTACTTCCAGAACCATCTCCTATTATATTAGTAAATTCTGCTTCCGTCAAGCAGAATTTCATTTTACCTTTCCCTTCTGATGAACCCATCACATTTCGATGCCCCCACCGAAAAACCTCAATCATCAAATTCCTCAAAACTAACCACTCCCTGCATCCATATCTGCCCCTTAAAACGTCTTCCCACCACCGGCTCACCAAGCAGGTCCTTCCTGGCAATCCCTACGTGAAAAACCATGTCGTTACAGTTTAATGTGAGGTCATATACCAGTTCCTCTGTTATCCGGTTTGTCTTTTCCTCTACCCGAACCACTTCCCCAATCACAGTATATTGGTCACATTCTATCCCACTCGGCATAAAACTCGAATCTACGATGGAATAGATATCTTCTTTCATCACCCGCCGGGAAATCTGGGAATACATATCAATATCCTCAATCGTCAGGGTCTCCATGGCATCCTCGTCGCCATTGCGCGCCGCTTCCAGAAGATTGCTGCGGTCCTTGGCCGCTACCTGCGCCTTTTCAATCTGCTTGCGCGTTTTATGCAAGGGCAGCAAAATCTTTCCTTCCCCCGAGAGCCCGGTAAGCTTTACTGATTTTACCTTTCGGGATACCTGATCCAGCCCCCGTTCTAAATATTCAAATCCATTGTCCAAGTAAAAAATCAATGAGATCCCTACACGGGTCTCATCCAACAGACCTCCAAAAGTTTCCTTTTCTGTGTGGCGCTGAATCGTACACTCCACCTCTGAGGATACATCCTCCCCCGTCAGGTAAGGGTAATAATATTCCCGGCAAAATACCCCCTCCTCGTTTGTCTCCCCTACAATCACAATCCCCATGCCTGGCGCCACTTCGGCACGGATCTCACATAAATTGCTGTCTGGTTCTATTTGAATCCTTCTGCGTTCCCCCGCAGCTTCCTCCAGTTCATCTAGCAGCCTGGCAATCTCTTTTTTCTTCTGATAGGAACCAAATCCGACACTTCGTAAAAATTTATGCATATCTTCCCACCTCATCAACTGTCTGGATTTTTATTATCTGAACTATGAACGGGCGGATTCCCCATAACCTGAAGAATCCGCCCGCATCACCTTGCTACGCCGAAATTAAAAACTGGGCTTTTGCCGATCAATGATGTCTTCCGTGATGATGGTGGCTGCTCCTACGGACAGGCTCACATGCTTCATACCCTCCACAGACGTCCCCATCCCTGTGATCTGCACAGTAGTGTCCGTCCTCACCGCACAAAAATCCATCTTCGCAATAAGTTTCGCACGCATACTCACGGCTTTGGGCTGGCTGGCTGCTGCCATGACAATGGGCAAAAACCGGAACAGCACATGTTACTGCAAAAAAAGTTGCCATCATCATGGTCATCACATGTTTTCTCATTTCTTCCACCTCCATTTGAGTCTATCATACTATAGACTAAACAATTTTACAATAGTTTTACACGGGATATTTCCGTCAATTCCTTACAATTATCGTAATAATTTAAGCTTTCCCACGATTGCCTCCTAAGCCATCCTTTCCCTTCATTTAAAACCTCATTAACAAAAAATTCACCGTAAGCCCAGCTGCCGTCCCGATTAACAGGATCAAATCCCCTCTCTTAACCCTTCCTATTTCCACAGCCTCGCATAAAGCAAATGGCACAGATGCTGAAACCATATTCCCATATTGCTCCACCCGGTCAATATACTTCCCTTTAGAAAAGCCCAAACGGGGCATAATCACTCCGAGCGCACGGCTTGCCTGATGGGGCACTACCATCCGAATTTCCTCCCGTGATACACAAGCCTCTTTTAAGCACCTTTCCACAAAATCCGGCAGCCGCTTCGCACATAATTTTAAAATCTGATGCCCCTTCATATCAAAATAATAATCCTCCCGGTTTTCTTCATTCAAGGCAAAAACCGGCTGCAGCCCGCCTCCGCCCCGGATTTCCGTATCGTGGGCACCCTCCGACCATGTCTCCTGGCGGCTATACAAAACGGCTGACGCCCCATCTTCCGAACCTGCCAGGACACAGGCAGCCGCCCCGTCCGAAAACAGTTCAAAACTCTCCTGCTGCCTTGGATTCAAGGCAGCGGATGCCGTATCCCCCGACAAAACCAAAACTCTCCTAAACCGCCCGCTATCCACAAGGCAAGAAAAGATATCCACAGCAGAAAGGAAACTGGTGCATGTTGTGTTGATATCTATGGCTGGAATCTGCAATCCCTTTGCCATCCTCTCATGAACCAGCGCCGCATTACAAGGAATTGCCTGCAGGGGTGTCGCCATAGCACATACAATACAGTCCATGTCTTCAATTTTCATCCCTGCATTCTCCAAAGCCTGTCCTGCTGCCTCCACGGCAAGATCCAAAAGGCTCTGGCCCGGCAGCAGGCGGTATCTGGTTTGATCCGCAAAATGAATTTCCTTTCCGGCAAGCGCCCTCCCCAAACCTGCTATCATTACCTTCCGCTCAAAAGCACCTCCGTTTACAGTCCTCCCCTGTTTCCCATTCTTTTTTATGCCGCTTTCCTCTTTTTTGCGCATCATCCTCTGTCCCTCCGTTATTCCAAACCATTTTTGCAGCATCTATTCCCCTGCTGCCCCTGTCTCTTTTCCAGCCTTCCCCGTTTGCTGCTTCCTCTCCACCCGTTTCATTTTTTTCCCCGGTTCATACTGGTATCTCATAAAAACCACATCCGGCATCATAAATCCCCGATCCTGTGCCAACAACTCAAATTCCTTTAATACCTGCTGCTTCCCCGCCTCCGACAAATCACAATAAACAAAAATCCTCCCGTCTTCTTCCTGCACGACCCGGTAATCACTGACAGTTTTTCCGGGGTTTTTCAAGTTCTTTGGATTTCCCGCCTCTTTTGGGTTCCCCCCTTTCCCCGCATTTCCTGCTTTTTCCTCCTCCCCGTCTTCCGCAAACAGCACACATCTGCGGATAAAGTCCGGAAACACCTTTTTCACGGTTTTGTCCTTTCCGGTAAAAAGGAATATGTCGTCCTCCCGCCCTTCAATCCTTTCTAAGGCAATGCAGGGGCTCCCGCAGCTGCACCGTCCCTTCCTCTCCACTAAAATATCATTCAGCCGGTACCGGATAATCGGCTGTGCCCGCCTCTCAAAATCCGTCACCACGGGCACAAACCGCCGCCCATCCAGGTATTCCCGCTCAATATGTACGATATCTTCATTCAGATGCAATGTCCCGCACCGGCAGGTAGCGGCAAGGCACCCTTCTGTGCACTGGTACACCTGATGGATAATCTTTAGCCCGAACCCCTTCTTAAGTCTTTCTTCATCCTCCTTCTCCAATACTTCCGCAACTGAAATCACCACCTCGGGGCAAATCCTGACCTGCCCCTTCTCCATCTCCCCGGCTATCTCAAGCAGTACCGATGGCTGCCCCACCAGCACCTGCGGGTTAATTTCCTCCAACCGGCCTCTGTGGCTCTCGAAATCTTCATATATATCAAAAAAATGGAACCGGATCCGCTTTGACCCCACGGACTGATACAGGTTGCTGTCTGCCCTCATGAAAAAACCGATAGAACATGGATCCCAGATCCTCCCCGGCAAAAACTTTGCCAGGATATACCCTGCCCAACGCACCCTCTCCTTGTCCGAGACCAAAAAAATCCCCCTCCGACCTGAAGTCCCGGAACTCAGCCCCACAGTAATCCCCCGAAGCTTTGGCGCAAAATCCCTCTCCTGCTCTGCCTTTACCGCAAACCGTTCCGCCTCCGCCCTCCCGATCCCCACCGTGTTCAGTTCATGGAAATGCCCCATCATAAACTCTTTATCCGCCACCGGGTAATCTTCCAATTTCCGCATTCCCTGATAGATCTGCGAATGCCCTGCCACGAAATCCAAATGTTTTTTTATCTTTCTTTCCTGCCGCCGCTTTAACCTCTTCCTGCTTTTCAAACGCAAAAAATATTTATAGTATAAATAATGCCTCAATATCTCAATCTGTTCTGGCATATACCGCTTCCCTCCCTTGTTGGTGTGAAAATACCACCCGGATCTCCGGATGTTCCTTTTTCATCCGGCAAATCCTCCCAAGCGTATCCCGATACTTTTTAAAATCTTCCTGCACCAGCCGCGCAACCCATCTCATCCGTTTTGTGGCATGCACCAAATCCCTGCCCCAACAGGCATCCGCTGCTAAAAACAAATCCAAATCCGCAACCCACAGCCCGATCTGCCCTTTACAATGCCCGTCCAAAACCACCGCAGCCAGGCTTCCGTCTCCAAACAGGTCGTAAACCTGCTCAAAATATTGGCATAAAAAATGCCCTGTCAGCTTCTCCCCTGATACCGGCTTGAACCGGATCCCCTCCATCTGCGGAAGTTGGCTGGAAAATACCAGGCGGCAAAGCCTTGGCTTTCTAAGCCCCCGCAGGACTTCCTTTGAAGCCACCAATTCATACCCAAAAAACCGGCAAAGCCCGCCCACATGGTCAGGATGGCCATGGGATAGGATAATCGTTTTTATACTCCCTGGTTCTATCCCGTCCCGGATTAACTTCCTGTCAATCCGGTCTCCTTCTTTTAGAGACACCGGATTCAGCCGCCGGTACAATCTTAATAAAAACATTTCCCATTTTCCGGATACCCCGCCTCTGTGGGTATCCGTGCCGAAAATACGTTCCGAATATCCTGTATCATATAAAATGTTCCCGAAATCCTTATGCCGGATCAATACTGCCGCTGCCGGGAACCGCCTTTTTTTCCACGGCATCCCCCAAAACATCAATGCCAGGTTATTGGTACAAAACCCGCAGTGGTAGACCACCGCCTTGTCAATTTTTCCTGGCCGTACCTTCCCTTTGCCGTGCATGGTTCTCCACCATTTGCCATATTCCTTAATAGATTCCTCCAATGTCTTCTCCGGCCGGTATCCCAGAATTTCTTTGGCCTTTGTGATATCCATCGTTTGGGCAAATCCCAGCGTGCAAGCTGTATACCTTGTCAGCGGCGGCTCTCCCGGCAGGCCGAATTTCCGGTAAACCCCTTCCATCAGCCCCGCCAGCCCATACACTACAGGAAAGGGGATTCTCCGGTAACAAGGCTTCTCCCCTGCTGCCTGCAAGAATTTTTCCAACAAAACCCGGAACGGTGCCGGCTCCCCGTTGGTAATATTAAACACTTGCCCGGCCGCTTTCCTCTCAGTCATTGCCAGCTGGCAGGCCAGGGCTACATTCTCCACACTGGTTAAGTCAACCAGGTTTTCTCCTTCCCGAAACAGGGGGATGCCAACCCCTCCGTTTGCCCGCAGCAGCCGTGGCACCAGGCTGGTATCCCCGATTCCAATCAGTCCACGGGGGCGCAGAACTACGGTTTCCAGCCCTCTTTTTCCCCACTCCCTGATCTTTTGTTCTGCCATCAGCTTTGAGCGGATATAGTAGTTCAGGCCATTTTCTTTTGGTGCCTGCTCTTCCCGGATCCCATACTGATCCTCTCTTCCGGAATAAATGCTAGGAGACGAGATGTAGACCATCCTGCGCACGCCGTTTTCCAGGCAAAGCCTTGCCACCAGATCCGTCCCCAGCACATTCGTGTTATAAAAATCCTCCCACTCCCCCCACACTGTAGACAAAGCACCTCCGTGGATGACGTACTGCACCCCTCTGAAATATCTGCTGCAGCTATCTTCATCTGTAAAATCCCCCTGGCAGAACACTGCCCCAAGTTCTTCCAGCCGCTTTCCCTTTTCCTGGTTCCTCCCCAACGCAAGTACCCGGTATTCCCCTGCCAGCCTACGCACCAGATATTCCCCCAAAAAACCTGTCGCCCCTGTTACAAGAACCGTTTCCCTGCCGTCTGCCCTTTCCTTTTCTTCCTCCCCCTCTCCTGGGTCTTGGATCCCCCTCTTCTGGAACAGCTTCATGCCTTCCTCTATGTGAATTCCTGTCATCTCTTTTCTCCTTCCTTCTTCCCAGCTATCCTTAAGCTTCATAGCCATTTCCGCCTCCTCCCTCACCTTTGCCGGATCACGCAGAACCCTCCCAAAACCTAGTTTCTCAAACTGCCTGGCGTTTATAAGCTGTTCCCCCTGCTGAGGGCAAAGCAGGCAAGGAACCCCGTAATACAACGCCTCATGAATGCTATTCATTCCCCCGGCACTGATAAATAAGGAGGCTCTCTTTAATATCTCCCCCTGGTTGACAAAACCTCTCACAATAAAATTATCCGGAAACATGGTTACTGCACCTGCCCTGTCCCCTGGCCATGCCATCACAATCACATATTCCTGGAAATCCCCCTTCTCCCCCGGGTATTCTGCCTTCTTTTTTCCCACGCCAAACTGCCTTACAATCTCTCTAAGCAGCCTTTCATCCCGGTTAAAGATAGTTCCCAGGGAAATATAAACCACCCGCCCCTCCGGGCAGATAAAATCATTTGTTTCAACTGCCTGCCGGTACATTGCCATAGGGCCAAGGAATATGTATTCCTTTCCCATTTGATTTCCTCCTGGCTGAAGCAGGCGGGAATATCCCATAAAATTTTGATCCCCCTGGTTCATCAGTGCCTCTGCCATACCTAATTTTATTTTTCCCGCCCTTCCCCACTCTTTTTGCAGTTTTATCCTCAGCCGCAATATTTTTGGGATTTCCCCCGCATACCGAAAAAAACCTGCAGAAAAATTTTTGCTATAAGCCCAGAACCCCGCATCCCCCACATGGGAAACAGCCAAAATACTATAAAAACTATATCCTGGTATCCCCAGCTGACCTTTCACCACACGCCCCCAAAGCGCCAGGGAATCAAATATTATTTCTCTCGGCTCTTCCTTTTTTGCCTCCTCCATCAAAACGGGCATCATCCTTTTGGTATACTGCAAAACCAGCCTGTATAGCCTTAAAAGCTTATCCCCGTCTGACAGGTCAATCTCTCCTGGCCGGATCGGATAAGAACGGTATTCACACCCATTGGCCTCAATTACTGCCCGGTATTCTTCTGTTGCATAATAGATTACCCGGAAACCTTTTTTTACCAAACAATCGGCAAAATACAAATTCGCATGTATATGCCCATATGCCGGGATGCTATACCAAATTATATTTTCCTGCCGCTCTCCCATAGTTACCCTTCCTCCGATCCCTGGCCATGGCTCCCAGGCACTTTTTCTTTCTTCATTATATAAAAAATATTCTACCCTTGGCAGAGACTGTTTGTCATCTTCTGCAATGACAAATGTAACCATTCCTAACCCAGTGCATTTTCTCTTGCTTCCATAACAAAAATCCGTACTACCCATAGAAAGCAGTACGGATTTTTATTTAATCCGGAATCTCCATATCAATTTCCTTATCCCGGAAATAATATTTCCTGTCTTTTTCTCCGATTTCCCTCATCACACGGCATGGATTTCCCACTGCCACCACACCAGAAGGGATATCCTTTGTCACAACGCTCCCTGCCCCTATGACCGAATCATCCCCAATGCTCACCCCAGGCAGGATAATCGCGCCTGCCCCAATCCATACGTTATTCCCGATATGGATATCCGCATTAAACTGGATTTCCCGTCTGCGCAAATGCGGCTCTACCGGATGGCCAGCAGAAGAAATCGTCACATTTGGGCCGATCATTACATGGTCACCTACATAGATATTTCCGTCATCCGTCATAGTCAGGTTAAAATTCGCATAGACATAATTTCCCAAAAATACATGCTTTCCGCCCCAGTTCGCGTAAAAAGGCGGTTCAATATAACATCCCTTGCCGATTTGGCCAAACATCCCTTTCATCAGCTGCTGCCGTTTCTCCGTCTCTGACACAGTGGTTCGGTTAAATTCATACATTTTTTCCAGGCATCCGAATTGTTCCTTCAGGATCTCCTTATCCCCTGGGTCATATAACCTCCCGGCAATCATTTTCTCTTTCTCAGTCATTTCAAGCTTCCCTTCTCCCTTTTTCAGGCAATCGATCCATTACAGGTCTACAAATACTTCCATCTGCTTTTTCAGTTCTTCCACAATTTCCCGGTTCACATCCATCTTTCCCGTAATATCCGACATGTCACGTTCCATTTTCCTGGTGCTGTCCGCGGCTCCCGTGATCCCCGCAGCCCCCTCATCCATGGCCTTGCTGATGCTGCCGATCGAACCGGCGATTTCTTCCATGGTTCCCCGCAATCGCTCTGTGCGCTCGTAAAAAGCATCCATGGCTTTTCCTACATAAACGGAATCATCCCTATACTGTTTCCCGGAATCCACAAAGGAACGAAATTCTGTCAGAACCGACTCTTTCAGATAATCTACCAGTTCCTGGGACTGGTTGGACAGATTATGCACCGCCCCGGTAACCACCTCGTTGACATTTTGGATATGGCTGACCGTCTCGCCACACGAATCCGCCAGCTGACGGATTTCGCTGGCTACCACCGCAAACCCTTTCCCCGCAGCGCCGGCCCGCGCCGCTTCCACAGAAGCATTCAGCGCAATCAGGTTGGTGGTTGACACAATGGCCAGGATATCCTTTGTAAGGGCATTGATCTGATCCACACTCCTGCTCTTTTTAATGGCATCATCCAGCAACGCCAGGATCTCTTCCACCTTATCCTCAATCACCTTTACATTGCTTTTAGCCGACTGCTGCATCTCGTCTGCCCGTGTGCGCATTTCCGAAGAATATGACGTGATCACACCACATTCCTCAGCCATGTTATTTACATCGGCACGGATATTGGCAGCGCTGTTGTTAATCATCGAAGCATTGCTTGCCACCTCCTGCATGGCAGAAGACAGTTCCTTTACCAGAGAAGCCAGCGACCGTGCGCTATGGTTGGAAGTCTTTGTCCGTTTCAGCACCTCCCCGGTCACCCCATCAATCCGTTCTGAACTTTCCTGAAGTGAAAACAGCATACCCTTAATCGGGCGAACCACATATTTGAGTATAATATGGATAGCAAACAGCACAAGCATTACCCCAACCAAAATAGAGATAATCCCTGTCCCGATAGAGATGATATATACTGTCATCAAACGTCTGCGGGCAGCGGCCGTCTGGGCACGGACAGCCTCATCCAGCTGGTCAATATTCCCTTCCACCGCGTTTCCAAAAGCTGCTACGTCCCCATTAGCAATGGTATATGCCTCCTGGGTTTTGCTGTCCGCACTGGCACATACCAAATCCACCAGGGCATGTTTGAAGGAATCATAATTGTCCAGAAGCTGGCGGTAAGAATCTTCCCCCTTCTTTGTAATGTAGCCGGAAAATTCCCCCAGGTCTGCATCTAATTTCTTCTCCTCTGCCTTAATCTGGGCAACCACCTCTACCATGGTTTGGTAATCCGTAGCCACAATATGGGATAAAGCCATCTTATGTATATTCAGGATCGAACGGCGGATATCCGCCAGCCTGGACTGTTCTACCATAGAATTGTCCACAATATTAGCCGCATTGGCATTTACATTGTGAATGCTGAAAATTGCCAGGACATTTGATATCAACGCCACAATCCCCAGCAAAATAATCGGCAATATCAAACGCTGCTGGATGCTCAGCTTACTTTTCATCTCCCTAATCCTCCAATACTTTTATAAACTTTTCATCCAATATCTCCTGTTCCCCTAGAGACCCTTATCTTGCCGTAACCTCTTCCACCAGCTTATCTAACAGTTCCTGAAGATTTTTATGATCCGGGTTCCCGGCTGCTATAATCCCTGCAAATTCCGTCACCGGATCCCAGAACTTCCCGCCAACCCGCTGAAGCTGGGCATATTCCGACTGTTCCAGCAATGCCGCAATGGCTGGCGCCTCCTGGACGGCAGGCGACTGCGAAGCCCGGATATTGGACGGCCCTTGCCCCCGCAATTGAAACCGGAGTTTCTGGTTTTCCTCATTGGCAATCCATTCCGCTAATTTCGATGCCCAGGCATAATGCCGGGAATAAGCATTGACCCCTACCAGTTTACATCCAGAAAAAGATGCCATCTGCACCTGCTCCCCGCGGCAAGTATAGATGGGCAATTTTGCAGCGCCAAAATCCCTGCCCCAGGCTTCTTCAATAGCGACAGCATTCCATACCCCACTGATCCCGGCAATCACAGTCCCATCCTGTACCCCAGCCATAAATTCCGTGTCAGTCCGGCTGGCAAAACCTGGATTTTTGGCAATCCTCCCCATGGCTTCTGCCACATCTACACCCCGGATCTTCCCCTCCTTCTGGTTCCAGGTACAGAAATTGGTGATGCCATCCGTGTTCAGTCCCACCTCCATGCCTGTATTCCCGAAAAAGGAATAGACATACCATGCAGATGACCAGTCCATGGTGATCCGTTTATCGTTTTCCTGTGCAATTTCCAGCATCCGGTCCAAGGTCTTTATATCCTGCTCGGTAAAATATTTTTTATTGTAATACATGAAATAGCCATTATCTGCCGTCAGCGGATAGGCATACAAGATATTATTCACCGAAGCCGCCTCAACTGCTGCTTCCAGATTTTCAGACCGGATCTTAGCATCCTCCGCCAATGGCTCCAGCGCCCCGGCAGCTGCCAGCGCATTCAGCTGGTCATCCGCAAAGGTAAATACATCTGCTCCCTCTTCCAGATTCTCTAAAAGCACATCCTTGCATTTTGTCTCTCCCTGTACCTCAAAAGTAATCTGAAAATCCGCCTCCCCCTGATGCTGCTTCTCAAAATTCCCAATAATCTGCCTTAAAAGTTCTTCATCCTCCTGTGCACCCCAAACTACCAGTTCCACTTTTTCAGGGTTTCCCTCCTGGGAAGGCTCTTTTTCCTGCTTCCCCCTGCTTCCCTGGCAACCGGCCAGCACTGCTATGCACACCATAGCGGCAAACCATCTGCTTATCCTCTTTTTCATCATCCACCCTCTGTTTTTCTGCTTATTCCTTTCTCCATAAAATAGCAAAAAAAGTATACCATTTTTGTGGCCGCTTGACAATCTGCCACTTTACATTTTTCCTGTTTTTGCCCTCATTAAAATTCATTTGTATAAATGAATTTTAGAGAAAATATGCTAAACTATCCTCGGATAAGGAATTGTATGGCAATAACAGCAGACGACCCTGGTATCCGGCCATGCACAGTTTCTAAATACACGATGTCAGGAAAGGCATACAGCCATTTCCTCTAAGACAGAAGGAGCGTCATATGGCAATTATCTATCATGAGAAGACGAAAACAATCACTCTTCACACCAAAAACACATCCTACCAGATGAAAATAGGCAATCTGGACTACTTGCTGCACCTTTATTATGGCCCTTCCATTCCGGATGAGGATATGAATTACCAGGTCATGCAGTATGACCGAGGATTTTCCGGTAACCCTTATGAATCAAGAAATACCCGAACCTTCTCTTTAGATGCCCAGCCCCAGGAATTTACCACCCAGCAGCAAGGGGATTTCCGTACTTCCAGCATTGAGGTAGTCAATAGTGACGGAAGCTACTCCTACCATGGAAAAACGGTGGATTACAAAATTTCCAAAGGGAAATACCAGCTGGATACCCTTCCTTGTGTATTTGCCAACGAGACAGACACTGCAGATACCCTGGAAGTTACCCTCTGTGATGCTGTCAGCAATATAAAAGTAAAACTGCTTTATGGGGTATTTGAAGAAGCCGATATCATTACCCGTGCCGTGAAGGTGGTCAACGGCGGGGACAAGCCCATCCATCTAAGGAAGATTATGTCCGTCTGCCTGGACTTTTTAAACGGCGCTGATTTTGACCTTGTGAGCCTGCCGGGACGCTATGGCCAGGAGCGCCAGGTAGAACGCCAGCCCATGACCCACCACATCCATACTATTGGCAGTGTCCGTGGTTCCTCCAGCCACCAGCAGAATCCCTTTGTCATTCTTTGTGAGCGGGAAACCTCTGAGGATTACGGCAAATGTTATGGCTTTTCTCTGATGTACAGCGGCAATTTCCTGGCGGAGGCAGAACTGGACCAATATGACCAGCTGCGGTTGGTGATGGGCATCAACCCCAAGCAGTTTTTATATGAGTTAAAGCCGGGGGAAACTTTTGAAGGCCCCGAGGCCGTAATGGCTTTCAGCTGCCATGGGTTTACCGGGCTGAGCCATCTCTACCATGATTTCTACCGCACCAACCTCTGCCGCAGCAAATTTGTAAGTGAGGTACAAAGGCCTGTGCTGATCAACAGCTGGGAAGCCGCCTTCATGGATTTTGACGATGTCAAGCTGGTTGAAATCGCCAAGGCCGCAAAAAATATGGGTGTAGACCTTCTTGTCATGGATGACGGCTGGTTTGGCAAACGTGACGATGACAACAGCGGCCTGGGTGACTGGTTTGTCAACGAAAATAAAATCAAATGCGGCCTTCACAAGCTGGTTGAGCAGATCAACGGCCTGGATATGAAATTCGGCATCTGGTTCGAGCCGGAGATGGTATCTGAGGACAGTGACCTTTACCGTGCCCATCCCGATTGGGCCATGCAGATTCCCGGAAGGCATGCCGTGCGCAGCCGGAACCAGATGGCGCTCGACATGAGCCGGCGGGAAGTACAGGACTATCTGATTGAAAAGATCAATGCCATCCTAGATGATGCCAATATCTACTATGTAAAATGGGACATCAACCGTTCACTGGCAGATATCTGGTCCAACGACCTGCCTGGGGAAAAGCAGGGGGAGGTTTACCACCGCTACATCCTGGGATTGTACCGGGTAATGGATGCAATCATCCTGACCCATCCGGATATCCTTTTTGAAGGCTGCAGCGGAGGCGGCGGACGATATGACGCCGCTATGCTGCATTACTATCCGCAATATTGGGTAAGTGACAATAACAACCCCATTGACCGCTTAAAACTCCATTATGGCACCTCCTTTGTGTATCCGACCAGTACCATGGGCGCCCATATTTCTGACAGCGGAAAATTTGTCCCCTTAGAGACAAAAGCAGTCGTGGCGATGTGCGGCACCTTTGGCTATGAACTGGATGCTACCCATCTTTCCAAAAAGGAACAGAAAATCTGCAAAACGCAGAGCGACCTTTTCCGTAAGTATTACCATATTACCTTCCGGGGCGATTTTTACCGCCTGACCAATCCCTTCCGGATGGGCAACATGACGGCCTGGCAGCATGTGACCAAAGATAAGAGCGAATCTCTTTTAAGCGTGGTAGTCACAAACCTGACCTGCAACGGCCCCCAGGAATATATCCGTGCCAAAGGGCTGGAGCCGCAGGCCATGTATTCCGTCAACGGCAGCAAAGAACTCCGCTCCGGTTCTGCTTTGATGAACGCCGGACTGCCAATTAACCGGGAAGTGGCAGAATATTCCGCATTCCAGTTCCACCTGGTAAAGAAACAGGACTGATTGACATATTCTTAACAAATAAAATCAAACACCAAAAAACAGGCCAAAGAAAAACACTCTTTGGCCTGTTTTCTTACAATTATAGGAATTACACAATCCCCTGCGCCATCATGGCATCAACTACCTTTTCAAACCCGGCAATATTTGCACCGGCTACATAGTTGCCAGCTACTCCGTACCGCTTCGCCGCGTCATCCGCCTTCGCAAAAATATTTACCATGATATCTTTCAGTTTGACATCTACCTCATCAAACGTCCAGGCAAGCCTCTGGCTATTCTGGCTCATCTCCAGGGCAGAGGTAGCCACGCCGCCGGCGTTAGCCGCTTTCCCCGGCATAAACAGCATCCCGCTCTCCAAAAAGAAGTCCGTTGCCTCCCTGGTAGACGGCATATTTGCGCCCTCGGCAACAGCAAAACAGCCATTCGCCTTTAATGCCTTGGCATCCTCCAGGTTCAGTTCATTCTGCGTCGCACAAGGAAGTGCAATATCGCAGGCAATTGTCCAGATCCCCTTGCCTTCTGTATAGGCAGCGGTAGGAACTGCATCCACATACTCCTTAATCCGTCCGCGGCGCACTTCCTTAATCTCCTTGACAATATCCAGCTTGATTCCGTCCTTATCATAAATATAGCCGTTGGAATCACTCAGCGCCACCACCTTAGCACCCAGCTGCTGCGCCTTTTCCGTGGCATAAATAGCCACATTGCCAGAGCCGGAAACCACAACCGTCTTGCCGTTTAATTCCTTGCCGTTATTTCTCAGCATCTCATCAAGGATATATACCAGGCCATAGCCGGTTGCCTGGGTTCTCACCAGGGAGCCGCCATAGTTCAGCCCCTTACCGGTCAGCACGCCCTCATATAACCCTGTCATCCGCTTATACTGGCCATACAGATAACCGATCTCCCGTGCGCCCACGCCGATATCCCCGGCAGGGACATCCTGGTCAGCGCCGATATACTTGCTCAGTTCTGTCATAAAACTCTGGCAGAACGCCATCACCTCGCGGTCAGATTTGCCTTTGGGGTCAAAATTGGAGCCGCCCTTGCCGCCGCCGATCGGCAGCCCGGTTAGGGAATTTTTAAATACCTGCTCAAATCCCAGGAATTTTAAAATGCCTTGGTTCACGGAAGGATGGAGCCGCAGGCCACCCTTGTACGGCCCGATTGCACTGTTAAACTGAACACGATACCCTTTGTTTACCTGTACCTGCCCATTGTCATCCACCCACGGCACACGGAAGGAAATGATCCTTTCCGGCTCCACAAGCCTTTCCAAAAGAGCCATCTTGCGGTATTTCTCCTCGTTGGCATCGATCACCAGCTTTAGGGAATCCAGCACCTCCTTCACAGCCTGGTGAAACTCTGCCTCACCAGGGTTCTGCTCCACAACCTTGGCATAAATCTCGTCAACATAAGACATTTTCGGGTCCTCCTTTTTTGCACACGATTTTCTTTTGATGCCTTCACACCCGTCAGGCGAAGGCATGCTTTCCTCGATATATCTTAGAGATTATAGCAATTTAGCAAGTTAAAGTCAAGAAGTAATGGCTTTTGTTTTATGATTTTTTGTGACATCTTAAGATTCTAAAGACAACACAAGCCCGCTTTTCTTTGATGTAAGGTTAAAGTTAATTACTGAAAGTATACATTATCGGGTGTTAGAAATTGTCTTATAATTTTATCAGAAAATAATATATATCTGAACTGCAAAAATTTTTCTAATTATTTTCTATTTTATTATTGTTTTCTTACATTTTATGTGCTATACTAAATGCATATTTATAATTTATTGTTTTACATATTTATTTTCTTTAACTTGTTGATTTGTTAAGGTCTCAAATGAAGTTCCCTTTTAGGAGGAGGTTGGTAAGGCATGATCAGCAGGCAAATTGATACTTGCCGTCGCCGCACTCCAGTTCCGATTTCATTTCTTATCCATACCGCAAGCACATTTGACTGTGACATTTACATCCGCTGCGATAACAAACAGGTTAATGTAAAAAATTATGATGAAATGATTCGGGACTTATCGGCACGTGCAAAATCACTAGTTTTTTTCTTCAACGGATCCGACGAATTGGCAGCACAACAAAAAATTGAAAGAATTTTTTCTGGCTAAACCATAGAAGGAGATCCCATGAAATGTACCGTTGTTGCACTTCTTAAAATACTGAAAAAAAGAAAACAAGCAAGCTTGGTATCCTAAACGCCAACTTGCTTGTTTTTGATTATAAAAATAATTCTTATGTTAGTTATCCTCTGCCTGCTTCTCCGATACAGAGAATACAAAACGCTTCCTTGCCATCTCATCATTGGCCAGGTACTCATCATAAGAGGTAATCTTGTCAATCAGCTTCCCACCTACGATCTCCATGATCCGGTTAGCCGTAGTCTGCACGATCTGATGGTCACGGGAAGAAAAAATCAGCACACCCGGAAATTTCACCAGCCCGGTATTCAGCGCTGTAATTGCCTCCATATCCAAATGGTCCGTAGGCTCATCCAGCATCAGCACATTCGCACCGGAAATCATCAGCTTTGAAAGCATACAGCGCACCTTCTCCCCTCCGGAAAGCACCCGCACCTTCTTCACCCCATCCTCACCGGCAAAAAGCATCCTCCCTAAGAATCCCCGCACATAGGTAGCATCCTTCTCCGGGGAGTACTGGGTCAGCCAATCGACAATAGTATCATCATTATCAAATTCGCTGCTGTTATCCTTGGGAAAATACGACTGGGTAGTGGTAAGCCCCCATTTGTAGGAACCCTCATCCGGCTCCATCTCCCCGGCAAGGATCTTAAACAAAACTGCCTTTGCCTGCTCATTAGGACCTACTAATGCTACCTTATCCTCCCTTCCTAGGGTAAACGTCAGCCCGTCGAGAACTTTTACTCCGTCAATGGTCTTGGAAAGGTTCTCCACACTAAGTACCTCATTCCCAATCTCACGGAAAGGCCTGAAATCAATATAAGGATATTTCCTGCTGGACGGCTTGATATCATCCAGTTCAATCTTCTCCAATGCACGCTTCCTGGAAGTTGCCTGTTTGGACTTGGAAGCATTGGCCGAGAACCTCTGGATAAACTCCTGCAGTTCCTTGATTTTCTCTTCCTTCTTGCGGTTTGCCTCCTTCATCTGCTTTACCATCAGCTGGCTGGACTCATACCAGAAATCATAGTTGCCCGCGTAAAGCTGGATCTTCCCATAATCAATATCCGCAATATTGGTACACACCTTATTCAGGAAATAACGGTCATGGGAAACCACAATCACCGTATTCTCAAAATTGATCAGAAATTCCTCTAACCAAGCGATTGCATCCAGGTCCAGATGGTTGGTCGGCTCATCTAAAAGCAAGATATCCGGGTTTCCAAACAACGCCTGTGCCAACAATACCTTTACCTTCAAAGCACCTGTCAATTCGCTCATAGGGGTATAATGGAATTCTGTGTCAACTCCCAGCCCGTTCAGCAGGTTTGCCGCATCCGACTCTGCTTCCCAGCCATCCATCTCTGCAAACTCCGCCTCCAGATCCGCCGCCTTTATCCCATCCTCATCGGTAAAATCCTCTTTCATGTAGATGGCGTCCTTTTCCTTCATCACCTGGTACAGCCTGGGATTCCCCATGATCACCGTATCCAGCACCGGAAATTCGTCATATTTATAATGATCCTGCTGCAGGAAGGACAGACGCTGCCCCTGGGTGATTGCTACATCCCCGTTAGTCGGCTCTAACTGCCCGGAGAGGATTTTTAAAAATGTGGATTTGCCCGCACCGTTTGCTCCGATTAAGCCATAACAGTTGCCCTCTGTGAATTTGATATTCACATCCTCAAACAAGGCTTTCTTCCCTACCCTTAATGTGACATTATTCGCACTAATCATATTCAAACCCTCTGTTTTCCTATATTTTCATGAGTTTCCATCACTCATTCTATTATACATAAAACTCTTATTTTTTCAAGGCAAATAGCAGATATTTCAAAAGGCTTGAAATCGTTGAAATATATGGTACAATTTTGGAAAAAGGAGGACATGTTACCATGATTTCATTTGAGAGTGATTATACCACCGGCGCACACCCAAAGATATTGCAGCGCCTGTCAGAAACAAATATGGAAGCAATGCCCGGTTACGGGAATGATTCTTACTGTGCATCTGCCAGTGAAAAAATACGTACCGCCTGCGAATGCCCGGAGGCAGAGGTATTTTTCTTAGCAGGCGGAACCCAGACCAATGCAGTGGTGATCTCCTCCCTTCTTCATGGATATGAAGGGGTGATCGCCGCAAAGACAGGGCATGTAAGCCTCCATGAGGCAGGTGCCATCGAAAATACCGGGCATAAAGTGATCGAACTGCCGCAAACGGACGGAAAGCTGGAAGCTTCCTCCATAAACAACCTCCTGGAACAGTTTTACCAGGATGAGAACCATGAACATATGGTATTCCCGGGAATGGTATACCTCTCCCACCCTACAGAGTACGGAACCCTGTATACAAAAAAAGAACTGACGGCAATCTCTGAAGTATGCCAAAAATACCAGATCCCATTGTTTATGGACGGCGCCAGGCTTGGGTACGGCCTGATGAGTAAAAGCACGGATCTGTCCCTGCCAGACATTGCCAGGATCTGTGATGTATTCTATATCGGCGGCACAAAGGTCGGTGCGCTGTGCGGGGAAGCGGTGGTGTTCACAAAAAAACGTATGCCAAAACATTTCCTCAACCATGTGAAACGCCATGGCGCATTGCTGGCCAAAGGGCGCCTGCTGGGGATCCAGTTTGATACGCTTTTTACGGATGGGCTTTATTTTGAGATCAGCAGGCATGCCATTGAGATGGCAGAACAGCTGAAAACCCTTTTTAAAGAAAAAGGCTACCGGTTCTATCTGGAATCCCCAACGAACCAACAATTCTTTATATTGGAAAACGAAAAGTTAGAGAAGCTTAAAGAGAAGGTAAGATTCGGGTTCTGGGAAAAATATGATGAAAATAATACTGTGGTAAGGTTTGCCACAAGCTGGTCAACCACCGGCGACGATCTGCAGTACCTAAAAGAAATTTTGTAAAAATATAGAAAATTCAGAAAAGGGAGGACAATATACAATGGCTATCAGAATAGGTATTTTGGGATACGGAAACCTGGGGAAAGGCGTGGAGTGTGCAGTCAGGCACAACCCGGATATGGAACTTGCTGCTGTATTCACCAGAAGGGATCCGGCAAGCTTAGAACTTTTAACAGAAGGGGTAAAGGTATATGCAGCGGAGGATGCCCCGGCAAAAAAAGATGAGATTGATGTGATGATCCTCTGTGGGGGCAGCGCCACAGACCTTCCAAAGCAGACACCGGATATGGCAAAATACTTTAATGTGGTTGACAGCTTTGACACCCATGCCAGGATCCCGGAGCATTTCGATGCAGTGGATGAGGCGGCAAAAAACAGCGGGCATGTAGGGATTATATCCGTAGGCTGGGATCCGGGAATGTTCTCTTTGAACCGCCTTTATGCCAATGCCGTCCTGCCAGGTGGAAAAGATTACACTTTCTGGGGCAAGGGGGTCAGCCAAGGGCATTCCGATGCAATCCGCCGCATTGAAGGAGTAAAAGATGCCAGGCAATATACCATTCCCATAGACAGTGCCTTGGAGGCCGTACGCAGCGGCAGCAACCCGGAACTGTCCATAAGGCAGAAACATACCAGGGAATGCTTTGTAGTAGCAGAAAAAGGCGCAGACCAGGATAAAATCCGCGAAACCATCCTCCATATGCCGAACTATTTTGCCGACTATGACACCACCGTGCATTTCATCAGCGAAGAAGAACTCCGGCGTGACCATGCAGGGATTCCCCACGGCGGATTCGTTATCCGCAGCGGGAAAACCGGCTGGGAGGATGAACATAGCCATGTGATAGAATATAGCCTGAAGCTGGACTCCAACCCGGAGTTTACCTCCTCTGTGCTGGCAGCATATGCACGGGCGGCATACCGCTTACACCAGGAAGGGCAGAGCGGATGCAAATCTGTATTTGATATTGCCCCTGCCTATCTCAGTGCACTGGATGGGGCTGCATTGAGGAAACACCTCTTATAATTAACCGCTGCCAATAAGGTGGGGCATGCCTTGTGCTTGCCCCACCTTATTGGCAGCATCCCAAACAGCCAGGTTTATCTGAAAATTCCCGTTGACAAATTATTCTTCCAATGCTAGAATGTCAGCATGCTTACATTTATCTACCAAGAAAGGTTTTAAAATCTATGCCCACAGACCATATCGGCTTTCAGATCCGTACTTTATCCAACCTCATCAGCCGAAAGATCAACCAGATGGTTTCCGAAGAGGAGGAGAGCCTGACTGCCCACCAAAACTGGGTTTTAGACTACCTGACCCAACATCCAGATAAGGATATCATGCAGCGGGATATCGAAAAAAAGTTTTCCATCCGCCGCTCCACTGCCAGCCACATGCTGCAGTTAATGGAAAAAAACGGATATATCCGGCGTATCAGCGCACCGGACGATGCCCGGATGAAAAAGCTGATTATCACAGAAAAAGGAATTGAGGCACAAAGACGCATGAAAGACCGTCTTTACCGGTTTGAAGAACTCTTCCAGTCCCATATTTCCCAGGAAGACCTTCAATATTTAAAAAAGCTTCTGCAGCAATTAGAGGAAAATATCCGCTGAATATACCCTCAGCGGACGAAAAGGGTTCAGACCCGTTATAAGCCATCATAAATAGGAACATTGCTTAAATGCCAACAAGTATTTCCTGTTGGTATTTCTTTCCCTCTATTTGTAAGTATACTAACATATATATTTTTGTAATCTCCAATCAATTTGGAAAAAATATAAACCACTGAAGGAGGACACCATTTTGAACACCAACAAATACCTATTTGAAGAAGCACCTGTTTCCAAAGCCGTGGCCACCATGGCAATCCCCACCATGATATCCATGCTGGTAGTGGTTATTTACAATATGGCTGACACTTTTTTCATCGGACAGACCGGTGACTCCATGCAGGTAGCTGCCGTGTCTTTGGCTACTCCCGTATTCATGGTATTCATGGCATTAGGAAACCTGTTCGGCATAGGCGGCAGTTCTGCCATATCCCGGGCTTTAGGAGAAAAAAATACCACACGTGCAAAACAAATTTCATCCTTTTGCTGCTATGGCTCTTTAGGGCTAGGTATCATCATGGCCGCCCTTTCTCTTCTAGGCATGGATTTTATCTTAAAAATAATCGGCGCAAGTGAAAATACCATTGGTTATGCCCGGGAATATTTAAGTTACATCGCCTTTGGCGCCCCATTCATCATGTTTGCTACCGCATTCGGCAATATTTTGCGGGGGGAAGGTGCTTCCAAGGAATCCATGATCGGCAACCTGATCGGCACGGTCACCAACATTGTCCTGGATCCGGTTATGATCCTTTTATTTGGCTGGGGAGTTGCCGGTGCTGCCATTGCCACTGTAATCGGAAATATTGCCGCCAGTGCTTTTTATACCGGGTATTTCCTTATGAAAAAATCCAGCCTTTCCATCCACATAAAAGACTTCAGCATAGGGAACAGGATTGCCTCCAGTGTCACTTCCATAGGAATTCCCGCCTCCCTCAACAATATTTTGATGAGTTGTGCCAACATTATCCTCAACCTGGCTCTGGCAGGATACGGGGACACCCCTGTGGCCGCGATGGGCGTTGCCATGAAATCCAATATGTTGGTCGTCCTTTTACAGATCGGCCTCTGTGCCGGAATCCAGCCCTTAATCGGGTATAACTACGGCGCAAAGAATAAGGAAAGGCTGATGAATGTTTTTAAATTCACCGGGCTCTGTACCATCGTCATGGGAACTGTCCTCACTATTGCCATGGTAATTGCCCGGCAATTCCTGATCCAGGCTTTTATCGATGACCCAGAGGTGATTGCTTACGGAATCCGGATGGTGATTGCACTACAGATATCCGGCCCGCTGATCGGTATTCTGTTTTTGTGTATCAACACCATTCAGGGCATGGGCAAGGCACTTCCTTCCCTGATACTCACCATCTGCCGTCAGGGTCTGGTCTTTATCCCTTCTGTATTTATCTTAGACAGGCTTTTTAGCCTGGATGGCGTCATCTATGCCCAGCCGGTGGCAGATTACCTGTCCATTATCCTGTCAGTATTTTTGTGCCTGGGATTATTTAAAAAGATTGAACAGCAAACATCAAAAAACTGATTTATATTTCTTAAAAACCCCTCCCGTATACAAAACAAACCTGCATACGGGAGGGGTTCAAACCTTAAAACACGCCTTACATAAAATTTATAAATCCTCCGGCGATAACTCCTCTGCCTCTGGGAATTCTTCACGGGATCCCTCATATTTGCTGTCAGAACCATCCTCCGCTGCCATCAATATCTGGTCAATCTCGTCTATATCATTCTCGATCCAGGAAGGAATACCGGAAAAAAGAATCCATGCAAAATTTTCCGCCGGTTCTTTAAAATCAATTAAGCAGCAATAATAATAATTTTTCCCTTCATCAAATTCCCCGGAATACAATTCCCGGTAAATTTTTTTATAGTCATCCTCCCATACCGGCTCTTCCTTTACTAACTCCACAAAATCCCTTTTTTCAAAAAGATCTTCTTTCTGCCATTCAAAGATATCTTCCGGTGTCGTACCATCAGTCAAATCAATATCCTTAAACCCGAATATACTGCAATAATACCTATCCTCTCTCTTCATCTGCAAATCAAATGGTGATCCCTCTGTTATGTCTTCCCATTCATCTGAAAAAGTAAAATTGATATCATAAGGGACAATATTAAAAATTTGCTGTGTCACCTTTTTTTCTTCCAAATCTTCCTTTTTTGCATTCTCCTGCGCCGCAGAATCCATATTCTCTTCGATCTTTTTAAGAGAACCACCATAATCCTCTTTTATATTGCACCCGCTGCTAACCAATGACATAAAAATAGCAAAAATTATTAAATAACCAAATTTCTTATTCATACTTTCATTTCCTCTTTTTTATTTCTATACCGTTTCAGTATACCAGAATTCTATTTATATTCAATACAAAATACGGCTTAAATATGAGAAAATTATCTTTATCCCAAATTTAAGCCGTATTATCCTATTTTTTTATCATTTTCTGATTCCTGTCAGGAGTTTTTGAGACATTCTTATTTCCCGTAATAAGCCCGCAGATACATTTCCTTAATCTCACTCATCAGCGGATACCGCGGATTAGCACCAGTACACTGGTCATCAAAGGCCTGCTCCACCATATTATCCAGGGTATCCAGGAAATACTTTTCATCCACGCCATACTCTGCAATGCTCTTCTTCACGCCGACAGCTGCCTTCAGTTCCTCAATCTTTGCAATCAGCTTCTTCACAGCCTCCTCATCATTGGCTGCCTGGATTCCTACAAACCGGGCACACTCTGCATATCTTGCACGGGTATGCGGGTACTGATACTGAGAGAAAGTACCCATCTTACGCGGACACTCCTCTGCGTTATACTCCACAACCAGAGAAATCAGCAGCGCGTTGGCGATACCATGTGGCAGATGATGGAACGCACCCAGCTTATGAGCCATAGAATGGCATACACCCAGGAAAGCATTGGCAAAAGCCATACCTGCTAAGCAGGAAGCATCTGCCATCTTGGAACGGGCCTCCACATTAGAGCCGTCATTATAGCAGACGGGCAGATATTCAAACACATTCTTCATAGCCTTAAGTGCCAGGCCATCCGTGTAATCCGTAGCCATCACAGAAGCATATGCCTCCAATGCATGTGTCAGGACATCCACACCAGATGCACTGGTCAGTCCTTTCGGCTGGCTCATCATGTTGTCCGTATCCACAATCGCCATATTCGGCAGCAGCTGATAATCAGCCAACGGATATTTTACCCCTGTCTCCTGGTCTGTGATAACCGCAAACGGAGTTACCTCAGAACCCGTACCGGAAGAAGTGGGAATGGCTACAAAATAAGCCTTTTCTCCCATCTTCGGGAACGTATATACACGCTTACGGATATCAATGAAACGCATTGCCATATCCTGGAAATCAACCTCTGGATGCTCGTACATCACCCACATGATCTTACCTGCATCCATAGCGGAACCACCGCCCAGTGCGATAATCACATCCGGCTGGAATGATGCCATAGCCTTGGCACCTTCCTGGGCATTTGCGAGGGTCGGATCCGGCTGTACATTGGAGAAGCACTGATAAACAATCCCTAACTCATCCAGCTTATCGGTAATCGGTTTCGTATACCCATTCATATACAAGAAGGAATCTGTAACAATAAATGCCCTCTTTTTCCCCAACACATCTTTCAGTTCATTCAATGCTACCGGCATACAGCCCTTCTTAAAGTATACTTTCTCAGGCGCACGGAACCACAGCATATTCTCTCTCCTCTCCGCCACAGTCTTGATATTCAGTAAATGCTTTACTCCCACGTTCTCGGACACGGAGTTGCCACCCCAGGAACCACAGCCCAAAGTCAGGGACGGAACCAGCTTAAAGTTGTAAAGATCACCGATACCACCATGGGAAGAAGGCGTATTGGTCAGGATACGGCAGGTTTTCATAGCTTCTGCATGTTTAAGAATCTTTTCATGCTCATTTACATTGATATACAGAGAAGCTGTATGTCCATAACCGCCGTCAGCCACAAGTCTTTCTGCCTTAGACAGTGCTTCATCAAAAGTCTCTGCCTTATACATAGCCAATACCGGAGACAGTTTCTCATGGGCAAACTCTTCGCGGATATCAACTGATTCAACCTCACCGATGATAATCTTTGTATCCACCGGTACATCCACACCTGCCAGTTTAGCGATAGTATGGGCTGTCTGTCCAACAATCTTAGCATTCAAGGAACCGTTGATCAGGATAGTCTTTCTTACCTTTTCAATCTCATCCGGCTTAAGGAAATAGCATCCCCGGTATTCAAACTCTTTCCTCACCTCATCATAAATCGAAGCAAGAACTGTAACCGACTGCTCTGAAGCACAAATCATTCCATTATCAAAGGTCTTGGAATGGATGATAGAACTAACAGCCATCTTAATATCTGCCGTATCATCGATTATAACAGGGGTATTTCCTGCACCTACACCAAGAGCCGGCTTCCCGGAAGAATAAGCTGCCCGAACCATCCCTGGGCCGCCGGTAGCGAGGATAATATCCGCTTCCTTCATAACCAGGTTTGTCATATCTAAGGAAGGGACATCAATCCAGCCAATAATCCCCTCTGGGGCACCAGCCTTTACAGCCGCCTCTAAGATAACCTTAGCCGCCTCAATGGTACATCCTTTTGCCCTGGGATGTGGGGAAATGATGATAGCATTCCGGGTCTTTAAACAAATCAAACATTTAAAAATTGCTGTTGATGTCGGATTCGTGGTTGGAATAACGGCAGCTACCAATCCGATCGGCTCCGCTAATTTCTTAATGCCAAATGCTTTATCTTCTTCCACAACACCACAAGTTTTCGTGTCCTTATAGGTATTATAAATATACTCTGCGGCATAGTTGTTCTTAATCACTTTATCTTCCACAACACCCATGCCGGTTTCTTTTACTGCCATCTTTGCCAACGGAATCCGCAGTTTATTGGCGGCTGATGCAGCTTCATAAAAGATCTTATCTACCTGCTCCTGTGTAAAAGTAGCAAATACCTTCTGTGCTTCCCGCATTGCCTGCATTTTTGCTTCCAATGCCTCAACACTGTCAATGATTGCCGGAACAACTTGTTCTTTCTTTGCCATTGCTTTCTCCTCCACATTTTCTCTTACATTGGCTTATCGATCCTCTAATCGATATTTTTTTAACAATCCTGCTATATCTGCATTATACTTTCTTGTTAAATAATTGTCAATATCTAACTGAAAATTATATTTCCGAATTTCATCTCTATTTTCCTCACTATTTTTTACAATATAACCAATCAAAGAAATGCTTATAGAAAAAAAACAGCCTAAAGAAATTTTTATTGCTATTTTACAATAAAAAAAGAATCTCCGTATCCAAGATTCTTTTTCAACCAAAACCTATTTATTCATCTGGCTCCAATTCATCAAATAATTCTGAGTTATAAAACTCGCGGATCGTTACCCCTAATCCATCTGCAATTTTATTGATATTTACAATTCCTGGATTTTTACTTTTTCCATTAATAATGCTTTTATATGTAGAAGAAGGCATTCCTGCCCTATAACTTACAGAGTAACCACTCAAATTTTTTTGCTGGCATAACTCAGCTATCCTGAAACTTGTTGCCTCACGTATGGTCATAACTATCCACTCCTTCCCCATAAGTGTAGTCTAATTTGATTATTCAATAGGACGATAAAATATGCTTTATATAATACATTAGCAAAATTTTCCATTTTTGAATAAATCATATAAATGGGGTATACTTATCAAATTTGTATAAAAAATGATAACTATAGATAGTTGTATTACCACAAAAAAACCAGATAAGAGAACTTTCTCTATCTGGTTTTTCATCAATATTTATATAAATAAAAAAGGCTCAGCAAAACACTGAACCTTTCCTGAGCGTGCGGGGATTCGAACCCCGGACAACTTGATTAAAAGTCAAGTGCTCTACCGCCTGAGCTACACGCCCATATGCCTTGGACCGGAATCGAACCAGTGACACGAGGATTTTCAGTCCTCTGCTCTACCAACTGAGCTACCAAGGCACAAAATTGCGGGGATAGGATTTGAACCTATGACCTTCGGGTTATGAGCCCGACGAGCTTCCAGACTGCTCCACCCCGCGATATTTAACAAATATTAAGTTATAAAATGGGAGAGAGTGGATTCGAACCACTGAAGGCATTGCCAGCAGATTTACAGTCTGTCCCCTTTGGCCACTCGGGAACTCTCCCATATAAAGCCGATAATCGGACTCGAACCGATAACCTGCTGATTACAAATCAGCTGCTCTGCCAATTGAGCCATATCGGCGAAGACCAGATTTTAGAGTGAAAAATGGGGCCTACAGGGCTCGAACCTGTGACCCTCTGCTTGTAAGGCAGATGCTCTCCCAGCTGAGCTAAGACCCCAAATTTTCAGTTTGAAATGTACAATAAAACATTTCAGCGACCCGGATGGGATTCGAACCCACGACCTCCGCCGTGACAGGGCGGCGCTCTAACCAGCTGAGCCACCAGGCCATTTTTCAGGGAAACATATACCCTCAAAACCACATATTGAAAACACCCGAACCTCTCTTGCAGCTTCCGCTGCTCCCTCCGAC
>RAYB01000032.1 GCA_003669055.1 bacterium 1XD21-70
ACTTTATTCTACCAAACGGCTATAGACCATGTCTATTTTTATGAAATTAATTTGCGAAACTTATTATACGTCATCTGTAGGGCTATCTATTTCCCGACAGCCACTCCACACGGAGTGATTGATGGAAAAACGTAGACAAAGGAAGTAAAATTTTATAATTTAGATGCCATAATATCGGTTGGCTATAGAGTGAACTTAAAAAAGCAACTCATTTTAGAATTTGGGTGACTAAAATTTTGAAAGAATATATGCAAAAAGGATTTGTGTTGGATGGTGATAGACTTAAGCAGGGGAATGCTGCATTTGGGAAAAACTACTTCAGAGAATTACTTGAAAGACTTTTGATATTTAGGTAGAGTTTATTAAGCTAAAGATGACTATTTCTCAATCGAAGTACATTGAGATAAAATATTATATTTGACGTGCAATAGCCAATGATTAAAGATGTAGACCAAGAAATTGAATAGATATAGAAATTTTACTGTCAAATACTTAAGTTTCCGCATTGCATGAAGAAATAGAATGACGAATGAAGCATTATGGGTTATAATAGATTGACAAAAGCGAGATCCAGCAGGCGGTTTCTGTTTTTGGAGCAGCTGTCGGCGAACAGGTAAGAGGAAACTGTATTATGCCATTTTTTGAAAACGTCAACGATAAATTTTTTAACCCCTTCTGTTGCAGGAACCGGGAAATCTATTTTGAGTGCATCAGCCTTCTGATCGAAAAATCAAAGGAAATTCCGGTTCTTTATGAAACGGATGCGAGGAACTGTCTTATTCTGTATCTGCAGAACTGCCAGTATTCCATCGAGACGGAGAATATCGGGGAGGAAGTGAGCAGCGGGCGCTCGCCGCAGGAGAATGCTTCCTCCATTCTCCGCTATTTCCGGATGTGTGGGTGGATTACGCCTCAGGAAATCGGGCGGAGCGGCGATAATATTGCTTCCGTGTCAGCCTACTGTCGGCGCCTGATTGATGCGGTACACAAAATTTTTGATATGGATGTCAACAGCGCGATCACAAATCATATTTTTTCGATTTATGAGATCTTGAGAGCAGCCCTTGCCAGGGACAGCGCCCGTGCCATCCGTCCCTATTCCAATATTTTGGTGCCGCTGATTGAAAATGAATGTGACTTAAAAAATGAGCTCCTGGTTTTGAAGGACAGCATCCGCGAGATTATGCGGACAGTGATAAAAATAGACAGTGCCAACAGTTTTGGACAGTTTTTAATTAAGGATGAACTGCTGAACCGGTTTTTCAGCGATTATTTCTTTATCAAAAAAAGCGGTCTGATCCCATCCTACATTGCGGGTATTGACCGGATGCTGATAAAGCTGAGAAATTCAGAACTGTATGGCCAGATGATTAAGGAATACAGGAAAATAAAAAATGCGGATGAAGCGCAGGCCAGGGAACGGATCGACCGGCAGTTTGACGAGTTGGACAGCTTTATTAATCTGGAATATGACCAGGAGATCGGCTATATTGACCGGAAAATCAACACTTACTATAATCTGTATTCCACCCGCATGCTGATGGTGCTGAGCAATGGGACGAACCTGGAAAGTGAACTGAACCGTCTGCTTTTGCTGTTAAAAGATATGGATGGGGAAGACCGGGAACTGGCACTGAGGGAGATTGGGCAGGCTCACCGTCTGCAGTCTGTCGGTTACATTGGCCGGAAATCCATAGAGCGGCGTCAGCGGCAAAATCCCAACATGGAACATGCAGGCCTGTCTGTCGGAACCCTCTCGGAGGAGGAAAAACGGCGGCTGACAGAGGAACTGCTGACGGAAATTCCAGACCGGTACAGCATGGACAATGTAAAAGAATATTTTGACCAGATGACTTTTGATAAGGGTAGGCTGTCGGTGGAGGAATGCAAAGTACATACGAGAGACGATGCGATGATGATTGCCGCCAGCATGATTTATTCCGGCACGGCTGGATTTCCCTATGAGGTAGAGTTTGAAAGCGGAATGGTGGAGACAGAGGTGGCCGCCATCAGCAGAATACAGATAAAGAGGAAATAGCATGAGTGATATCAGTTTGCAGCTTACAATCAAAGAAGAAAGCAGTCATTTATTTAAGCGGTGCATCCGGAAACTTCTGGAGGCTACCTTTATTTTGCAGGATCGGGATGAAAAGCTGTTTGCATTTATATGCCGGGAATCAAACCGGCAGGATATTTCCGAATATCTGCGGATGATCGGGTTTGATATTTTAGTGGATGAAAAGACCGGTGTGGGGATGCTGATTGCCAGCGAGGAGGACTCGGAGACTGTGGGATTAAAGCGTGCCAATGTGGTCACCTTTACAATGCTTCAGTACCATTTGCTGCTGGTACTCTGGAAAGTATACTTGGAAGGTCTGGGTTACAATGAGGGGAATTTTGTTACCAAGGGAGATTTGATTGACAAGATCAAGTCCTACGGACTGGTGCCGGTGCGCACGGAGTTGAACGCTGCGTTTAAGCTTTTTAAGAAGTACAGTCTCATCAATTATGCTGAGGATGGGGATGGGGAGGATATGAAAATCAAGCTCTATCCATCTCTGCAGTTCGGTTGGGATCTGCCCCAGTTTCAGACGGTTGCGCGGGAGTATTTAAAGGAAGATGCCGAGGCGGTTTTGGAAACAGAAATAGGGCAGGAGCCGGATCTTGCAGAGAATTTGGTGGAGTTTGAGGAGGAAGAATTATGATTTTGCTGAAAAAACTCCGATTGATTAACTGGTATGGTTTTGTCAATGAAACAGCGCCCATCGGTTTTTTTACCTTGATTGCCGGAAAGAATGGAAATGGAAAATCGGTCATGCTGGATGCTATCAAATACGCGGCTTATGGTGATACGGTGTTCAATAAGTCCTCGGAAAGTAAGGGGAGCCGGACGCTTTCCTCCTACACCCGGGGACTTCTCGATGCCACGGCGGGGACTTATATGCGCCCGGCAGGTAAGGTGCCCAATGTATACAGTCATATTGTGCTGGAATTTTATGACAAGACGGAGGAGAAATCCTTTATCCTTGGGACAGCGATCGAGACCAATGCGGCCAACAACTGCCAGTCCTACCGCTATGTGATGGATCGGAAAAATCTGGAGGAGGTAGAGCATGTCTGTGTGGAAAATGGGATCGCCAGACCCTATACGGCTTCGGAACTGCAGAAACGGTATCGGCTGACTCTTTTGAACCGGGAACAGGGGCTTCCTCGGTTTATGCAGATGACGGGTTTAAAGCTGACCATCGACCAGCTTCCCACCTATTTGAGAAAGCTGCGGGGAATCATGTCCTATGACCCCAATGCGAAAATTGACCGTTTCATCAGGGAAAGTGTTCTGGAAGAAAAGAAAGTGGACTTTTCCAAACTGATTGAGGCAAGGGAGAACATTGAACGGTTAAACGACATGTTTTCCAGTATTCAGAATGAGATTGGAGAACTGGAGGGAATCCTTGCGGAGTATGACGGCTGCGAAAGTGAGAAAAATCGTCTTTTGACGGATGACATTAAAATCAGTTATAAGAAGATCAAGGGGCTGAACGGGGAAATCGAGAGGCGGATCCGGGAGCAGGTGCTGGCAAGGCAGAAAAAGGAAGAGACAGATCAAGCTCTTGAGGTGCTGAATGACCGCATGGGAAGCCTGGATGACCGGCTGCTGGATGCGAGAGTCAGCCTGAATCAACTGGACAGTGCCAAAATGATCGAGGAGGAGAAACGGCGTCTGGCAGTTCTGGAAGGGAAGAAAAAGGAACTGTCATTACAATGCAGGGAACTGGAGGATTTCCAGACAAAAATCAGTGAGATTCTTCATCATTTTTTGAAGGAGGGCAGCGAAGCAGTCGGGAGTCAACAACCCCGCTGCAAGCAACAAGACATCAAACTTGCAGCGTTGCAGAGCAGCGGGGTTGTTGACCCCGCGGGC
The DNA here is from genome assembly GCA_003669055.1 of bacterium 1XD21-70. GTDB lineage: Bacteria > Bacillota > Clostridia > Lachnospirales > Lachnospiraceae > Brotaphodocola. The sequence goes on from RAYB01000032.1 coordinate 3,923, forward strand.
AGTCGCCAAAGTCAAGCCAGCTTGACCTTGGCTCGTTGCCTTTGCGAGAATAAGGAGGTTTTGGCTTCTTTGTGTGGCAGCGGGTATCCGGCGGCGGAGAAACGCCATGCGGTTGAGGAATTGAAAAAGCTTGTGGATGCAGCCCATGAGAAACAAATCGGAGTCCTTGTCCGCCTAGAGCAGGGGCTGGGAGACCTTGGCAGAAAGCTGACCGCACAACTGGCAATTGTGGAAGAGTGCAAAAAGCACAGGAATGCCTACGGACAGATTCCCGGATACGTGGGACTGCGGGATGAAATCAACAAGGAATTTGCAAAACGGGGGATTCCGGAAAAGGCGCAGTTCGCCTGTGAATATGTGATCGGGATTTCTGATGAGAGTTGGCGGGATGCCATCGAGGCGTTTTTGGGTCCACGGCGCTACAGTATTCTGGTAGAACCACAATATTACGATATTGCGGATGATGTGCTGAACCGATCCCAGTATAAGTACGCCCATCTGTTCAATACAAAGCTGCTGATGCGAAAAGAGATGAAACCGGAGGAGGATTCGGTGGTACATATGCTGGAAATCAAAAACCCCGTGGCAAAGAAATATTTTGATTTCCAATTAGGACGCATGCATGGGGTGAAACTGAATGAGGTTCGGAATTTCGAGAATGCCATTTCCAGAGAAGGGCGTGTGTCTGTGGCCATGGACAGCTTTTTCCTGCGGTTTGAGAAAATTAGGTCTTACTACCTGGGGCAGAAGACCTTTGAACTTAACCGGATCCGAGCCGAAAAAGAGATGCAGCGCCTGAATGAAGAAAAGAAGCAGTACCTGGAAGAAAAGAAAAAGGCAGAAGGACGGAAAAACCAGCTAAAAATGGATCGGGAGACCTTTAAGGAATACCAGTACGATGTACACCAGCAGTATCAGGAGACGACAGCGGCGGCAAAAGAGTCGGAAACTCAACTGAAACGGTTGAAGAAAGCCCAGCAGAATAACCGGGAGTATCTGGAACTGAGCCAGACGGTGGCAAGACTTCAGTCAGAGAAGGAGGCCGTAAAGAACGAGCAGGAGAAAAAACTCCAAGAAAGCAGCGAACTGGAAACCACAATTCAGGTCTGCGGCAGGGATATTGACCGAAAGGCGGCAGAACTTAAGAGCGAGGAGGCTGTCTTTTTGGAGTTTGAGATTAAGGCCTATTCTGTAGTACAGAAAGCGGTGGAGACCTATGAGAAGTATCTGGAGAATGGGAAAAATAGCCCCGGCGGACTTCTTGCGATCGAAACAAGAGGGAGAATCCAGCGAAGCATTGAGCAGCATAAGAAAGCACTTTTCGGACTGCAGGCGGCCTATAACACAAAGCACGCGGATCTGGGACTTCCCACCGGCGAGGAAGGCCGGGAAATCTTTGCCGCCAGAAAAGACCGCATCTGGATGGATAATCTGCAGGAGGTGCGCAGGAAGCTGGAGGAGCAGACAAGACGGTATGAGGATATTTTCAAAAATGAATTTGTTCTGACAATTCTGAAGTATTGCAGAAAGGCGCGGGAAGATTTAAAACAGATGAATGCAGAACTTTCCCGGTTGAATTTCTCTGCCAAGTACCAGTTTGATGTCCACTATGTAAAGGACAGTTCCGAATATGCCAGAATCATTAAATTTGCGGAATATTTGGATGAGCGGGAAAAGCTGGGCACCGCGGACGGTCAGATGACCTTTGGGATGTTTACCTCAGTTACTGATGAGGCGGGAGAGCAGCTGGAAAAGGATTTAAAACAGATTATCAACCGGATTATTGAAAAAAACAGCGAAGAAACCATTGCCCAGTTTGCGGATTACCGGAATTATATGACCTATGAAATTTTAATCAGCAACCAGATTTTAGATCGGGCGAAGCTTTCTCGGCAGACCGGCTTTAATTCCGGAGCGGAAGTACAGATTCCATATCTTCTGATTCTGTCATCGGCGCTTTTGATGATTTATAATCAGAGGGTCAATTCTACGCGCCTTGTTTTTATTGATGAGCCTTTTGCCAAGATGGATCCGGGAAATGTAAAGCTGATGCTGGATTTCATGAAGAAACAGAAAATGCAGGTGATTTTCTGTTCGCCGGACAAGACAGAATCCATCGGAAATGCGTGTGAGGTCATTCTTCCAGTGCTGCGTGTGCGGGCGGACAGTATGCTACTTGGAATTGTGCAGTTCCATAAGGAGAAGGCAAATGAATCAGTATGAGGAAAAAATGCTGGTTTTGTTGGCTGAAAAATACAGGAAAAGTAAAAAGGACAACAAAACCGGCATGATTTCCAGGCGAACCCAGGCAAAGCCATCGGAACTTTATAAAAATTATAATCGAAATGACGCGGATTTGGAACAGATCGAGGCGGTCAACCAGGCAGCAGAAGAATGCAGGAAAAAAGGCTTTCTTACCTATAAGATGAATGGATTCAGCAGTGAAATTATGAAAATCTATCTGGTGGATGAGAAAATCAGTGAGGTGGAGCAGTATCTGACAGAGCATTATCAGTATGAACCCAAATATGTGAAACAGCAATATGTGGAACGGATGATTGAAACCTACGGTGGGAAATCGCCGGTGGCCGGCAAGGAGTGTGAGAAACTTAAACGGATACTGGATCGGAACAGGGTGCCCAAAGATTATCTTCAGACGGAGGAGATCTTAAAAGCGCTGGTGTTTATTGAGAATAATGAGTGGGATTTGTATCTGCGGGAAGCCTCTATGCTGATTTATGGAAGTTCCAAATATCTGGAGGAGCATACTCTGGAAAGCGTGTGCCGTCTTTTACGTGCACATTGGAACCGGCCGTTGGGAGAAAAGGAATTTTTCGATGAGATTTTGGAGGAATACCATATTACCAGAGAAAAGCAGAAAATATGCCTGAAAGGGGACGTCACGATCAAAATCGCCGGGAAGGTGCTGGAGGTCGGCGCGCTGGAAGACGGGATCGAATTTTTTGCTGACGGGCTTGAAAAGCTGGAATCTGTCAGAGTGCACACGGCTGATTTTATGACAGTGGAAAATCGGACCGCTTACTTCCGATGTGGAAGATCGGGTGCTTCGTTCTTTTATCTGGGCGGCTATGCGACCCGGTTTCAGCGGGATTTTTTGAAAAAGGTTTACCGGGACAATCCCGAGGTCCGGTATCTGCATTTTGGTGATATTGACGCGGGGGGATTCTATATTCATGAGCATTTGTGCCGGGTGACGGAGATTCCGTTTGGGATGGATCGAATGTCGGTGAGGGAACTTGAGGATGAACGGTTCTCTGGCTGTTTACAGGAGTTGACGGAAAATGACAAAAAGAGGCTTGGGGCGCTTCTTGACAGGGAAGAGTACCGGGAGACGGCCCAGTATATGCTGGAGAAGGATGTGAAGCTGGAGCAGGAGATTGTGAGTTTGGGTGGGGAGAGTACGTTTATGCCTTTTGGTGTGAGGTAGATGTGTTTCGTAAAACTGAAAGTTCTGGAAACAGTCAAAACATAGTTTTGCGAAAAAGATTCAGACTGATTGAGGGGAATATATTATAAGGAGAGGTAGAGACGAGATAGGCAGTGAGTTTTCAAATTTTTGGAGCAATTTGATCATGGTGGATCCGGAGATTATACAAGAGAGAAATATGAAAATGAGGAACAAGAACCTACAGATGAAGAAATTCGTTGTAATAATTTTTGCTAAAATCTGTAGAGTATTTCATGAAAATAAGATATGTAGTGATTTTGGAAAACAGAGGTGTCCATATGGAATCTTTCCATTTTAAAATAAGTTACAACCAAATAATTGGATACCAAAGCGTCAAAGAGCACCTGGAGAAAACGGGGAAGTTATCGGAACAATTTGCGACGAAAATAAATATGCCAAGGACAATGTTATAGAGGAGTTGCGCGATAAAGAAAATGCGATTTCGGAAATCGTTGCGGAGATTTTGGTTATGGCCATCACCAACCATCATGGGGGGATTAAGGGACTTCTTGAGGGGGATGTTAATGCTTTAAATCAATAAAGCGCTTCACAAGACGGGCAGGATACGGTATAATAGAATCATGAACCCATGGCTGTTCCAAAACGCAGCAGGCTGCTGAACGGAGGAAGAGGTAAAGGCGGGGAAGGAAGATGGTACCTGTTCCGGCTGGGTGGTATCCTGGCTCATATGTTGGATCTGCAGGTGGAGAAGGCAGGGGTGCTCCGCCTGGACGATGACGACGAGAAGCTGTTAGGGCAATATCTGGAGAGGACGCCGGAAAGCCTGCCGGATGTACTAGGAACCGGCGGCAGTGCCGCACGAAAGCGGACAGAAGCAGAAGGGGTTGGCACCCCGCAGGAGGCGGCAGCGGCTTATCTTGTAGGTTTGAAGGCCTGCGATGCGGATCAGATGCTCCGTTCGTTTTCCGTGGAAAGCTACGGGGAAAATTATGATCTCCTGGCATATGCAGAATATACCCAGATGTATTTGTTTATGGGGCAGGATGTGAAGTTCCCGGGGGTTAATGCATTTGCCAGGGCGGCCATAAGCTATGACAGGGAAAAAAGCCTGGAGAAGGATATATTGAAACAGGGGAAGGCGCTTTATTTGTGTACCCAATATTCTGCCGGTGCCCAGGCTGGTGTGGAAAATGATATTTCCAGCTGGGAGGAATTGGCTAAGAAGGTGGATCTGGCTTCGGTTGAGATCCTGGGCGTGATTCCTGTGGAAGCGTTCCCGGATTCCGCCATGATGAAGAACATGGCTGCCCGGGATGGGCAGAAGGCGCCGCTTTATGGGGCGGAGCAGACGGAGCCTTGTGTGGATGCCTATGAGTGTGGAGGCGTAAGGTATGCCTTATTTATGGAAGCAGTAAAGTATAACGGCAAATGGTACAATAACCGGATCGGGAACGCTCTTTCAGAGGCTTTGGGGGTAAGCCCGGATTTTATGGGGGCAGTGCCCTTGGAGGTTTTGGGCGATCCGGGTCAGATATTGGCAAAACCAGAAAGGATACCAGGAGTATGATCATAATTATCTCACCGGCCAAGAAGATGAATGAGGATACCGATTCCTTCGGCATCAGCGGGCTGCCGGAGTTTCTGGAGGATACAAAGGTACTGATGAAAGCAATGCAGTCCTTGCCGTTGCCGGAGGCAAAGGCTTTGTGGAAATGCAATGGCCGGCTTGCCGACCTGAATTACAGGCGGCTGCAGTCCATGGAACCGGAGAAAGCGCTGACCCCGGCGGTGATAGCATACGAAGGGCTCCAGTACCAACACCTGGCTCCCAAAGTGCTCACCAAGGATGCCCTTTCCTATATTGCAGACCGTCTTTGCATCTTATCGGGCTTCTACGGCCTTTTAAAGGCTTTTGACGGGGTGGTTCCTTACCGGCTGGAGATGCAGGCCAAGCTTCCGGTGCGGGGGTGCAAGGATTTGTATGGTTTTTGGGGAGGGCGGCTCTATGAAAGTTTGAGCGCACAAAATAAAAAGCTGCCGGAGGGTGACAGGGTGATCCTCAACCTGGCTTCTAAAGAGTACTCCCGGTGCATTGAGAACTACGTTACCAAGGAGGACCGGTGGGTCACTGTGGAATTCGGACAGGCCGTCGGAGGGAAGGTGAAGCAGAAAGGAACCTTAGCAAAGATGACCCGGGGGGAGATGGTGAGGTATCTGGCAGAACACGGGATCACAGACCCAAAAGGGATGAAGGGCTTTTGCCGGTTGGGATTTGCCTACTCAGAGGAATTGTCCGGGGAGAACCGGTATGTGTTCCTGGCCGGATAGGAGAGCAGTGCCAAGCCGGGATTTGCCGGGAAGGCCAAAGGGGCAGGACAGGGAGATATCCTGCCCCAGCCAGTGGCAGGGGACGGCAGCGCCTGCCGCAGGTTTTGGTCTGTCAGCAGCCATCCTGCCCGCTCCCTGCCAACTCCTCATAGCATTCCCTCAGCACCCGGCAGGATTCCCCGAAGCGGTCGGATTCTTCCTGCGGCAGGGATAGTTTCAGCACCCGCTGGACGCCGCTTTTGTTGATAATGCAGGGAACCCCGGCGAACACGTCCGTTTGCCCATATTCGCCCCGGAGCATGGCGGAGACGGTGAGCACGCTGTTTTCGTCTCCTAAGATTGCCCGGGTGATGCGGGCCATGGCCATGCCGATGCCATAGTAGGTGGCATTTTTGGCCTCAATGATTTTATAGGCTGCTTCCTGGACGTCCCGTTCAATGCCTGCCAGATGCTCTTGGTCAATCTCCGGGTTTTCCGCACATAATTCCAAGATGGACTTGGTTGCCACCTGGGCCTGGCTCCAGGGGACGAACTCGCTGTCACCGTGTTCCCCCATCACATAGGCATGCACGTTCCTCGGGTCAACCCGCAGGTATTCCCCTAGGAGGTAGCGCAGCCTGGCCGTGTCAAGGGCTGTGCCGGTGCCCAGGACTTTCCTGGGGTTAAAGCCGGACAGCATATAGGTAATCCTCGTCATGATGTCCACCGGGTTAGTGGCCACAAGGAAGATCCCGTCAAAGCCGGAAGCGGTTACCGGATCCACAATGGAGGAAAACACTTTGGCATTCCGCTTAAGGAGCGCCAGCCGGGTTTCTCCCGGGCGTTGGGCGACTCCCGCGCAGATGGCCACGATGTCTGCATCCTTGCAGTCTGCATATTCCCCGGAGGAGATTTTCATGTTGGCGCCGGAGAAGGCAAGCCCATGGTTTAGGTCCATGGCCTCCCCCTCCGCCCGTTTCTTATTTAAATCAATCAGCACCAGTTCGTCGCAGGCATTCTGGTTAAGGAGTGCATAAGCATAACTCATCCCCACCATTCCGGTGCCAACCAGCACTACCTTCCGCTTGTCGTTTACCATTGTCAGACCCTCTTTTCTATGATTTCGTTGTTTGGTTATTTTTTGGATTCTTTTCTTATAGTATCCCAGATTGCGGCAAAAGTATGAATGGAAGTGCCGGAAATGAAGTTGTTTTCTGGCAGGCAGGATGGTATAATAAAAACCATGGATGAGGAGGGCATTTGAGATGGCAGCAGTAAGAAGCAATATCCTTCCCAAAGAGAAGAACATAAGGGACGAATGGGTCCGCGACGTTTCCCAGTTTATAAAGCGGGTCAATGAATACATCCAAGTGAAAAGCAGTGCCGACAGCACGGTTGTATACCGGGGGGAGCCGGAGGTTTATCCGTCCCCCTGCAGGCCGAATATTTTCCGCAAGGGGGTTATGGACGGCAACCGCTTTTTTGAAAAGAGCCTGTTTGATACCATGAGGCAGAACAAGCTGACAGGAGAAAGCCGCTATTTGGACAATGCCATAGACGCACAGCACGGGGAATTTCCCAGCCGGCTTCTGGATGTGTCCTATAACTGCCTCACTGCCTTGTATTTTGCGGTGACCCCCTATTACCACAACCGGGAGGATGCCTTAGACGGCAAGGACGGGATGGTATTTTTATTTTTTGTGGATGAGATATTCAGCCCCAGCGCCCAGAATACCAATGACAATTATGATGCGATCATCAAGCGTGACTGCGGATGGTACCAGGATAAACAGCTGTTTGAAAAGAACCATAAGTTTATTGACCATACAAAGCTGAACAACCGGATTATCGCCCAGCAGGGGGCGTTTATCCTGTTCCCGGGGGATGAGCCGGAGAACCTCCCGGAATGCATGGGCTATGGGATCCGGATCCCGGGAGAGGCCAAGCCGCTGATCCGCAGGGAATTGAAGCAGCTGTTTGGCATTCATACGGGAAGCATATACCCGGAGATCATCAACCTGGTCGGGGAACTCAGCAGCAAAAGCAAAAAGCTGAACACGGAAGAGTTCAATTGCAAGAACGAACTGCTTTATGCGTGGAGGCAGATGGAGAAGGAACTGGACTACTATCTGGATTATGCCATTGGGCTGGGCAAAAACGGCAGAAAGCATGGGGAAGCAGTCCCTGTGCAGGTGCTTATGCATATGGAGCATGTGATTGATAGCTACCGCAAAGGCTTTTTGGAGTTTGCCAGGGATTGGCAGGATGGGAAGGAGCCTGGGCAGGAGGGGCAAAAAGGTGATTTGCGGATGGAGGACTTAAAGATGGTTATCGAAAAATACAATCAGTCTGTGGAGGAATTTTCCCGAAATTTACAACAGTATGGGATCGGGGAAATTTCCGAGAAGATGCTGCTGATCCGTTTGGACTGACTGGCTTGGCAAAAAGGGGTGAATAAAAAGCATGGGGATGATGATCCAAAAGAAGAAGCAGGCCGAGAATATCAGGAATTACATTGATAAAATACTGAAAAACCAGGAAATTGACTGTGACGAGGAATGGTGGAACGGCGAGGGCGTTGAGGAGGAACTCACAAAGCTGGCCGGCACAGAAAAAAACCATGTCTGCGATCCGGGCATGTTCAGCATGGAAGGGGACGAGAGGCTGGTTTTCGCTGCTTTTCGGGAGAGGCCGGAGGAACTGTTGGAGGAACTCACAAAGCTGGCCTGCCAGCTGGCAGAACAGAGTGAACTGGCAGGGATCCAGTTCATATTTTTTGTGCGGGATATGAAGGGAAGGGTATGCCTGGAGGAGGCTTTGGACCGTGATTTCCTCACCAAGCTGAGAGCCAATGTCAGGAGGGTATCTGGGAACAGGAGGCTGTCAGTCCATTGTACCTATATCCTTCAGAAGGAGTTTGCCAAGCAGGATGTGAAGCTGAAGAACCTGATGCGCCATGAGATGATACAGATGCCGCCGATCCGGGGAAGGATCAACCAGGAGGGCCGGGAGGAGACAACAGGTTCCGGGAGCCCGGGGGAGCATTTGAATGCGCTGGTCTTTACGATGGATCTGTATCAGCTGGCGGAGTTATACAATTTAATCGGGGATAAGCTTTTTAAGAACAATGTCCGTTTTGGCATCAGCGAGATGCTGGGGGTGGATTATTCGATCCGTGAAACCCTGGACAAGGAGCCGGAACTGTTTTGGTTTAAGAATAACGGAATTGTGGTTTTGGTGGAGAATCCGGATTTTAGGCCTAAAAATGCGGAAGAGTTGGTGCTGGACCATATAGGGAGGGATAAGGAGCCAGGTTTTTCCGTTGTAAATGGGGCACAGACGATCACTACCTCTGCCCGGTATTTTTTTGAGATGGAATACCGCTGGCAGAACAGCAGTGAAGGGAGCGAGGAAAGGCTGCGTTACCAGAAAAAGCTGGAAGCAGCCAAAAAGGCTCAGGTGTTGGTACGGATCATCCATATTTCCGGGGAAAAGGAGCAATCCTCAGATATGGCGAAGGCGCTCAGTGTGGCATTGAACCGCCAGAAGCCGATCAAGATGGAGGATATTGCCTTTACACTGCGTTTTGTGGAAAAGCTGACAGGATACCTCAACCGGCCTTATGCGGATAACAAGGAGTCTTTTGGGCTGGTCAGGCGGGGGGAAGGCGGCGAGGCCGGGCAGTATATGGATCTGGTGGAGTTTGCCCGGGCAAGGAAAGCCTGCCTGGGGGAACCTGGGGAAGCCAGAAGCCAGGGGGCAAAGACCTTGTTAAAGATCCAGCCAGGAGAAGGGCTGCCGGATTTTTTCCAGCAGAAGGATATCTTTGTGGATGAATGGCTGGAGGCGGATGAGGCTGAGGAGGAACGCGTGTTCCGGCGCCATTACGGTGCATTGTGGTTTGCCCATCAGGCAGCCAGGGAATATGACAGGTGCAGAAAGGCGGTTGCCAAAGAACAAAGGGATGATTTCAGGACTGTCATCAATAACGGGAAATGGTATTTTACGGCCGTTTTAGTCCGGCTTTTGAATGGCTTTGCCCCGGATTTTGTGGAGAACGGCAGGGGGCTGCCGGATTTTACGCGGTTTACGGTTCCTTTCGGGACGGTGCGCGAGAATATTCCGGGAGCCATGGGGCTTTTTGCGGATATTGTGCTGCTCTACATAGAAGGAAAAGAAGAATACAAGAACCTGGATTCCAACCTTTTTAAGAAAAGCGACCTCTATAAGAATCTGATGGAAGAAATCCGGCATTTCTGCTGTTTGGGGGCACAAGGGAGGACAAAACTGGAATGCCGGATACAGGAATTGGCAGATCTGTTTTTGGGGGAAGGAGACCGGGCATGCTATGCCGGTGACGGGCACGGCATGGGGGAGCCGCCTGCGGCCGGGCAGCTTACAAACAAGGTGGTCTTAAAGGGCAGCATGCGGCCGCTAGAGAGCATTGTCCAGGCCATGAAGGAAACGGTACGGTATGTCCTGGAGAACTATCCGCTTTCCGGGGAACAGATTAAGGAACATGGTTCCGGCTGGCTGACGGACGAGGAGAACGTGGAGGGGGCTGCCGGCTGCATGCGCAGGCCGGAAAGAATCCAGGCAAGAGGGAAAAACTACTGGGTGGGAACCTTGTCCAATACGCGGGTCAAATGCCGCCAGATGGCGCGCCTGTGCCAGGCGGCAGGCGTGCCAAAGGGCAAGGGCGAGGTCGCCTGGTATGGGGATTCGCCGGATGAGCCGGTATTTTACTGGTAAAAAGGCTGATATTGAATCAGCAGGAAAATGAGAGGAGGAGTTGTCCATGGCTGTTGAGGCAGCATTTGTAGTTCCGCACCCGCCGCTGATTGTGCCGGAGATCGGAAAGGGGGAGGAGCGGGCGGTCCAGAAGACGATTGATGCCTACCGCCAGGTAGCCCGCAGGATCGGGGAAGCCAAACCAGATACAATAGTGGTGATTTCTTCCCATCAGGTGATGTATGCCAATTATTTCCATATATCTCCAGGCGAGGAGGCCAGGGGGACTTTCGGGAAATTCCAGGCAGGGCAGGTGGGCTTTGAGGTTACCTACGATACCGAGTTTGTGGAACTTCTCAGTGGGCTGGCGGCAGAGAAGGGGCTCCCCGCAGGGACACAAGGGGAGACAGACCGCCAGCTTGACCACGGGACTATGGTACCTTTATATTTCATCGGGAAATGCTGGACAGACTGCCGCCTGGTGCGCATCGGCATGTCAGGGCTGTCCCTGATGAGGCATTATGAACTGGGGCAGTGCATCAAGGAGGCGGCAGAACTTCTGGGCAGGAAGACGGTAGTGGTTGCCAGCGGGGATCTCTCCCACAAGCTGAAATCCAAAGGACCTTACGGGTTCCAAAAGGAGGGGCCGGAGTACGACAGCCGGATGATGTATGTGCTGGGGAACGGGGATTTTGGGGAACTTTTGGAATTCCCGGAGGAGTTGTGCAACAAGGCGGGGGAATGCGGGCATCGCGCCATTGTGATGATGGCAGGCGCCCTCGACCGGACTGAGGTGACGGCAAGGCGCCTTTCCTATGAGGGGCCGTTTGGCATTGGGTATGGGATCTGTGAATACCTGGTCCGCGGGGAGGATCCCAAGAGGGATTTTAAGGAACAGCATGAGCAAAAGGAACGGGTGAAGGTTCGCGCCCAGATTGAGAAGCAGGATGCCTATGTGGGGCTTGCACGCAGGGCAATCGAAGAGTATGTCCGCACGGGGCGTACAATGGGGATCCCGTCCGGCCTTCCCAAGGAACTGTATAGCCAAAGGGCAGGGGCATTTGTATCCATTAAGGAGAACGGAAGCCTGCGGGGGTGCATCGGAACCATCCAGCCGGGGGAAGAAACCCTGGCCGGGGAGATTATCCGCAACGCGGTCAGCGCGGCAGTCCGCGATCCCAGGTTTGCCCCGGTGGAAGCGGAGGAACTGGACCGTTTGAGCATTACCGTAGACGTGTTAGGTGAGGTGGAAAAGATCCGTTCCGACAAAGAACTGGATGTGAAACGCTATGGGGTGATTGTGTCGTCGGGCAGCAGCAAGGGGCTTTTGCTGCCGAACTTAGACGGGGTGGAGACTGTCCGGGAACAGATTGCCATAGCCAGGAGGAAAGCAGGCATTGACGAACGGGAAGAGGTAGAACTGGAGCGGTTTGAGGTAGTGAGGCATTTCTGACAGGCGAAAGAATCCTGCACGGCAGGGTTCTTTTTTTTACGCAGGCCCATGCAATGGAAGTTTGCCGCTAAAGCGGCGCACGGGTTTTCCATATCAAATCCGGCTTCAAAAAAATACCTAATGCAAAAAATATCATTCCCCACAGATAGGCCATAACATATTTATTGTGCTCCTTTATCAAAATTCGGTTTGCTGCCAGGTTCAGCTTAGCATATGTACAACGAATACCGCAAAAGAAAAATGGACAAAGTAATAAGGCTCTGCAAGGTTGTGATGCGGGCAGACAAAAGGCCACAAGGAAAAGGAGCAAAAGCGATGCAGAAAGGGAAAGCGAGTTTGTTGTTTGAACATCCGGCATATATTATGGGGATGGCATGTGTTGCCGGAAAGAAAGAAGGAGAAGGACCCTTGGGAAGCACCATTGATGTGGTGGAACAGGATCCGATGTTTGGCGCGGAGAACTGGGAGCAGGCCGAATCTGCCATGCAGAAGCAGGCCGCGGACCTGGCTTTGGAGAAGGGGGACATCCACCGCAAGGACGTCCGCTATCTGTTTGCCGGGGATCTGCTGGGGCAGCTGATTGCCACGTCCTTTGGGACAGTTGACCTTAAGATCCCGCTCTTTGGGCTATATGGCGCCTGCTCCACCATCGGGGAAGCATTAAGCCTTGGCGCTATGTGTATCGACGGCGGGCATGCAGACAAGGTAATGGCCATGGCCTCCAGCCATTATGCGACGGCAGAAAAACAGTTCCGGTTCCCCTTGGGCTATGGGAACCAGAGGCCGCAATGTACGACCTGGACGGTCACCGGCTGCGGAGCCCTGGTGCTGTCGGCACAGGGGACGGACAGCCAGGTAAAGATTACCGGGATCACCACGGGAAGGATGGTGGACCTAGGGGCAAAGGATTCCATGAATATGGGTGCGGCCATGGCACCGGCGGCCTGGGATACCATCATGCAGAATTTTAAGGATTTTGATGTGGATGAGGGCTGCTATGACAAAATAATCACAGGCGATTTGGGGGAAGTAGGGAAAAAAATCCTGCTGGATTTCATGAAAAACGAGAGCCATGACCTGTCGGATAAGCATATGGACTGCGGCCTGGAAATCTATGATAATAAGAAGCAGGACACCCATTCCGGCGGCAGCGGATGCGGATGTGCTGCCGTAACGCTGTGTGCAAAAATAATCCCTGAGATGCTGGCGGGAACCTGGGAGCGGGTATTGTTTGTGCCCACGGGTGCATTGCTGTCAACGGTCAGCTACAATGAAGGGCAAAGTATTCCCGGGATTGCGCATGGGGTAATCCTGGAACGGACAGGAGGGAAAAAGAAGTGATGACGGAATTGGTAAAAGCATTTTTGGTAGGCGGGGCAATCTGCGCCCTGGTGCAGGTTTTACTGAACAAAACAAAGCTGATGCCAGGGCGGGTAATGGTTCTTTTAGTAGTATCAGGGGCATTCTTAGGATGGCTGGGGATTTATGAGCCGTTTGCAAAATGGGCAGGTGCAGGTGCCTCGGTGCCGCTCCTCGGTTTTGGCAATACCCTGTGGAAGGGGGTTGCCAAGAGCCTGGGGGAGGAGGGGTTCTTGGGAATCTTCAAGGGAGGCCTGACAGCGGCTTCTGCAGGGATTGCGGGGGCAATCATATTTGGCTATCTGGGCTCCCTTGCATTTAAACCGAAAATGAAAGAGTGATGGCAGCATTTGCTGCCATCACTCTTTTGCTGGGGTCAGTCTTGTCCGGGTCCCCTGGAAATTGCGGAGCCGGAGTATCCGGCACCCGGGGACACATAGCCTGGGCCGATCGGTTTTGGCTCGCTGCTCTCACTGCTCTCGGGAACCTCCCCTTCTTCCGGCTCGATAATTGCCGCAGCATGTCCGGGGCAATACCGTGAGGACAAGGCAAAGGCAGAGTCGTCAGTGGAAGATTCGGCATCTGCCGGCAGTGCGATGCGCACCCGGGTAGCCCGCGGGCAGAACGTTCCCGGCAGCAGCCCGGAGGAAGCGCATACCGTGGTGCGTACATGGGTATCACAGACTTCCGTGGGAACGCTCCCCTTGGCAAAATATTCGGTGTAGATGGCGTTCCCCCTGGGGTCATTGGAGCAGACGCCCGGGATAGCCAGCTTGCCTGATTTGCGGCATATCTCTGCCGTCTCCACGCTGTCCGGCACATCGAAGCCGGGATCCGGGAGATTCTCATGGAGCCTTGTCATGATCTTGCGCCAGATCGCTTTGTGGAAGGAGGTGTTGCCGTTGATCCCTCCTAGGCGCTGGTTGTTGTCGCAGCCAGCCCAGATGCCGGCGGTGTAGTAGGGGGTAAAGCCTACAAACCAGATATCCACATTGTTGGAGGTGGTTCCGCTCTTGCCGGCATTGGACATCCCCGGGATATTCGCCGCCACGCTGGTGGAATTGACGCTGACGCCGGAACGCGCAAATTTGCGGTGGCTTTCCATGGAGTCAGACAAGGCGTCCGTGAGGAGGAATGCGGTTGAGTCTTTGATCACCCGGTGGGTCTCCGGCTCGTTGTCGATCAGGATCTTGCCGTTATGGTCCAGGATCCGGGTGAAAAAGACCGGTTTGGTATAAATGCCGTCATTGGCAATGGAAGCATAGGCGGCCGTAAGTTCTAAGTTCGTGACGCCCCTGGTGATGCCGCCTAAGGCGGTGGCGGCATTTAAGTCGGTGTCAGTCAGGGTGGAAATGCCGAAGTTTTTGGCATACTCCACGCCAAGCTGGGGATACACGGTTTCCATCAGGCAGCGGACAGCCACAATGTTCATCGAATAAATAATGCCGTCCCGGATGCTGGAGTAGCCTAAGTAGCCCTGGCTATACCAGTTGGAAAAAGTCTTTTTGTCCACCGTGAACGGCTCGTCGTAGTAGACTGTGCCCAGGGTGGCGCCGCAGGTATCGATAGCGGGGGCAAAAGCGGTGATGACCTTGAAGGTGGAGCCTGGCTGACGGGTGGAGCCGCTTGCGCGGTTTAAGGTCAGGCTGTCGGTCTTCGGGCCGCGGCCGCCGCTGATAGCCTTGACTTGCCCGGTTCTCTGGTCCATAATCACGAAAGAGACCTGGGGCTGCAGCACCGCAGTGAACTTTTCACCGATAATCGTATCTTCCGGAGCCAGCCGGTAGGCCTTGTAGGCTTCCACATCGGCCTTGGCGGCATCCTCCGTATTGTACAGGCCGTCAAATTTGTCATGGAGCACGTTTCTGTGCCAGTTCTGGATGTCTTTTTCCGAGAAATGCTCGGCCTCCCCGTCCATGTGCCTTACAGACAGCCGGTATTCAACAGAGTAGCGCGTGGCGGTATAGTTGGCCGGGTTATTGACCTCCTCGTCCACAATCGCCTGGATGGCCGGATCCAGGGTGGTCTGGATCTGCAGGCCGCCGCCGTAGAGCAGGTTGTGTGCCTGCGTCTCCGAGTAGCCAAGCTTTTCCATGAGCGAATCCTTGACCTGCTGGATCAGTTCATCGGTAAAATAGCTGTAGGGCGTGGTGGCGGCTTCCCGCGCCACGATATTGACATTTTGGATGCGGGAGTAGACGTCATCGGCCAGCGCTTCCTCCTGCTGCCATTTTTCGATATACCCCTGGTCTACCATATACTGCAAGATAATCTCGCGTTTTTCCGCGTTGTTCTCCGGGTGGGAGATGGGGTCAAAGCGGGACGGGCTCTGGGTGATCCCGGCTAATACCGTGGCCTCGGATAAGGTGAGGTCAGAAACTTCCTTATCAAAATAGCGGCGTGCCGCAACCTTGACGCCCAGGGCATTGTTGCCTAAATTGATGGTGTTTAAATAGTTGGTAAGGATCAGTTCCTTGTTCATGGATTTGCTGAGCTGTAGGGCCAGGTACTGTTCCTGCAGCTTCCGCTCCAGCTTGGCGCCAAAGCTGGCCTCCATGCCGCCGTTGAAAACATTGTTTTTGATCAGCTGCTGGGTGATGGTGCTTCCTCCTCCGCGGTTTTCCTTGGTGATCACGCCGTAAGCAGCGCGGGAAATGGAGCGCAGGTCAATGCCGTTGTGCTTCCAGAAACGAGCATCCTCGATGGCGACAAAGGCGTTGATCAGGTCTTTGGGAAGTTCATCATAGGAGGCCTCCTCCCGGTTGGCGCCTGCCATGACCAGGGTGTCGGTCAGGTTCCCGGCGCTGTCGTAGATCGTGGTGGCATAGCCCATGGGGACGATGCTTTCCACATCAATGTCCGGTGCGCTGTCAATGATGCCCATGAACATGCCGAAGCCGGTGCTGCATATCACCAGGACAGTAAACAGGCAGAGGACAAAACAGGTTTTAAAGATGGTCAGCAGGATGCGGGAAGTATATTTCTCGGCGTTGGAATGAGCCGCTTTTATCTTCTTTTCAGTTGCATGCTTTCCGTAATTCATAAGTTCCTCCTTTCAGAGAGTAAAAACCTGGATTCCATTATAGCAAAAATTGTGGTACAATTCAATAAGGTTAAAAAGATTGAACCGTGATCAGGAGGGATGGCTTTATGATGGAGGCATATAAGATCCTTTACCAGGGCGGAGAAGGGGAACTGGTGGAGAAAAAATCACGCTTTATTGCTACAACAAGGCCGGTGAAGACGGAGGAGGAAGCGGCAGCATTTGTGGAAGAGACGAAAAAAAAATACTGGGACGCCAGACATAACTGCCATGCCTATGTGATCGGGGAGAGGGGGCAGCTATGCCGCTGCAGCGACGACGGGGAACCGGCGCAGACGGCAGGCAGGCCGATGCTGGATGTCCTTTTAGGGGAAGGGGTGCGGGATGCCTGCGTGGTGGTAACGCGGTATTTTGGCGGCACGCTTTTGGGGACCGGCGGGCTGGTGCGTGCCTATTCCGGTGCCGTGCAGGAGGCGCTGCGCCATAGCGTCATCGTGGAAAAGACCCCTGGCAGGCGGCTGCGGGTCGTCACGGATTATAACGGGATCGGCAAGATCCAGTACGTGGCGGCACAGCTGGGGGTTCTCGTACTGGATACGGAGTATACGGAGCAGGTGGCGGTGACCTTGATGGCGCCTCTGCCCCTGGAGCGGCAGCTGATTGCCCAGGTGACGGAGCGGACGGCAGGGAAGGCCCGGATTGAGGACGGGGGGACGTGCTATTACGGTCTGGCACAGGGGGAGGTGCTGCAATTTTAAACGCGGGTTCCGCCGTTTTTGCTGCCAAAATGCTGCCCAAAATGCTGCCAAAACAAATAACTGCTTGCAATCTTTCCCCGAAAATGTTATATTAATACATTGTAGATTATCAGGAGCTAAGGACCGACACCGTGTTCTTAGCTTTTTTGGAGGAGAAAGGTGGAGGGAATCCTTCACCCGTCTCTGCCTGCAGCGGCAGGGGCAAAATGGAGGGAAAGATGAAAAGAGAAGATGTCAGGAATGTGGCGATTATTGCACACGTAGACCATGGTAAGACCACATTGGTAGATGAACTGTTAAAGAGCAGCGGGGTGTTCCGCGCCAACCAGGAGGTTGTGGAGCGGGTGATGGACTCCAACGATATTGAGAGGGAGAGGGGGATTACCATCCTTTCCAAGAACACCGCCGTTTTTTACAACGATATCAGGATTAATATTATAGACACCCCCGGGCATGCCGATTTCGGCGGAGAGGTAGAGCGGGTGCTCAAGATGGTAAACGGCGTCATCCTGGTGGTGGATGCCTACGAAGGGCCGATGCCGCAGACAAAGTTTGTGCTGAAGAAGGCGCTGGAACTGGATCTCCCGGCGATTGTCTGCATCAACAAGATTGACCGGCCGGAGGCCAGGCCGAAGGAGGTCATCGACGAGGTGCTGGAACTGTTTATGGACCTGGACGCCTCGGACGAGCAGCTTGACTGCCCATTTGTGTTTGCTTCCGCACGGGCTGGCTTTGCCAAGAAGAACCTAGAAGACCCGGAAGGGGATATGAGGCCGCTGTTTGAGACGATTGTGGACTATATCCCGGCTCCGGAAGGGGATCCAAAGGCAGATGCCCAGATTTTGATCAGCACGATTGATTACAACGAATATGTGGGGCGGATTGGGATTGGCAAGATTGACAACGGGACGGTGCGCGTGAACCAGGAGTGCGTGATTGTCAACCACCATGACCCGGACAAGCTGCGCAAGGTGAAGCTGGGCAAGCTTTACCAGTTCGACGGGCTGAACCGGGTGGAAGTGGCGGAGGCGACGGTAGGGGATATCGTGGCCATGTCCGGTATCACGGACCTGCACATCGGCGATACGATCTGTTCCCCGGAGAACCCGCAGTCTATCCCGTTCCAGAAGATTTCCGAGCCGACGATCGCCATGAATTTCATGGTCAATGACAGCCCTCTGGCAGGGCAGGAGGGAAAGTTTGTCACCTCCCGCCATATCCGGGAACGCCTGTTTAAGGAACTGAATACGGACGTGAGCCTGCGGGTGGAGGAGACGGATTCCCCGGATTGTTTTAAGGTGTCCGGGCGCGGCGAACTGCACCTGTCGGTGCTGATTGAGAATATGCGCCGGGAAGGCTATGAGTTTGCGGTCAGCAAGGCGGAGGTATTGTACAAGTACAATGAGAGGAACCAGAAGCAGGAGCCGATGGAACTGGCCTATATTGACGTGCCGGAGGAGTTTACCGGCAACGTGATCCAGAAGCTGACCTCCCGGAAGGGGGAACTGCAGGGCATGAGCCCGGTGAGCGGCGGCTATACCCGCCTGGAATTTGCCATCCCGTCCAGGGGGCTGATCGGCTACCGCGGCGAATTTTTGACGGATACGAAGGGCAACGGCATCATGAATACGATTTTTGACGGCTATGCCCCCTACAAGGGAGACTTGAATTACCGCAAGACCGGTTCCCTGATCGCCTACGAGAGCGGCGAGACGATCACTTACGGGCTGTTCAATGCCCAGGAACGCGGGCTTCTGTTTGTGGGGCCGGGGGAGAAGGTATATGGAGGCATGGTGATCGGACAGAACCCGAAGGCAGAGGACATTGAGGTGAATGTCTGCAAGACGAAAAAACTGACCAATACCCGTTCCTCCAGCGCAGACGAAGCACTTAAGCTGGTGCCGAAAAAAGAAATGAGCCTGGAGCAGTGCCTGGAATTTATCGATACGGACGAACTGCTGGAGGTGACCCCGAAAAACCTGCGGATCCGCAAAAAGATCTTGGATCCCACCCTGCGCAAGCGCGCGTCATTTAAAAAGTAACCGGGCCGGGGAAACGGGCGCGGCTGGTGTCGGACTTTGGCGAGAGAAAAGCTTCATAATTGGGTTCTCCTTTTCATAGACATATAAGTGAAGACAGTAAAACGCTGATATGAATATGAAAAAGGAAGAGGAGAGAAGTACCATGGCAGAAAAAGTAATCGAAAATAACAAAGTCAGTGTAATTGGGGAGATCATTTCCGAGTTCACCTTCAGCCACGAAGTGTTCGGGGAAGGGTTTTATGTGGTGGATGTGGCGGTCAGCCGCCTAAGTGAGCAGGCAGACATCATCCCGCTGATGATTTCAGACCGGCTGATCCATGTGCAGGAGGATTACCGGGGCTGCACGGTGGAAGCCATCGGCCAGTTCCGTTCTTATAACCGGCACGAAGGGGTGAAAAACCGCCTGGTGCTGTCGGTGTTCGTGCGGGAGATTAATTTCCTGGAAGAATTTACCGATTACACAAAGACGAATCAGATCTTTTTGGACGGATATATCTGTAAGGCTCCGATTTACCGGAAAACGCCGCTCGGGAGGGAGATTGCCGACCTTCTGCTGGCAGTGAACCGGCCTTATGGCAAATCAGACTATATCCCATGCATCGCCTGGGGCCGCAACGCACGTTTTGCCTCCGGGTTTGAGGTGGGTACCCGGGTACGGGTCTGGGGCAGGGTCCAGAGCCGGGAATATACCAAAAAGCTTTCCGAGACAGAATGTGAAAAGCGGGTTGCCTATGAAGTGTCAATCAGCAAGCTGGAATGTGGCGATGAGGAGATGCAAGGAATTATCTGAGCGGATGCTTACGCTAAAAAACCGGCTGGTGCAGGAGCAGAAAGCAGCCTTTTGGAATGCGACGGAGGCAGGGCGGATGTCAGATATACTGAGGAGTTAATAAGGATGAAAACAGGGAAAATAGAAATTATTTATGGCGAGGGTTCCGGGAAGACGGCGATGGCGCTTGGCAGGGGGCTGCAGGCATTGGCACACCATAAAAAGGTGATTGCCATCCAATTCCTTAAGGGCAGCCAGAACCAGGACAAGATGGAGATCATCCGGCGCCTGGAGCCGGAGATGAATGTGTTCCGCTTTGAGAAGGCGGAATGCAATTTTGAAGAACTTTCCGAACTGGCAAAGCAGGAGGAGTGCGCCAATATCCGCAACGGTGTCAATTATGCCAGGAAGGTGCTGGTCACGGGGGAGTGTGACCTGCTGATTTTGGACGAGGTCCTGGGGCTTTTGGACCAGGAGATTATACTGGAACAAGAACTGGGGCAGATCCTCGAGGGCAGGGGAAGGGCAGATGTGATCCTCACAGGGAGGATCCTGCCGGAGAGCCTGTCTGCCATGGCAGACAGGATTGACCGGATTACCAGGATTGCTTCGGGAAGGGAGCAGGGTTGAAAAGTTCTGGTTGACAAAGCACAGCAATGATGATAGTATTTTGATATTATAGAAGTAGAGGTTGCGTAAGGCAAAAGTAAGCTGCCGGATGTTCCAGAGACAGGGGAAGGCAGCAGAAAGGGCCAAACGCCGAAGATGCATGCAGTCTGGCTGCATTCGTCTGGGCGCAGGGTGAAGAACCTTGTGACTGTCATCCGGGATCGGGTGGAGTGCTTGAGGTCGGATGGGGAGCTGCTCAAAAAGAAGACTGTTAGGATAAGATAACTTTTTGGGAAGCCGTCCGGACGGCTTCCCTGTTTTTTGTTTCTTTTTTGAGGATAAGGAGGAATTTACTATGGCGATTTTTGAAGGCGCAGGAGTAGCATTGGTGACCCCGTTTTTGCCGGACGGGGAAGTGAATTATGACAAGCTGGAGGAACTGCTAGAGGAGCAGATTGCCGGTGGGACGGATGCCATTATCTCGTGCGGCACGACTGGGGAATCTTCCACCATGAGCCATGAGGAGCATATCGAAGTGGTGAGGTTTACCTGTGAGGTGGTAAAAAAGAGGATCCCGGTCATAGCCGGTACCGGCTCCAACTCCACGAGGGAGGCAGTCCATTTGTCGGAGGAGGCTGAAAAAGCCGGCGCAGATGGGCTTTTGCTGGTTACGCCTTATTACAATAAGGCAACCCAGGCAGGGCTTTATGCCCATTACACGGCAGTTGCAGGCGCGGTGGGGATTCCGATCCTTCTGTACCATATCCCCGGGCGTACCGGTGTAACCATGTCGCCGGAGACGATGGTAAGGCTTTGCAGGGAGGTGCCGAATATTGTCGGCATCAAGGAGGCCAGCGCTAATTTTTCAGCCATTGCTGAGATCATGAACTTGGCTGACGGGTGTGTGGATCTCTATTCCGGCAATGATGACCAGATTGTCCCGCTTTTGTCCCTCGGGGGGAAGGGAGTGATCTCGGTGCTCTCCAATATTGCGCCCCGGCAGACACACGATATCTGCGAGGCATATATGGCAGGGGATGTGAAGAGAAGCTGTGAACTGCAGCTGCAGGCGATTCCGCTGGTCAATGCCCTGTTCTGTGAGGTGAACCCGATCCCGGTTAAGGCTGCCATGAACCTGATGGGAAAAAACACAGGGCCTTTGAGGATGCCGCTGACCGAGATGGAGCCGCAGAACAAAAAACGCCTGGCAAAGGCGATGAGGGAGTACGGGCTTTTGTAAATTTTCGGATGGCTCTGCAGAGCCGTCCCGGTTTGGCGGGAACCGCCGAAAAACGGATACCCGGGCAGGGTGTAAAGAGGAGAGGATGGGAATACTATGACCAGGATGATCATGCATGGATGCAACGGAGCCATGGGGCAGGTGATTTCCGGGCTGGCGGCGGATATGGCAGATTTGGAGATTGTGGCCGGAATCGATCCGGATGGCCGTATTTTAAGCGGTTACCCGGTATACAAAAGCCTGGAACTGTGTGATGCCGCGGCGGATGTGATCGTGGATTTTACCACAGCCGCGGCGGTGGACGGGCTGCTGGAATATTGCAGGGAGAGGAAAATGCCGTTGGTTTTATGTACCACCGGCCTTTCGGAGGGACAGGTAAAACAGGTGGAGAGGGCGGCGGCACAGACGGCAATCCTGCGTTCCGCCAATATGTCCCTGGGCATTAACACCCTCTTAAAGCTTTTGCAGGATGCCGCAAAGGTGCTGGCAGGCGCAGGGTTTGACGTGGAGATTGTGGAGAAGCACCATAACCGGAAGGTGGATGCGCCGAGCGGCACTGCCTTGGCCCTGGCAGATTCTGTGAACGAGGCCATGGGGCATGCTTACCATTACCAATATGACCGCGCATCAAAGCGAGGGAAGAGGGATCCGCATGAGATCGGGATCCAGGCGGTCCGCGGAGGAACCATCGTAGGGGAACATGAGGTGGTTTTTGCCGGCCAGGATGAAGTGGTAACCTTTTCCCACACGGCTTATTCAAAGGCTGTTTTTGCCAAAGGCGCTTTGGAGGCAGCACGGTTTTTGGCCGGAAAGGAGCCGGGGCTTTACACCATGGCAGATGTGATTGCGTCAGCCACATAAAATAATTAAAAAATAATATGATGGTAAAAACATTGTTTTGGGAACAGGAGGCGGCAGAATAAAAAACAGGCTTTAGTAGCATACTAAAGGAGGATAATCAGAGAAAGGAGAACAGATATTATGAAGAAAATGAAGATGTCCGTTCTGTTTTTGCTGGCATTGCTGTCCGTTTCCTGCCTTGTTGCCTGCGGGGGCAACCAAAATGACAGCACAACCGGCACCAGCGCTTCCTCCAGCCAGTCATCCTCATCCGCGGCACAGGAGAGCACTTCCGGGGGCAGCGGTACTGCCGGGACCGGCAGCAGTACCGGGACCAATGCCTCGGGTGATGCCGGTGAGGAGAGCAGCCAGGGGGTGCTTGACGGGCTGATGGATGATGTGGAGCAGGGGGTCGATGACCTGACAAGAGATGGGGACTCCAGGGCTTCGGATGAGAGCAAATAAAAGAAACAGGGAAATGCCAGACAGGAGTGTGCTGTCTGGTATTTTTCTGTTCTTGACAGCATAGGAAGATTGTGCTATGTTCAGGATATCATGCGCAGGAGGTTCCTCCTGCGATTTCCAGGGGACAGACAAGCAGGAAGGGCTATAGGGGCAATTTCACAAGACAGGGGAAGAAAATGGGGAGGATGGGCAAACGGTTGGCAGCAGGGCGGGAAAAATGGAAAAAAAGGCGGGGGGAGAGGCTGGCCTTCCGGGGGAAATGCCCATGGAGGAAGAGGGTGGGGAAGAACCCGGGAGCCCGGTACGGCCTGCGGGTGGCATTAATGATGGCTTTCGGCCTGGAGGCGGCGGTAATCTGTAACCGTGCCCCTTCCGGGGAGAGGCCGGGGTTTGGCGTGGTAAGCAGCCGGGAGGAATACAAGGTAGAATGGGTTCTCCCGCCGCGGCAGCCGGGGGCTTTAGGCGGGGAGGCCTATGGGATACGCATCCGGCCCCGGGAGTGGGAACTGGAACTCTACCACAGCAAGGAGCGCATCCGGCCGGAACCATAAAAAGAAGTTATTGCAATTATAAGGGTGATATATTATAATTTCACTGAATCAGGATATCCCAGAATCGTCAATTATTTGGAAAAGGACAGGAGAATACCATGGAGAAAAAAGAATTATTGTATGAAGGAAAGGCGAAGAAGGTATATATGACGGAGGATCCGGACCGGCTGATCGTCTCCTATAAGGATGATGCCACGGCATTTGACGGGCAGAAGAAGGGAACCATTGTCGGGAAAGGCGCAATCAACAACCGCATGACGAACCATATTTTCAAGCTGCTGGAGAAAAAGGGCGTGCCGACCCACCTGATAGAGGAACTGAATGACCGGGAGACCGTGGTGAAGAAGGTGGAGATCGTCCCCTTAGAGGTGATCATCCGCAACTACTCTGCCGGGAGTTTTGCCAAGAAGCTTGGCATGGAGGAAGGGATCAAGCTGGCATGCCCGACGCTGGAGTTCAGCTACAAAAACGATGATTTGCATGACCCGTTCATCAACGGCTATTATGCTCTGGCGCTGAACCTGGCAACCAGGGAGGAGATCGATGTCATCACCCGTTATGCCTTCATTGTCAATGAAGTGATGCAGGAGTATTTTGCCGGGCTTGGCATTGACCTGATTGATTTCAAGATCGAATTCGGGCGCCTGGAGGACGGCACCGTCATCCTGGCAGATGAGGTTTCTCCGGATACCTGCCGCCTGTGGGATAAAGAGACCCATGAGAAGCTGGACAAGGACCGTTTCCGCCGCGATTTAGGGAACGTGGAGGATGCTTACAATGAAGTGTTCCGCCGGCTGGGGATCCATTAGGCAGGCGTTACCTATAAATGAGGAGGGGCAACATGTACGACAAATATCAGAGCCCGCTGTCGGAGCGCTATGCCAGCAGTGAGATGCAGTATATCTTTTCTCCGGACAAGAAATTTAAGACCTGGAGGAAACTCTGGATTGCCCTGGCAGAGACGGAGAAGGAACTGGGGCTTTCAATCACCCAGGAACAGATCGACGAACTTAAGGCGCACGCGGAGGATATCAATTATGAGGTGGCCAAGGAGCGGGAACGCGTGGTGCGCCATGATGTGATGTCCCATGTGTATGCCTATGGGCAGCAGTGCCCGAAGGCGAAAGGCATCATCCACCTGGGGGCGACCTCCTGCTATGTGGGCGACAACACGGATATCATTATCATGTCGGAGGCGCTGCGCCTGGTGCGCAAAAAGCTGGTCAATGTCATGGCCGGGCTGGCGAAGTTTGCGGCGGGCTATAAAGACCAGCCGACCCTGGCTTTTACCCATTTCCAGCCGGCGCAGCCCACGACCGTGGGAAAGCGGGCGACGCTGTGGCTGCAGGATCTGTGCCTGGACTTAGAGGATCTGGACCATGTGCTTGGCTCCCTGATGCTTTTGGGGTCCAAGGGGACGACGGGCACCCAGGCCAGCTTTCTGGAACTGTTTGAGGGAGACCACGAAAAATGCCGCCAGGCAGACCGGATGATCGCCGGGAAGATGGGTTTTTCCGGCTGCTACCCGGTGTCAGGGCAGACGTATTCGCGCAAGGTGGATACACGGGTGGTCAATGTTCTGGCCGGAATCGCCCAGAGTGCGCATAAGTTTTCCAATGATATCCGCCTTCTGCAGCACTTAAAGGAGGTGGAGGAGCCTTTTGAGAAAAACCAGATCGGCTCCTCTGCCATGGCCTACAAGCGGAATCCCATGCGCAGCGAGCGCATTGCATCCCTCTCCAACTATGTGATGAGCGATGTGATCAATCCCATGCTGGTGGCTTCCACCCAATGGTTTGAGAGGACGCTCGACGATTCCGCCAACAAACGCCTCAGCATCCCGGAGGGCTTCCTGGCAGTGGACGGGATCCTGGATTTGTACCTGAATGTCGTGGACGGGCTGGTCGTGTACCCGAAGGTGATCGAGAAGCATTTCATGGCAGAATTGCCTTTTATGGCGACAGAAAATATTATGATGGATGCGGTGAAAGCGGGTGGGGACCGCCAGGAACTCCATGAACGGATCCGGACGCTTTCGATGGAAGCCGGGCGGAACGTGAAGGAAAAAGGGCTGGAGAACAACTTGCTGGAACTGATTGCGGCGGATCCGGCCTTTGGGCTGTCCCTAGAGGAACTGCAGCAATGTATGGAGCCGTCCCGCTATGTGGGGAGGGCGCCTAAGCAGGTGGAGGAGTTCTTAGAGGAAGTAGTGTCCCCGATCCTGGAAAAGAACCAGGAGTTTTTGGGGATGAAAGCCGAGATCCATGTATAATTTTAAATAACGAAGGAGACGAAGTATGTCAAAGGCGGATGTGGTAATAGGATGTTTTTACGGTGACGAGGGAAAAGGAAAGGTGATCGATTACCTGGCGGCAGACGCAGGTATCGCGGTGCGTGCCACCGGGGGGGACAATGCAGGGCATACCATCAAGATTGACGGTGTGAAATATGCGATGCATCTGATCCCGTCCGGCATCCTGTCCGGGCATACCATTGGCATGATCGGCAACGGCGTGGTGCTAAACCCCCAGGTTCTGCTGGAGGAGATCTCCAATTTGAGGAGCCATGGCTATGATATGGAAAGCTATCTGAGGATCAGCGACAAGGCGCATGTGATACTGCCTTACCACCGCCTGATGGATGCGGCGCTTGAGAAGGCGCGGCTGGCAAAGATCGGCACCACAGGGAAAGGGATCGGGCCGGCTTACTGTGACAAATATGAGCGGAGCGGCCTGCGCGTGGAGGATTTCTATGCCCGGGGGTTTAAGGATAAGCTGAAAGAACTGGCAGAATCGAGGCTGGCGCTGGTTCGTTTTTACGACCCGGGGAATGAGGCGGCCGGCGAGATGCTGGATTTTGCCCGGATTTATGAGGATTATGCCAGATACGGTGAGACGCTAAAGCCTTTTGTGTGCGACGTGCTTACCAGCCTGCACAAGGCGCTGGAACAGGGGGAGAAGGTACTGGTGGAAGGCGCCCAGGCGACGCTTCTGGACATTGATTTCGGCTCGTATCCTTTCGTGACGTCCTCAAACCCGACCATCGGCGGGGTCTTGACGGGAACGGGGCTTTCCGCATCGGATATCGGCAATGTGTACGGCGTGATCAAGGCTTATTCCAGCAGGGTAGGGGAAGGGCCGTATGTGACGGAACTGACAGACGCCACGGGCGACCGGATCCGGGAACTGGGGCACGAGTATGGAACCACCACCGGCAGGCCCAGGAGGTGCGGCTGGCTGGACCTGGTGGCGCTCAAGTACGCAAAGCGGGTCAACGGGCTGACGGCCTTGGCAGTCAACCATCTGGATACCATCGGGAAGTTTGACAAGATCCAGGTGTGTGTGGCCTATGACTGTGACGGGCAGCGGACGGAAGACTTTTCTACGAACCTGGAATTTTTGGGGCGGGCAAAGCCGGTTTACCAGGAACTGGAGGGCGGCTTCGGGGATATAACCGGCGCGGGAAGCTTTGAGGAACTGCCCCGGGCGGCACAGGATTATATCCGCTTTATTGAGGATGCAATCGGGATCCCTGCCAAATTTATCGGCACCGGCGCAGACCGCAGCGCCATGTTGGTGAGGGAATAAGGAAAATCATAGGGAAACCGTAAAAATGCCTTATTTTTCCTGGCAGGAAAGCCGATATAAATAGTGTAAAAGGTATGTTTGTACCAGAAAGGAGAGCACTATGGCAGTCAATGGAGTTTCGTCAAATTATAGCTACAATTACGGTGGCTATAGCAGCTATCAGAATTCGATGATCAACAGCGATGGCTGGAAGGAAAGTGCGGAGAAGGAAGCGGATAAGATCAAGGACAGCTTGGGGATTAACACTTCCGGTTCCAACAAGACCAGCAGTTCCAGCACCGCCAAGGCAACCAGCAGCACGTCCGCATTCCTGATGGAATACCAGGACAGGCTAGAGGATTTAGAGGCATCCGCCAGCAAGCTGCAGACCAGCAAGAAGGACAATGTGTTCGACCAGTATGACAAGGCCGTCGCGGAGGCATCCAAGACCCAGATCATGGGGGAGGACGGAAAGCCCGCGGAGGTTTCCAACGAGAAAGTGGACGCGGCGAAGGATGCCATCGTAGATGCGACCAAGGATTTTCTCGACCAGCTTAACGGGACGATTGCTTATCTGTCCAAGAACAGCGGCCACAGTTCAACCGTTGCCTTCCAGCTTGCAGGCCTGAGAAGGACGATCCCGTCCGATAAGGCACTGGCAAAGATCGGCATCAGTGTCGATACCAAGGGCAATTTGGAGATGGACGAGGAGAAGTTCAGGGAAGCCCTGGAGAAGGATCCGGGTCTGGTGAAGGATCTGCTGGGCGGGCAGTTCGGCATGGCAGAACGCGCAGGCGACAAAGCCACCGAAATCCTGGATATGTCGGTGAACGAGATCTTAGGCGGGTCTGCTTCCACCAATGATA
Source organism: bacterium 1XD21-70 (assembly GCA_003669055.1). Classification (GTDB taxonomy): domain Bacteria; phylum Bacillota; class Clostridia; order Lachnospirales; family Lachnospiraceae; genus Brotaphodocola. Next base: position 31,952 of record RAYB01000032.1, read on the forward strand.
CCTCGAATACCAACACCTCTGGCGGCAGCAGCAGCGTTTCCGGTGCGGCGGCCTCTTCCTCGAAGTCTGCGATGTCGGATTCGTTCCGCCAGTTCGCTAATTTTGCTAAGAGCGGCGCATTCAACCTAAGCAATTATTACGCAGTTTCTATGCTGAACATCCTGGTCTGACGGACAGGAAAATATCGGCAGGGGAGCAGAAAGGGCAGGGAAGTTTCCCCGCCTTTTTGCCCCTCTGCCGAATTCTGTTTTGACTAATTTTTTTTCTGAAAAAGATGTATTTGCATGAAAAAAATTGTGAAAATAGCCAGAAGCTTTTGAAACCTCTTGACACCAAAAAAATATTGGGGCATAATATAATGAGATTGGGGGAGGGGGAATTTTCGGTTGCTCAAACATACCCCCTCATTTAGCGTTTTGCTTTTTAACCGCATGTTTGGGCTTGGGGTTATATGGCAGAAAGTCCCTATTGAAAAGTGTTCGCTTATGGCAGAGAATAATAACAAGACTGACATAGTAAAAAGGAGAAAAAAGCATGAATGGGATTTATGGGAATGGCGTTGCGCTTTCAGAGAAAGTTCTGGATTATCTGTGGGGCAGGCAGAGCGTATCATTGAACAATGTAGCAAATGTGGATACTCCGGGGTTCAAGTCCCAGTACGTGACTTTTGAGGAAGAGATGGGCAGACGCCTGTCGGAGGCCAGCAGCTTAAAGAAATCGCCAAAGAAAGCGGTATCCGAGGCGATCCGTGCCTCCCAGTCCAAGCTGAATACTACCTGGCAGGAGTCGTCCAGGCTAGACGGCAACAATGTGGATATGGATCAGGAGCAGGTAGAGATTGTCCGGACGGCATACCAGTACCAGTATGTCCTTAATTCAATTACCAATGACATCAACCGTTTAAAGAGTGCGGCGAAGACCTTTTGATTTTTTTGATTGCAGATAAGAGGGAGGAATATAATTATGGAAGGTGCATCCTTTATCACACCTATGCTTCCGTGGGCAAATATCGGGGCGGCCGGTGGCCTGGATCAGGTTCAGAATGCCCCGACAGCAAATGCGGAGGCATCTTTATTTAAGGATATTTTTAAGAACACGGTCAACCAGGTGAAAGAGACCCAGGCGGATGTGGAGCACAAGCAGTATCTTCTGGCCACCGGGCAGCTGGATGATGCCCATACGCTTCCGATTGCGGAGGCGAAGGCCGGGCTTGCTTTGGATGTGATGATTTCCCTCCGCAATAAGACGATGGAAGCCTACAACGAATTGATTAAGATCAATGTCTGATGCAGTGTGGAGTTGGGGATGTTAAGGGATTTTTTGATATTAATTATGACAAAGGTTGGATAAAAACGTGCAGAATTTGAAAGAAAGCTGGCAGAACCTGCCAGAGAAAACCCGGACTCTTATAAAGGTACTTGCGGGGGGCACGGCAGTGATTGCCCTGATTGCGGTCCTTGCATTAAATCTTGGGAAGAATAAGGATTATAGCACCCTGTTTACAGGGCTGAACCAGGAGGAAGCCCAGGAAGTGGTCAGCCTTCTTCAGGACGAGGGGATCGATTACCGTTTCGATACCAATGACAATTCGATACGGGTGCCGTCGGTTACGGTAGACCAGACAAGGGCGGATCTTCTGAGCAAAGGATATCCCAAAAGCGGTTTTACATATAATATGTATCTTAACAATACAGGCCTGATGACCACGGAGTCAGACAAGGAGCAGATCACTTTGTATGAACTGCAGGACCGCCTGGGTGCGCAGATCCGTCTGTTTGACGGCGTGCAGGATGCAAAGGTGACGATATCACCGGCCGGTGAGCGGCGGTTTGTGATCGGGGACGAGGCGGAGATGGATGCGTCCAGTTCCGTGGTAGTGACCATGAGAAACGGCAGTTCCCTGACTCCCGAGAAGGCACAGGCGGTAAAGAGCCTGATTTCCCATGCAGTCCGCGGGCTGAATGTGACAAATGTGGCAGTGTACGATGCCGCCACCATGATCGAGGTGGGCGGGGATACGGAAGGCACGTCCGGCGGAGCCACGGATATCACCAGCCTCACAAACATGGTGGAGAGCAGCATAGCTGCCAATGTCAGGAGGGTGCTGGAGCAGCTTTACGGATCCGGGAATGTGGCGGTTTCCGTAAAGGGCAGGCTCAATATGGAAAAGCTGATCCAGGAGAGTACCCAGTATACCACTCCGGATAAGATTGATGAGGAAGACAAGAACGGCCTGCTGCAGACGGAGGAGGTGCGGGATGAGAGCACCACTTCGACCAACCAGGCGGCAGGGGGGCTTGTAGGGGCAGATGCCAATGCAGACACCCCCCGCTATACGAACAACAACGGCACCGGGCAGGTAGATGACAGCTATGCCAACAGCAGTGCGTCCAGGGTATGGCTTTATAACATGCTCAAGGAGCAAAGGCAGATTGAGCCGGGCGTCTTGGAGGATGTCTCGATCGGCGTCATGATTACCACGGAGGATATGGAGTCCGTGACGCAGGAAAACCTGGTGCGTTTGGTGGCCAATTCGGCGGGCATCCCGGTGGATACCGCAGAACAGAAGGTGACGATCATCCGGGCGCCGGGGCCGAAGGTGGAAGTACCTACGGCAAAACCGGATGTGCCTACAGGCGGAGTCGGGGAACTGGTTGCGAAGGTGCCGCTCCCGCTCCTGATTGCCATTGGTGCGGGCATTCTGCTGTTGCTGCTGTTGCTGCTGCTGTTATTGCTCCGCGCGAAGCGCAAGAAGAAAGAGCAGGTGCTGGAAGGCGAAGAATTCCTGGATGACCAAGGGGCTGAAGGCGGCCTGATAGCCGGGGAGGACGGTGAACTGATAGCCGGGGAGGACGACATGGATATGCCGGGCATGCCTGGACAGGAAGAGGAAGAGGACGAATTCGCCAAGAATGAAGAGATCCTCAACCTGCGCATGCAGAGAAGCCTGCGCTTAAAGCAGAATATATCTGACTTTGTTGACCAGAACCCGCAGATCGCTGCGAAACTGGTGCAAAGCTGGCTGAGAGGGGAGGATAACAGTGGCGACGATAGAAGAAAATCTTCTGGGTCTCGAAAACAGTCCAGATAGGGCAGACGGGGAGATGATAACCGACCCGAGGAGCAAGGCGGCCCTGGTGGTGGTGTCGTTGGGTGCCGACCGGGCTTCCCAGATTTACAAATATTTGAATGAAGAGGATATCGAGGATCTTACCTATGAGGTGGCAAAGCTTGGCAAGACCGGCAATGCCCAGGTGGAGACGGTGCTGGATGAGTTTTATAAGCTGTGCCTGACCCACAAGATGATGACGGACGGCGGCCTGGATTACGCCCGCAACGTGCTGGAGAAGGCCTTTGGGGAGTCCACGGCAAGGAACCTTTTGGAGAAGGTGTCCAAGACACTCCAGTCCAAGCCGTTCAACTTCTTTACCAAGGGAGATCCCAAGGCGCTGTTCTCCCTGCTGCAGAATGAGCGTCCCCAGGTGATCGCGCTGATCCTGGCCTATATGGATTCCATGCAGGCGGCACAGGTTCTGGAGGAGCTTCCGGACGAGAAGCGGATCCAGACGGTGGAGAGCATGGCGAGGATGGACCGGGTATCCCCGGAGGCCATTGCCATTGTGGAAGAGGAGATGAAGCGCAAGTTCGCCACCATCATTACCAGCGAGGACAATATGAGCCTGGGCGGCATCGATTATGTGGCGGATATGATGAACCATGTAGACCGCAGCAGCGAGAGGAAGATATTCGAGGAACTGGGGAAACGCAACCCGGAACTGGCACAGAGCATCCGCGACAAGATGTTCGTGTTCGAGAACATCCTCGACATGGACGACCGTTCCGTGCAGCGTTTTATCCGGGACTGCGATGCCAAGGATATCGTGTTTGCCTTGAAGAATGCATCCGAGGAGATGCGGACGGTGTTCTTCAGCAATATGTCCAAACGTATGATGGAGACGGTTCGCGGAGACCTGGAGATTACGACCAATGTAAGGCTGAAGGATGTGGAGGAAGCCCAGCAGAGGATCGTCAATATTATCCGGAACCTGGAGGAGCAGGGTGAAGTGATCATTAAGAAGGGAGGCGACAATGACGACATTATCGTCTAGCCGGATCATTAAACGCCCGGATACCACAAAAAGCGCTATAGTGGAACAGTATATCCCGCCAAGGGAAATGTTTATCAAAAGCGGGGAACCGATTCCGAAAGGGATCTCTTTTCCCCACTATAAAAGCGACGGAAGAGAGGCCGGGGAATATCACTTAAACCCAGGGAAGGAACCTGCGAAGGAAGAGAAAAAGACGGGAGGAGCCGAAGGGCAGCCCGAGGAAGAGCCGGATCCCAAACAAGACCTTCTCCGGGAATGGAAGGAAGAGGCCCGCAGAGCCTTGGAGGAAGCACAAAAGGAAGCGGGGCAGATCTTAGAGAAGGCAAAGGAAGAGGCGCAGCGGGAACAGGAACGCGCCAGGGAAGCAGGGCTGCGGGAAGGCTATGAGGCAGGGTACCGGGAAGGAAGGGAAAAAGCCGAGGAAGAATGCAGGCAGGAGTTGGAAGATACGCTTTCTTCCTTCCGGGAGGATATGTGCCAGGCCATAAAGTCCGTGGAGACGGCCAAGGAGAAGTGCATACGCAATTATCTGGACCAATTGAAGGACTGTGCGGTAGCGGTGGGGGAAAAGGTGATCCATATCAGCCTCCGTTCCAGCGGCGAGGTGATCAAACAGATGATTGTCTCTGCGACGGAAAAGCTGAAAAAGACCGCATGGGTCAAGATTTACATAGATAAGCCGGATTACGACATGATGATGGAGGCAGATGCCGATATCCTGGATGAACTTTCCCATTTATCGGATAATATTAAGTTCATTGTGATGGATAAAGAAGACAGGGGCAACTGCATTATCGAGATGCCGGAAGAGATCATTGATGTGAGCGTCAATACACAGATGGAGAATATCAAGGATATATTAGAGAATGTGAGGGTATAGGAGCATATTGTATGTATGAGAAGATTCCCCAGCTGATCAGCAAATCGGAGACGGTCAGCCATATCGGAAAAATTGAAAATGTGGTGGGGATGTCTATGGAGGCATCCGGCGGCCGGTCCAGCATCGGGGATATCGTAATGATCTACAACGAGGAGCAGAACCGTCAGATGCCGGCGGAGGTGGTGGGCTTTAAGGATAACAAGATCCAGCTGATGACCTATGAGGCTACCAGCGGCATCGCCTCCGGAAGCTTTGTGCGCAATACCAGGCGCAGGCTGAAAGTGCCGGTAGGGGATTTCCTGCGGGGGAGGATTATCAATGCCTTAGGGGAGCCTATGGATGGGGGGGAGAGCCTGCCCACCAACCGCTTCTATACGGTCAGCAGCCCTTACATTAACCCCCTGAACCGGCCGCCTATCCGCGAACGTCTGGAATTCGGCGTGAAGGCGATTGACGGGCTGAACACGATCGGGAAGGGGCAGAGGATCGGCATTTTTGCAGGCTCCGGCGTGGGGAAAAGTACGCTGATGGGGATGATTGCCAAGAATGTCAAGACAGATATCAATGTGATAGCGCTGGTGGGCGAGCGTGGGCGTGAGGTTTTGGAATTTATCCAAAAGGATTTAGGGGAGGAAGGGATGAGGCGTTCCGTCTTGGTCGTCGCTACTTCCGACCAGCCGGCGATGCTGCGCATGAAATGCCCTCTGGTGGCGACTACAATTGCAGAATATTTCAAGGATCAAGGTTATGATGTGCTCCTGATGATGGACTCCCTTACCCGATATGCGATGGCGCAGAGGGAGATCGGTCTCGCGATTGGCGAACCTCCCATTGCCAGGGGCTATACGCCGTCTATCTATGCGGAATTCCCCAAACTGTTAGAGCGGAGCGGGAACTTTGACAAGGGATCGATTACCGGTGTCTATACGGTATTGGTAGAAGGCGACGATACCAACGAACCGATTTCCGACACGGTGCGCGGTATCTTAGACGGGCATATTGTCCTCAGCAGGCAGCTTGCCAATGAGAACCATTTCCCGGCGATTGATATTGGCGCCAGTATTTCGCGCCTGATGGTGGAGATCGTATCCAAGGAGCACCAGGCGAGTGCGTCCCGTCTGAGGAACCTTCTGGGGCTCTACCAGAAGAATGCAGACCTGATCTCCATCGGGGCGTATAAGAGGGGAACCAACGCCGCCCTTGATGAGGCGGTTTCCAAGATCAATGAGGTCAATGCTTTTTTACAGCAGGAGATCGATGAGAGTTTCAGTTATGAAGAAACCCTGCAGCTGATCAGGAAGATAATCGGCTGACTTCGGAGGGACATACAGTGAAGAAATTTCAGTACAGGTTAGAGACGGTTCTGGCCTATAAGACGCAGGTTTTGGATAACTTAAAGACAGAGCATGCCGCCATCATACAGAATGTGAACCGCAAGCGGGAAGAAATCCGGGGGCTGAACCAGGAATTGGCAGGGTATGAAAGCCGGTTTGACCAGGCCAGGGAGGAAGGCATCAGCATTGAGAGTTACCGGCTTTTTGACATGTGCATCGGGCGCATGGAAGAGATTATTGACACAGAAAAAGAGCGCCTGAAGGCTCTGCGCAGGCAGGAGGATGAAAAGAAGCAGGAAGTAATCAGCGCCAAAGTAGATACCTCCAAATTTGAGAAACTCAAAGAAAAGAAGATCATAGAATATCAGAAGGTGGCCATGAAAGCAGATGAGATGTTTGTGGAAGAATTTGTATCCAATGCCGCCCTGCGCCAGAGGCACCAGAACAGGGGATAGGGTATTTTATCCATCGACATATTTATTGTAATAAAAGTAATAAAAAGTAGTATTTTGCGGTTTTTTATGATATAGTATAATAGTGCGGCAATTTTTGCCCCCGTTTGGGGCATTTGTTATGGATTGGATAGTCACAGCCACAAGCTGTTGATTATAGATATTTTAGCAGAGAAAGGAGGGATTGGGTGAATGTAGCAGTGAAGGTGCAGAATATGGCGTCCGCGAACACAGCCGGACGGTTAAAATCCCTGGAGCAATCCGTGAAAAACGGTGATTTTACTAAAATGCTGCAGGTGAAGAAGGATCTGGCGGATGTTGCGGAACAGGCCGGGAAGAAACAACCGGAGAAGACTGACGGGGAGACGGCGGAAAAACCGTCCGCAGAGAAGGCAGAAGACCCCAAGACCCCGGTGAAGGGGGACGAGGATGCCGGACAGCAGGAAGCATTGCAGCAGGCGGCGCTTCAGCAGGCGGCGGCACAGGCAGCCGGGATGATGGCACAGGAAGCTGAGGCAGCCGGGATGCCGGAGGCGGCAGCAGAGACAGTGCCGGAGGCATTGGCAGTGGATATGCAGACATCCGGCAAAGAGACGCCGGCGCTTTTGGCGGAGGAAAAAGCCGTACCGGTACGGCAGGAGGCAGCGCTGTCCATGGCAGAGAAAGCGCCGCAGGCCGAGGCTCCGAAAGAGAAAGGTGAACCGGAACCGGCTGCGTTCCAGGTTCAGGAGATTGCCGGCGGGGAGAAAAAGGCAGAGGTGAGGCCGGATACCCGCGGGCAGGAGAAGAGAGAAGATACAGGTGCTTCCGGCGGCCAGCGGGCGCAGGATACGGCGGAAACCGGCAGGCAGGAACTGTACGGCGCGGCATCGTTTAAGATGTCGGGGCAGGCAGAGCGGCCGTTTGCGGATGTGGGCAGGGGGAGTGAGATTCCTTTAAAGACAACCCCGCAGGCTTTGCCGGAGGATTTGGGCAAGACACTGGCAGCGAGGCTTCCGGACACCGGCAGGACACTGACCGTGGAATTGGAACCGGCGTCGCTTGGCAAGCTTACGATCCGTATGACTTATGAGGCCGGCAGGGCGGCAGTATCCATTATGGCGACGAACCCGAAAACGCTGGAGCTTCTCAATGAGAAGGCGGCGGAGATCGCATCGATCCTGGAGGAGAAGACCGGACAGGAGACGGTGATCCTTACCCAGCAGCCCCACGAGCAGGAGCAGTACCAGGAGGATAAGGACGGTGCGGCAAAACGCGGAGAGCAGGAGCAGGGGAAGCAACAGGAAGAAAAGAAAGAACAGCATAGCGATTCTTTCGCCCAGCAGCTGAGGCTAGGGCTGATATAGAAAGGATCAGGAGGCAGAGAAGAGATTATGGCAGACAATTTATCCGTCAGCGGAACAACAAACCCTTATGGGGTGCAGTCGTATACACCAGCGTCCAATGACAAGAATACGATAACCATGACCGGGTTTTTCCAGCTTCTGGCGACCCAGCTTCAAAACCAGGATATGAGCAACCCCATGGATAACAGCGAGATTATGGCGCAGATGGTGCAGATGGCGATGGTGCAGTCCATGACTACCATGTCGGATGCAGTAAAGAATTCCACGGCGGTTAACACCCAGACATATGCGGCAGGCCTTGTGGGCCAGGAAGTGACCATGGCTGTAACCGAAGAAAATGAGTATGGACAAGAGACGCCGGTAGATGTAAAATATGCTAAGGTGGAATGGGTCAACTTCACCACCGGTGAGCCGACGATCAAGATCGCGGACGACGATAAGGAGTATAAGCTGGCGCATTTGGTCGGCATGGGCAGGGTGCCCAATCCATTTACGTCCGATTCTGCATCCGACGGGGACGACAAGGAGCCGGGCGGTGTCGAAGGGGACGGTGACGAGAACCAGAAACCGGGCGGCGCCGAAGGGGATGGCAGCGACAGCCAGAAACCGGGCGGTGTCGAAGGGGACAGTAAGAACGCGATGTATGCCAGCGGAGCCAGGACAGGAAACAAGAACCGGGATGAGGACGGCCGGGATTCGGGCGCCGAGCCGGAGGGCATGGAGACTGCACTGGTTTAAGGGCAAGAGGATTACATAAGAAGGGCAAGGCATTGGAAAAAGGAGAATATATGGGTATTAATGGAATGCGTGTTTATGAGAACGGCATGTCCGGTATCCCCCACCAGAATACCATAGCACCTGGGACCGGGGAGCGCCAGACGGGGTTCGGCCAGCTTCTCCAGGAAAAGGCGAAGGTGGGTCTGAACTTTTCCAAGCATGCCGCAAAAAGGCTTAATGAGCGGGGGATCGCCGTTGACAACCAGCTGATGAGCGATTTGGAGCACGCCGTGGAAGGCGCCAGGAAGAAAGGCGCGAAGGACGTGGCAGTGATCGGCCCCCAGGGAGTATTTATAGTAAATGTACCCAACAACATGGTGGTCACAACCATGGGGCAGCAGGATATGCGGGAGCGGGTATTTACGAATATTGACAGCGCCGTCCTGATGTAAGCAGGACCTCGGATGAGGGTGTTTATCCCGCCTGCCGGACGGGCAGGCGGGAGGGACGTGTTGCAGGAAAGAAAGGAAAAAGGAAATTATGTTAAGAGCAATGGATTCAGCAGTGGCGGGTCTGCGCGCCCACCAGAACAAGATGGACGTAGTCGGGCACAATATTGCAAACGTAAACACATTTGGATTTAAAGCACAGACATATACCTTTAAGGAGGCGATGTACCAGACATCGACGGGCTCGACCGGAGGTACGGCGACAGCGGCAGGCGGAAACGCGGCACAGTTTGGTTATGGTGCCTTGATGGGAACCATCGGCATGGATATGACGGCCAGCACCCCGACCTATGTCGGCGGGTTCAATGCCAGCATCAGCGGGGACGGGTTTTTCCTGGTGAAAGCGACAAAAGAAACAATCAATGAGGGTGAGGATATCAAGGAAAAGGATATGCTCCTGACCAGGGTGGGGCAGTTTTCCTTAGACAGCAACGGTTACGTGGTTGACGGGGACTTTAATTTTGTCTATGGCTATGCGGCGAAATATGAAAATGATCAATGGACAGTAGACACGACCAAACTGGTTCCGCTGCGTATGCCGTCCGATGATTATGATGGTACTCCTGGCTCTGTAAAGTTTGAGTATGGGGATGAAGATGTTTTGATTTCAAAAGGTGTCAATATTAACAGTGCAGGAGAGATAACAGTAAAGGCAGAGTATGAAAAAAATGGTGAAAAGCAGTCGGCAGTCCTTTCCTTAGGCAAGCTGGCAGTTGCCACCTTCCAGAACCCGAATGGTGTGACCAAGGCAGGGGGCAACTATTACACGACAAATACGTCCGACAACGCCGGTGATGGCGCGGTAGGTGTTCCCGGAGGACCCAATCCCGATCTGATGACCGGTTACGTGGAGGCCTCCAACGTAGACCTTGCCAAGGAGTTTGCAGACATGATCACCACCCACAGAGGCTTCCAGTCCAACACCAAGATGATCACGGTTTCGGACGAGATGCTGTCTGACTTGGTGGCAATGAAGAGATAATAGCAGGCAATAACAGGTAAAAAGGGATGAGGATTAGGCGGCAGAACGAGAATCAGAAGATAATGGACCGCGCCCGCAAAGCCAGGAAGGAAAGAATATCCGGGGAGAGGAGCCGCGAACGCCGCGGCTACTCCTCTGGCGAGGCGGAAAACCAGGTTAGTGACAGTGGAGGAAAAGGAATGGTCAGGGTAGTCCGGTTAAATGGAGAAGAATTGTACCTGAATTTGCTCCAGATCGAGTCTATGGAGTCGATTCCGGAGACAAAGGTAAAGATGATGAACGGGGATTATTTCCTTGTGAAGGATTCAGCGGATTCGATATTGGATCAGATCAGAGCGTTTGTAAAGAGCTGCATTGTCTATGACGGCGGAAAGGAATAAGCGTTTCATAGGGTAGCTGGTGCGGCGGCGGCCGTATGAAAAATTAGGAGGAAGATACAATGGATTTGACAACGCTTATAGGCATTATCATGGCCCTGGGGCTGTGCTTGTGGGGGATTGGGCCGAGCAAAATAGGGAATTTCATAGATCCGCAGTCCCTTGCTATCGTTATCGGTGGCACGATCGCGGCGGTTACCGCCAGCTATCCGCTCCGGATCCTGTTAGATATCCCCAAACACATTTCCGTGCTGTTCCGGGGCAAGAAATATAATATCCCAAAGCTGGTAGACCAGCTGGTGGACCTGGCGATGCTGGCCAGGCAGAGCGGCCTTTTGGCGCTGGAAGAAAAGGCGGAGGAGATCAAAGACCCTTTCTTAAAACAGAGCGTACTGATGATTGTGGATGCCAGTGACCCGGATAAAGTCCGGGATATGCTGGAAAAGCAGATGGACGACATGATGGCCAGGCACGATGAAGCGGCAGGCCTTTACGAGAAGGCTTCCTCCTACGCCCCGGCATTCGGTATGATCGGTACCCTGATCGGCCTTATTAATATGCTGAAGGGACTGAACTTAGACGGAGGCGGCGGAGCCAGCAGCTTAGGCGCGGATATGTCCGTGGCGTTGATTACAACCTTTTACGGCAGTGGTTTTGCCAATATTTTCTGCCAGCCGATTGCAAAGAAGCTGAGGGTACGGCAGGCGGAGGAAGAACTGTATTGTTCAACGGTAGTTGAGGGGCTTATGGGAATTCAGGCAGGAGAGAATCCCAAAATGCTTCGGGAGCATTTGCTTTCATGTATGAAACAGTCCCAGCAGAAGAAACTTCTTTTGAAGGCCGAGAAGGCCGGCGGAGGCGGAGAGGGCTGATGAGCAGGAGAAAAAAAGGCGGCGGAGGAGGAGAAGACTGCGGAAGCTGGATGGATACTTATGGCGACATGGTTACCTTGCTGTTATGTTTTTTTGTCATGTTGTATTCCATGTCGAGCCTCGATCAGCAGAAGTGGGAAGTCTTCGTAAAAAGTGTTTTTCCGAACTCGAATGAAAAAGAGCAGATCGCCATTAATGAGAATATATTGGAGGGTGAATTCGACGTTTCAGGAACTCTTCAGATTGAAGAGGAGACGGAACTAGACGAGTTGGATAAGCTGTGGCTTGCCCTTCAGGAAAAGTTGGAACAGAGCGGGCTTTCTGACGGCGTCAGCATGAGCAAGGGGGAAGGGTATGCCTTTATTTCCTTTGAGAACCATACCTTTTTCAATCCGGATCAGTCCATGCTGACCGATGAGGCAACCCGGGTGCTGGATGTGTTCTGTGAAGCCGTCGCCCCCCAGGCTGACGCTATCTCACAGATTGAGATCTTAGGGCATACGGCACAGGCTGACCCGCATCACCGCAATAACCCGCGGACAGACCGGCTGCTTTCGGCTATGCGCTCGGCCGAGGTGGCTGCCTATATCCAGAACAAGGAGATCATCGATCCCAGCAAGCTGATCGGGATCAGTTACGGGCAGTTCCGCCCGGTGGATACCTTTGAAACCCGGGAGGGCAGGGCGAAAAACAGGCGCGTAGAGTTTTTGATTATCGACAATGGGGCAGATATTAAGTCCATGAATGATTTTTATGATGAGATTAATGGTGTGGAGAATGAGGGTGCTGCTGCTCCGGATGGCTTCACGGAAGTCGGCGGCAGTATGGAAGGCTCGGCCAGCATGGTAAACCAGCCGGATAATGCGGCTGCCCAGGGGTCTGCAGATCCTGCCCAGGCAGGGGGAGCAGTCCTGGATAGCATGATCAATCCCGCAGCGGAATAACTATTGAGAAAAGGTGGCGTTTTGAAATGGCAGACGTATTATCCCAAAGTCAGATTGATGCGCTTTTGAAGTCCATGCAGGGCGGAGGAGGCGACGGAGGCGACGGAGGCGGAAGCAGTGCGCCTGCACAGACGGAGACAAAGGCGGCTGTGCAGGAAGAGAAAAAGAAACCAGATACACCAGAGATCAAATACAGTAAATACGATTTTTACAGCCCCAGGAAATTTACCAAGGATAAGATGAAGATCCTGACCAGCGTATTTGAAAATTATGCGCGGATAATCACCTCACAGGTGAACGGTGTGTTCAGGGTCATGACCGACATCACGGTGATGGAGGTACAGGAGCGGCGTTACTACGAATTTGTAAACTCTTTGAATGAAAATGATGTAATGACCCTGGTCAATGCAAATATAGAGAATTACAACCGGAAATTGGTGCCATTGATGATGTATGTCACCCCGGGCTTGGTGATTACTCTGATTGACCGCATGCTGGGTGGGGAGGAAACTGTAGTCAAGGTAAAAGACGGATACCGTTATTCTGATGTGGAGACTGCCCTGTACCGGAGGGTGCTCTCCCAGCTGATACAGGCGCTTAAGGACGGCTTTGCCAGCTACATAAACGTGAATTTTGAGGCTTACCGGATTGAGGAAAACCCGACCATGATGCAGGATGTGGGACTGGACGAGACCGTGGCGATTATCCACCTTAATGTGGATGTGACAGGCCTGGCAGTAGAACGGATCCGGATCTGTATGCCGGGGACATTGCTGGAAGCCATGTTCCAGGTGATGGACAGCCACAGGCATCTGGCCAAGGGCTATGCTTATGAAGATAACCGGGAGACCATCCTGGAGAATATCCGCCAGTCCCGGCTCCCGATTACCGGGCAGCTTGGCACGGTATCTCTGGATCTGGATGATATATACCATCTGAAAGTTGGCGATGTGATCGATATGAACAAGCCTAAAGACAAAGACGTTAAGCTTTATGTGGGCAGGCAGGCATGGTTCAGCGGAAAGATGGGTATCTATAAAAAGAATATTGCCATCCGCATTAACCGTAGGCTCTATGATGAGGAACATGCGGAGGGTTCCCGGGAGGAACTTTTGGAAGTTGGGGATGGAGAGGAAGCAACTCTTGACGAATAAGTGACATACCAGTAAAATAGGGTAAGAGGTTGCTGATATACGGCAACATCACATATTATTATTTTTAAAAGAAGAGAGGGGAACACAATGCCTAAAATTATGTTGGTTGATGACGCTGCATTTATGAGAATGATGGTAAAGAATGCCTTGACGAAAAGCGGATATGATAATATTATAGAGGCTCAGGACGGGGCAGAGGCAGTGAAAAAGTATGCAGAGGAGAAGCCGGACATGGTATTTATGGATATCACCATGCCGAATATGGACGGCTTACAGGCTCTTAAAAAGATTCGTGAGGATGATCCCAATGCCAAGATTGTGATGTGTACGGCTATGGGCCAGGAGGGCATGGTGGTGGATGCCATCAAGTCCGGTGCCAGGGATTTTATTGTAAAACCGTTTAACGCTGAACGTATTGTTCAGACCGCACAGGCAATTTTAGGGGGCTGATCCCGGGCAGGAGGAATAAGAGATGGCATTTTTGAGTTCTTTTGACATCAGTGCATCTGCTTTGAGTGCTCAGCGTGTCCGTATGGATATTGCAGCAGAGAATATTGCGAATATCGACACTACCAGGACAGAGGGAGGTGGCGCGTACCGCAGGAAGGATGTGCTCTTTGAGAGTTATGGGGCGAATTCTTTCCGGGAGGCACTGCGCAATGCTTCTGCGGGAAAAGGATTTTCTGGCAGGAATGCAGGCGTCCGGGTTGCGGGCATCATCGAGGATGACAGGGAGATGAAACAGGTATATAATCCAGGGCATCCGGATGCGGATGAGAATGGTTTTGTCACCTTGCCCAATGTGGATCTCTTGAAGGAGACGGTGGACAGCATGTCTGCCACCAGATCATATGAGGCCAATGTTACGGCATTGAATGCAATGAAGCTGATGGCGCAGAAAGCGCTGGAAATTGGAAAGTAATGTTCCGCGCGTAAGAAAATTTGGGATAAAAGGAGATTGAGAAATGGGCGCTAGCAGCTTTAATGAGATGGAACTGGACGCCATAGGCGAGATTATGAATATCAGCCTTGGGGCTTCGGCAACAGCAGTTTCCACGATGCTGGGCACAAAGGTGAATATTACCACGCCGGTCGTGCTGGTTCAGACGCGTCAGGAATTTGAATTCAAACGCTTAGAGCCTGCAATCGGTGTTGAGATCGATTATGTAGAGGGATTAGACGGGAAGAATATCATGATGTTCCGGAAGGAGGATATCCGGATCATCGTGGGAACCATGATGGGAGAAGAACCGCCTGCAGAGGCATTTGAGATGATGGATGAGTTATACATCAGTGCCATCTGCGAGGTTATGAACCAGATGATGGGGTCGTCAGCCACGGCTCTGTCAGAATTTTTGGGTACCGTTGTAAATATATCCACGCCGAAATCTTTTGAGGTAGGTGAGCCGGAGGAATTTAAGAACAAGTATTTTACGGAAGAGAGCGGCATGGTAATTGTCCGTTTCCGGCTGGAGATTGAAGATAAGCTGAACAGTGAGTTCATGAACCTGATGCCGGTAAAACTGGCAAAGAGGCTCTTGGAGCCGTTCGCGGATTCCCTTGGGCAGGCAGAGCCGGCACCAGATCCTGCACCTGCGCCGCAGCCGGAACCAGCACCGCAGCCGGTACCGGAACCAACGCCGGCGCCGCAGCCGGTACCGGAACCTGTGCCCGCGCCTGCTCCGCAGCCGCAGGCAGCGCCGGCACCACAGCCGCAGGCAGCACCGGCACCACAGCCGCAGGCAGCACCGCAGCCAATGCCGCAGGCGGTACCTATGCAGCAAGATCCGGCAGCGACAGGCATGCAGCAGCCGTATTATGCCTATCCGCCTATGGGGATGGATCCCATGATGCTTCAGCTCCTCAATCAGATGCAGCAGACACAGATGCAGATGATGGAGATGATGAAGTCTCCCAAGTCGCATGAACCTGCTCCGTCCAGTACGGGCAGTTCCATTATCCGGCCGCTTACTTCCCAGCAGATGCAGGGAGACGAAGGGGACGGTGAGGAGGATAAAGCAAACCAGGAGATGCTGATGAAGGTTCCCCTGGAACTTTCGGTGGAAATCGGGAGAACCAAGAGGCTGGTGAAGGATATCCTGGAGTTTACGCAGGGCACATTGGTAGTCCTTGATAAGATGGCCGGTGAGCAGGTGGATCTGTTTGTCAACGGGCAATGTATTGCCAGGGGCGATATCGTGGTCGTAGAGGATAATTTTGGTATCCGTATTACAGAGATTGTGTCAAGGGAATTGCATCCGGAAAGCTTATAAGATGGAAGAACTGACGATGATTCGCGCTGTGCTGACGGTTGTGATTGTTCTGGTGATGGCTTGGTGGTGCAGCAGGCTGCTGGGGAAGCAGTGGGCAGTGAGAGCCACCGGCTCTGGCAACATAGAACTGATCGAGCAGCTTCAGGTAGGACAGGATCGGAGGATTCTGCTGATGAAGGTGGGGGAGAAATGTTTCCTGGTGGGCGTCAGCCCGGCAGGGATCCAGCTTCTGTCTGAGGTGGAAGGGGATTTTAAGACTCCGCGGTCACCGGAGATGCCTGCCGGTACACAGCTTCCTTTCCGGGAATTTCTTAAGCAGCACCGGGATAAATGGGAGGGAAGGCGATGAATGACCTTCTTACGCAGTTAAATGGCGGGAACGTTCCCGCCCTGGAACTGATATTTTTGATTACTTTTGCGGCATTGCTCCCCTCAATTGTTGTTATGATGACCTCCTTTACCAGGACGATCATCATACTCTCTTTTACGAGGAATGCCATGGGCGTCCAGCAGGCACCGCCGAACATGGTGCTGGTGGGCATTGCCATGTTTTTGACGTTGTATATTATGAGCCCGGTTATCAGCCGCATCAATGAGGAGGCTTACCAGCCTTATGTCCGTGAGGAGATCTCACAGGAGGAGGCTTTCGAGCGGATGATAGTTCCTATGAAGGAATTCATGCTCCGGAATACGGAGGTGAATACCATGGAGACATTTGTCAGGATGTCCGGTGTGGAAGTACCGGAAAATCCAGAGGACTATCCCCTGACAGTGGTTGTCCCGGCTTTTATGACCAGTGAACTGAAAGCGGGATTCACGGCAGGTTTCCTGATTTATCTGCCGTTTTTGCTGGTGGATATCATCGTGTCCACAACATTGATGTCCATGGGTATGGTGATGCTGCCCCCGGCCATGATATCCCTGCCTTTTAAGCTATTGCTTTTTGTGACAGTGGATGGCTGGGAATTGTTGTTTTCTAGTATCGTTGCGAGTTTCCGCTAGGAGGATATCCCGGGAAGAGAGGAGAGGAAAGCGATGTCGGATCTGCAGATTATGGATATTTTGTACCAGACATTCCAGCTGGCAGTGCGGCTGACGATGCCGTTTCTTCTGATCAGCATGATTGTGGGTGTGCTGATTGCAATATTCCAGGCAGCGACACAGATCAATGAACAGACCCTCACTTTTGTGCCGAAGTTCCTCTCAATCCTGGCAGTGATGGGGTTTTTAGGAAGTACGATTTTGGCTATGCTGCAGGACTTCACCAGGCTCATGATGTCCTATATAGGGGGCTGATAACCCATGTTTATCCTGTTTGCCCTGATTTTTATGCGGATGAGCGGAGCCATTGCTTTTAATCCGATTTTCGGAAGGACCAATTTCCCGAGGATGGCAAAAGGATCGCTGATTTTTCTGCTGTCCTTAATGTTGTATGTGGGAACGGATGGTGCGCTCAGCCATTATCCGGCCAATATGGTCGAGTATGGCGTCATGCTGGTAAAAGAATTGATGGTGGGTTTCGTATTAGGGTTTTCCATGGAACTTACCTTTTCCATAGTCCGGTTTGCGTCGGCAATTATGGACCATACCATGGGGCTTTCCATGGCCCAGGTATATGACCCGCAATATAATACACAGATGACCATCACTTCCGGCCTCTATTATGCCTTCCTGGCAATGGTTTTTTTGGCGACAGACGGGCATGTGCGGCTGATTGCGCTGTTTTTTTCTTCGGCCAGGCTGATTCCCTTCGGGGAGGTGGTGATCCGCCCGGAATTGTCACAGCTGATGATGGAGATTTTCCGTACCTCTGTGGTGACAGGGTTCCAATTTGCATTTCCTTTGGTGGCCATGGAACTGGTGACAGAGGCGGCAGTGGGGATCCTGATGAGGATGATCCCCCAGATCAATGTGTTTGCCATCAATTTCCAGATAAAGATCCTGGTAGGGCTGATGATGCTGGTATACTTATTCAGCCCCATGGCAGCGCGGCTCTATGTGATGATTGATGATATGTTTCTCTACATGCAGCGCCTGCTTGCCCTGATGGCATAGGCTCCCGGCAACAGCGGCACTGACGCGCGGACGGGTTTGGATGACAGAAGGGAGTGGTGGAATTGGCGGAGTCGAACGGACAGGAGAAGACCGAAAAACCTACCAGTAAACGGCGTAAAGATGCCCGTAAGGAAGGAAATGTATTCCAGAGCAGGGATGCCGTCACGGTAGTGATGCTGTTTGGGGTATTCTGCATACTGAAACTGGCGTTACCGCTTCTGTATGAAACGATACGGGATTGCATGGTTTATTTTTTTGGTGCAGTGGGAATTGAGAATCCATTAGGCACCTCGCCTCATATCTATATATACATGGTTGTGGCGATTATCAAATGTGCAATGCCGGTTCTTCTGGCCTCCATGGTTTTGGGGATCATTGCCCATGGGGTTCAGACGAGGTTTAATGTCAGCTTCGAGTCGCTTCGCCCGAAATTCAGCAAGATGAATCCGATCACCGGGATCAAGAAGATGTTCGGCATTAAGAAACTGGTGGACCTGGCCAAGAACCTGATCAAGATCGTATTGCTGGTGGCTCTTTTGATAAACATGCTAAAGACCGATCTGATTGAAGTATCCCAGATGCTGGATATGCAGACTTATACGTCCGCCATCCGGATGCTTCAGCTGGTATTTGAACTGGTGGTGGAGGTCTGCGTGGCATTTGCAGTAGTAGCATTTTTTGATTACCTTTACCAGAGGTGGGACTATGAGAATAACCTAAAGATGACCAAGCAGGAGGTAAAGGACGAGTACAAAAATACGGAGGGAAATCCGGAGATTAAGGGAAGGATCCGCAGGCTGCAGCGCCAGATGGCGATGAGCCGTATGATGCAGAAGGTTCCCGAGGCAGATGTGATCGTGAGAAACCCGACCCATTTTGCCGTGGCGTTAAAATACGACCCTGAGAAGAACGGGGCGCCCGTAGTCCTTGCCAAAGGGCAGGATGAACTGGCATTGCGGATTGTGCGTGTTGGCGAGGAGAACGGGGTGTATGTGATAGAGAACCGGCCATTGGCGAGGGCTCTCTATGCTTCCTGTGAACTGGACCGGGAAATCCCGGCGGAGTTTTACGGGGCAGTGGCAGAGATTCTGGTATATATTTACCGGGAGGGCCACAGGGAGGATATGCTCCGCTGATGGGGCTGATTTGATTCTATATCATATGGATGGAGTTTTTCATGAAAAAGATGCTGAGTTATTCGGTAGTACTGTTCGTGCTTACCGTAATCCTATTATTGATTATACCACTGCCGGCGGCTCTGGTGGACGTGGCCATTATCATCAATATGTCGCTTTCCATGATGATACTGGTTACCACAATGACCATCCGGGAACCGCTGGAGTTTTCCATATTTCCGTCATTGCTGCTGATCACTACGTTGTTCCGCCTAGGGATCAATGTGTCTACCACCAGGAATATCCTGACGAATTCCGGCTCTTCCGGGCAGGTTATCAAGGCATTTGGTGATTTTGTCCTTCAAGGAAATGTGGTGGTCGGGCTGATCATCTACATGATTATCGTGTTGATGCAGTTCATTGTTATCACCAAGGGTGCGGAGCGTGTGTCTGAGGTGGCGGCAAGGTTTACCTTGGATGCCATGCCCGGTAAGCAGATGGCCATTGACGCCGATCTGAATTCCGGCCTTATCAACGAACAGCAGGCAAAACTCCGGCGTGAGAAGATCCAGAGGGAAGCGGACTTTTATGGTTCCATGGACGGTGCTACCAAGATCGTAAAGGGCGATTCGATTATGTCCCTGATCACAACGGCCATCAACCTGATCGGCGGAAGCATCATCGGCATCGTGCAGGGAGGCGGAACCGTCGCTGATGTCTTAAACACGTATTCGATTGCCACAGTGGGTGACGGCCTGGTAGGCCAGATCCCGTCTTTGCTGATCTCCACGGCCACGGGCATGATCGTGACCCGGGCAGTGTCAGAAGGCAGCCTAAACGAGGATGTGTCGAAGCAGTTCATGGGGCAGCCTACTGCGATCATGATCAGCGGCATTGTGATTGCCGTGCTGGCCGTGATCCCGGGAATGCCGGTGGTTCAGCTGCTGATTATCTCGGTAGGCCTGATGGGCGGAGGCTATTATCTGTCAAGGCGCTTAAAGGCAGAGCCCGGCCTGGCTTTGGCCGGGGCATTCGGGGCACCGGCGGAACCGGGGATGGCGCCGGAGGCGGCTCAGGAGGAATCACAGGAAGAGGCATCAAGGCCGGTCAGCGAGGAGGAATATTTCAAGGATGTGAACAATGTCTACACCTTGCTTTCGGTGGAGGCAATTGAGATGGAGTTTGGCTACAGCCTGATCCCGCTGGTGGATGAATCGGTCGGCGGCCGGCTGATTAACCGGATTATCATCTTCCGGAGGCAATATGCACAGGATATGGGTTTTGTCATCCCTTCGATCCGTTTAAGGGACAGTTCGGGCCTGAACACGAACCAGTACTGCATTAAGATCAAGGGCGAGGAAGTGGCAAAGGGGGAGATCCTGGTAGATTATTTCTTGGCCTTAGAGCCGGAAAACCCGGAGAAGGAGATTGACGGCATCGAGACGATCGAGCCGGCTTACGGGATCCCCAGCCGCTGGATCCGGCCGGAGAACCGGGAACTGGCGGAGATCTACGGGTATACGGTAATTGACCCCTTGTCTGTGCTGGTGACCCATTTATCGGAAGTCGTCAGGCAGCATGCTCATGAACTGATCACCAGGCAGGAGGTGATCCATTTAGTGGAAAATATCAAGAAAACATCCCCGGAACTGGTGGAAGAGGCTTTCCCGAATGTGATCAGCTACAGCATGTTCCAGAAGATCCTGACCAGCCTGCTTAAAGAGGGGGTTCCCATTAAGGATCTGGAGACGATTATTGAGAGCATCATTGAAACAATATCAGATACAGGGCTTCCGGTCAAAGACGTGGACGGTATGATTGAGAATATCCGCGCAGCCCTAAAGCGCACGATTACCCGCATGTACTGCGAGGACGGCAGCATGAAGGTGATCACGATGGATGCCGAACTGGAGAGGACTATGGTGGGATGCCTTTCCAAGGGGGAGAGAGGCTATTACCTTGCCTTAAGCCCGGATGTGCTCCAGAGCCTGATAAACCAGGTCACGGTCCAGCTTAAGAAATTCAACGGGCTTTCCCAGAACCCGGTGATCTTGACATCCCAGGTGATGCGGATCCATTTTTACCGGCTGATTGACCAGTTTTACCCCAATGTGCGGGTTCTTTCCTTTAATGAGATATCCAACAATGTCCAGATTCAGTCTATCGGCAGCCTGACCCTTGACAACACGGGGAGAAAAGGCGCCTGAGCGGTTCAAAGGAGGTGACGCAAAGGATGCTGCCCACAGATTATCTGGAAGAGAAGACGAATGAAGAATTATTGGAGATGTACCGGAGAGAGGGGAAGTTAGAGGTGAAGCAGGCGTTAACGCTCCGCCACCTCTACATAGTAAAAACGATTGCCATGCAGATGCGCAGCATCTATGCAGGTACCCTCCAGATGGAAGATATCATCAATGAAGGCGTGATTGCCATCATGAAAGGTATTGACAGATACGACCCGGAGCGAGATAATAAGTTTGAGACTTTTATTTCCCGGAGAATACGTGGGATGATCATAGACTTGGTCCGCAAGAATGACTGGATGCCCAGGGATTTCCGCAAGCAGGTGAAGGCTATGGAGGATGCCCGCACGGTTTTGGAGAGGACACTGGGGCATCTGCCGTCAGACGAGGAGACTGCGGACTATATGGGGATGGATATCCGCAAATACCGCAAACTCCAACGGATGAGCGTCATGATGAATGTGCTTTCTTTGGATATGATCACAGACGATGAAGGTGAGCACCAGTCACTGCAGCTTTCCAGCGGGGATCTGGATTCCCAGCCGGAGAAGGCATTTTTAAAGGGTGAGTCCCGCCAGGTACTGGCGGAGGCTATCGAGAGCCTGAAAGAAAAGGAAAAGCTGGTGGTTTCCCTGTATTATGTGGAAGAGCTGAATATGGGGCAGATTGCCCAGATATTAAAGGTCAGTGAGCCGCGGATTTCACAGATCCACAGTTCGGCTATACGGAAACTAAAAGCTTATATGGACAATTACCGATAAATTAGACATGGAACCATAAAGGGAAGCGCCGGGACGGGAAAATTTGCCAGGCGTTTTGGGCTAAAAGGAGGAGACGGGCATGTATCAGGGTTTTTATAATCTGACATCAGGTATGCTGACTCAAAGCAGGAACCTAAACGTTATCAGCAACAATATGGTAAACATCCAGACCGCAGGATATAAGCGGGATAAGATGGTCAGCACGACATTTCAGGAGGAGATGCTTTACCGGACAGGAAAGCGCTATAAAGAGGGTGCAGAAGAACTTGCCACAACCTCCAAGATCCGGACGGCCGAGAGGACGTATGTGAATTATGAGCAGGGAAGCTTTGACGTGACGGACGGTATTTTTGATTTTGCATTGGCTGACAAAGGGTTTTTCTGTATCCAGACTCCAATGGGGGTTCGTTATACCCGCAACGGGTCTTTTTGTGTGGATGATGAGGGTTATCTCTCCTTAAACGGCATGGGGCGCGTCTTAGGGACTGACGGGCAGCCAATTGCCATTGACAACGAGAACTTTATCGTGGACGGAAGGGGAACCATCCGTGTCAGTGAAAGCACAGGGGGAGGTTCTGAGGATGAAGCGGCGACGGCGGAAGTCCGTGAATTGGGTACGCTGAGGGTCGTGGATTTTGAGGACTATGAGCAGCTGCATAAGGAGGATTACGGCTTGTATTCTACCGGCCAGGCACCGCAGGAGGTGGAAAGCCCTCCTATCGTGTGGAAGACACTGGAGAGATCCAATGTGGACATGGTGGAGGAGATGGTTTCCATGATGACATCCCAGCGGGCGCTGCAGAGTGCTGCACAGGTGCTCAAAATGTATGACCAGCTTCTGAGCAAAGCGGCTTCAGATGTAGGCAGATTGTAAAGACGGTAAGGAGGAAGTATCGACTATGTACCAATCATTTTATACAGGCGCGTTAGGTGCCGGGACCTGCATGGCTAAGATGGGCGTGATGGCAAATAATCTGGCCAACATCAACAATGAAGGCTTTAAGCCGAAGACCGTGGCGTTCTCTGACCTTCTCAATTACAACCTGAATGACTCCGAGGGGGCGGTTACGGAATTGATGGCAGGCAATGGGGTGAGGATACAGCGGACTTACGCCAATTACAACGTGGGGGCGCTGGTTTCGACGAACAGTGACTGCGACTATGCGATCTTAGAGGACAATGCGTTCTTTATGGTGAAGGATCCGGCGACAGGGGCGATTAGCTACACCAGAAGCGGGAATTTCCATCGGGGAAAGATGGAGGACGGATATTATCTGACCACAGCCAACGGAAAGCTGGTACTGGACCAGAACGGGGAACCGATGAAAGCAGATGTCATCGATGTGGAAAAGATCCGCGAGATGATGGAAGAGGACTATGAGCCGGAGGAAGCGGATGAGGAGGAAGAGGAAGATGAGGATGCTCCCCGCATCGGTGTGTACACCTTTTCTAATCCCAGCCATCTGCTCAGCGCAGGGGACAACGAATATACTGCCCCTGCGGGCATGGAGCCGCAATTGGTGGAAAATGCGAAGATTATGTCCAGTACCCTGGAACGTTCCGGAACCGATATGTCGAAGGAGATGGTGAGGGTGATTGAGTGCCAGCGGGCGTATTCTTATGCACTTAAGATGGTGACTACGGCAGACGAGATTGAATCCACGATTAATTCCCTGCGGGGGTAATAGAATAAATGGGAGGGCATACAGTGACTAAGAAACTCAAAAGCTATGAGGATATGAATCTCCAGGAATTAGATGTGATGAAGGAGATCAGCAGCATCGGCACCAGCCATGCGGCGACATCCCTTTCCAAGCTTCTGCAAAAGGAAGTGCGGATTTCAATCCCGGAGATCAACGTCCTTGGATATGACGAAACCGTAAGCCGGATTGGCGAGATTGAGGAACTGGTGGCCGCAACCCTGGTGCGGATGTCCAATGAGGTTAACGGCCTGATGCTGTTTATCTTTAAGCTGGATCTGGCCAATGTAGTGCTGGAAAAGCTGATTGGGAGGAAGTATGATTCCTTTGAGCAGATGGATGAACTGGATTATTCTGCCTTGGAGGAAGTCGGGAATATCATCATTTGTTCCTACGTGAATGCGTTCACCCAGCTGGTCGGGGTGGAGATTGACCTTTCCGTACCGAGTTCCACCTTGAATATGCTGGGAGGCATCCTGACAGTGCCGATGGCGGAATATGGGTATGAGACTGACAAACTGATGTATATCAATGCAGAATTTATCATGGATGGAAGGAAATTGTCCGACGGGCTTTTGATGCTTCCGGACATTGACTCCCTCAATAGTATCTTAGAGAAATTAGGAGTTTTGTGATGGCGGAGAGGGATATCAAAGTAGGGATCGGTGATATGAAGTTCACCAGGGGGACTGGCACGATTATTACATATGCCCTTGGTTCCTGCATAGGGATTACGCTATATGACCCGGCTATCAAGCTAGGAGGGCTTTTACATATCATGCTGCCAACCAGGAATGATCCTGGTGACACGAAAGTGTTTAAATATGCTGACAGTGGGATCCATGAGATGATCCGCAAGCTTTCTGCCTTTGGGATGGTAAAAAGCAGAACCATCGTAAAGATTGCGGGAGGTGCCAAGATGTTCGATATTAAGGGGAATACCGACTTTGGCAATATCGGGCAGAGAAACGCAGCGATGGTAAAGAAGATACTGATGGAAGAGAAGATGCGCATTTCGGCAGAGGATACCGGCGGAGCTTACGCCCGTACCATGCTTTTGAATGTGGACACCGGTGAAGTGGCAATCCGGACGGTGGGAAAGCCGGAGAAGAAGCTTTAGGCAGCTGGCGGTGTTTTTGGCCGCTGGCGGCATAAGGAGGCCTGCCGCTTGTGGTGCATGAAGGTTTAGAGAGGAGCGTATGAACGTGGAGAAAGAAAAAGAAGGAATCTTGCTGGAATCGGGTACGAATGAGATTGAGATTATGAAATTCACGATTCAGGGTGAGTTTTACGGGATCAATGTGGCTAAGGTAAAAGAGATCATGATGTCAGAGAAAGTCAAGGCGATGCCTCACGCCCATCCCGCTGTGGAAGGGATCTTCAAGCCCAGGGATATTTTGATCACCGTGATTGACCTTGGATTTTATCTGACCGGGGAGCGCCTGGAGCATCAGCCCAGGGAACTGTTTATTGTAACGAATTTTAACAAGATGACCGTGGCATTCCGGGTTCAGAGCATTGAGGGGATCAGCAGGATTTCCTGGAAAGATATCCAGAAGCCGGATAAGACCTTAAGCCATGGCGATGAGGGAGTGGCTACGGGGATTGCCCAATGTGCAGGGGAACTGGTGACGATCCTGGATTTCGAGAAAATTGTGGCAGAGATTGCGCCTGAGACCAGCATCCAGCTCTCGGAAGTGGAGCAGATGGGGGATAGGCCGATCTGCAACAGCCCGCTGGTGATTGCTGAGGATTCCATCCTTTTGCAGAAGATGATCGACGAGGCGCTGGAGAGGGCCGGGTTTACCAATATCAAGAATTTCAACAATGGGCAGGAGGCATGGGACTATCTGCATTCTATCAGCAAGGATGCTGACCTGTATGATAAGGTGAACCTGATTATTACAGATATTGAGATGCCCAAGATGGACGGGCACCGCCTGACCAAGCTGGTCAAGGATGATTCCAGGCTGAAGCACCTTCCGGTGGTGATTTTCTCGTCCCTGATTGACGACCAGATGCGCCTGAAAGGCCAGAGCCTGGGGGCTGACGAACAGCTGACGAAGCCGGAGATCGGCAACCTGGTACACGTAATCGACCGTTTGCTGGTTCGGTTTGAGAACACGATCCGGGATTTATAGGAACAGCAGACATTTGTGCGGAGCACTTTCAGAACCTTTTTGTACAAAGGCGTATGGAAGTGCTCATGATAATATTTGGAGGTTGATAGAGTGAAAAGATGGGTGGCAGCCTGCTGCGCCCTGGTATTTGGGGCAGCGGCAGCTTTTCCTGCTATGGCAGGAGAATGGGAGTTAACAGAGGATGGCAAATATTGGAATTACTGTGAATCCCCGGGGAACCCGATCAAAGACGAGTGGATTGAGGATAACGGCAAAACCTATTACCTGGATTCAAGCGGGAAGATGAAGACCGGCTGGGTAACCGAAGAAGACAGCGGGAACCGCTATTTTATGGGTGAGGATGGCGCTATGTGCCGGAATGCTTTTACCAAGGATGACCGCTATGTGGGGGCAGACGGGCTGCGTGTGGAACGTTATGACAACTACCGCAAGGCCGTCAAGTCGGAACTGAAAAAAGCCGCCAGGAAAAAGACTTCTAAACAGAGCAGCCGGAGAGGTGCTGCCTCTGCCAAAGGCGTGGAGGAGAGGCAGCAATATTTTCTGATGGCAGATTTAAATCTTGATGAATATATGGATCTGGTGGTGACGGAGGGGACAGAAGAGAACATGAGCCTGGTGGAGATTGCCATTTGGGATCCGGAGGAGGAGAAGTTCCAGCTGTCTGCGGAGTTTGACGAGCCGGAGGAGGGAACTGTGCGCAGCAATCTGTACCGGGACCCGCAGGGGGAGACTGTGTGGCTGGAGCTGGCTGAGCCAAACGGAGACCTCCGTCTGTTCCAGATGGCAGACCAGGATTCCGGTTTTAAGAGCGTATGGAGTTTTGCCATGGAGTTGGATGACTGGGGAGGTCCAGTGTATCTGGTCAACGGACAGGAAGAGGATAAGGAAGAGTGGGATCAGGACATGGCAGAAGCCCTTCGGACGCGGGGCAATGAGGTTATGGGCGGCTATCTTCCGGCAACAGATGAGAACATCAAGGCTCAGGTGGACCGTGTGCTGACGGAGGAGGAATTGGGGCTGTGGTGAGGATAGGCAGCCCTTGGTGCCAAATATCAGGGGTACGTTCCAAAGGCATTGAATAGCCCTATGCTATTCAATGCCTTTAGAGTTGGCGGCGCTCTGCTGGTGTGATGCAAAAACGGCTTTGCATTTCCAGTGTGTTAGGAGGACACTCCTGAAATTAGGCAGTTCTAATGGAAACGTTTCAGGTATTGGTTTATGCCCTTAGTGGATAAGCAATGGAAGAAAATGGTTGCGGATTTATAGGATATGTGGTATGGTAAAAATGTCTTTTACGGATGGCACTCGGTCTGTCCGGAATTCTGATATCTCTTGGATAAGAGATGGTTCTTTTGCCAATGGATAATTTCTTTTGGCATTTCTTAGCGGCTATGGCCGGAAAAATCCCAGCAGAACATGATATCGTATCAGGAGGAATTGCGTATGAAGAAAAGCTTGGCTTTGCCTGCCACGAAGAGGGCAGGCAGGCAAAAAGGGAATAGGACGGGGAGGCAGGCACCTCTGGCAAAATATTTTCCCAATGTCCGGTCTCGGAACGAGGTTATCCAGATCATCCATTCTAGGAAAGACTTGAGAAACATTTTCTATCAGTGGAATAAAGAGGAGCAGGATGTTTTTTTGGACTGTTGTACGGGTGCTAGGGGGATGAAGGTGCTGTATGACGGGATTTTTAAGGAAGTATTTAACCCGGAGGCTGTCCCGGAGCGGCTGGAAGGGTTTCTGACTTTGCTGATGAAGAGAGAGGTAAGGGTGAATCAGGTTCTCCCGAATGATTCTGTGCGCTTGGGGGCGGAATCGTCGTTGCTTTATACAGATATTATCATCCAGCTGGAGGATGGTAGCTTAGCGAATGTGGAGGTACAGAAAATCGGGTACGCTTTTCCCGGGGAGAGGAGCGCCTGCTATTCAGCAGACCATCTGTTGCGTCAGTATAAACGGGTACGAGGTGAGATGGGGAAGAAGTTCAACTACCGGAATATCAAAAATGTCTATACTGTCGTGTTCTTTGAGCAGTCACCGGAGGAGTTCCACTGCTTTCCGGGGCAATGGATTCATGTGTTTCGCCAGAAATCGGATACGGGGCTTTTCTTGGAACTTTTGCAGGAATATTATTTTATCCCTCTTGACATTTTCAGGGAAACGATGGAAAATAAAC
Source organism: bacterium 1XD21-70 (assembly GCA_003669055.1). Lineage (GTDB taxonomy): Bacteria > Bacillota > Clostridia > Lachnospirales > Lachnospiraceae > Brotaphodocola. The sequence goes on from RAYB01000032.1 coordinate 60,092, forward strand.
GTATTAGCAGTGAGTTGGAGGCATGGCTTTCATTCCTGTGCTATGATGAGCCGGAACGGATTGAGGAACTGATCACTGGATATCCGAAGTTTAAAGCCATGTATGGAGATATTTTTGAAGTCTGTAGGAATATGGAAAAGGTGATGGATATGTACTCAAAGGAACTTCAAGAATTGGATCATAATACGGTGCTCTATATGATTGATGAGATGCAGGAAAGGCTGAATGAAAAAAAGACATTGCTGAAAGAACTGGATGGGCGTTTGAAGGAGCAGGATGCACGTCTGAAGGAACGTGATGCACGTCTGAAGGAACGTGATGCACGT
>RAYB01000033.1 GCA_003669055.1 bacterium 1XD21-70
CACGTTGTAGACAGACCCCTTGCCATCCTTCACATAAAGGTCAAGCCTCACGCTCCTGGCGTCCTTGTCCTCATCCATGGTCTTTTGCCGTTCCGGGTATTCGATTTTTTGGATGGCAATCCCCAGGATGGTCTCCAAAGTCTCCTTGCATAGTTCCGGGTTGCCCATGACCTTCCCAAACAGGAAATCATTGGAAAGCCCCAGTTCCTCCCACTCTGTCTTTTTATTCCCCATCTTTTCTCCTTCTGTTGTTCCTGTTTTCATTATAATAAAAAGCTGCCTGGATTACAAGGGGGATTTCTTCCCCTTGCAAGAGCCATGTGGTTTTTCATAGCTGTGGCACTTTAATATTTTGCTGGCGTTTCCCTGCTTGCTATTATCAAGTAATAATATTTGCTTTTTATGGATTGCTGATAGAATATAGGATATATTCACACTGGAAATGCTCTTGGCATGGTCTTCTCTTAAAGGGAAAAGGAGTTAAAGGCTCTTAAAAGAGAACCGTCTTTCTTCACCGTCATACGGCAAAAACCCCCGAAACCTTGATTTACAAGATCTCGGGGGTTTTTCTATACCTGCGGGAGATGGGACTTGAACCCACACGACCATACAGCCACTAGATCCTTAGTCTAGCCTGTCTGCCAATTCCAGCACTCCCGCGAACTCAGATAGTATAGCATAATTTTTGTATTATGGCAACAGTTTTTTGTGGCTGCCTGAAAAAAGTTTTATGGCCAGCCGCAAAAAATAAAGAAACAGCAGCATGGGAAGGCAGATGAGGAGTATGGCCAGTGCATATTCCATAAAGGCCTGGCGGTCATGCAGGTAGGCACGGTTGAGGAGCGGCAGGCCAAGTACGATGGCAAAATACCAGAATGCAGGCAGAAGCCAGCGAAGGTCGGCTGCCAGGAGCGGGTTCTGCATCAGGAGAAGGCGGGAAAAGCAGCGTTCGGGCTTCTGGAACAGGGACTCCGTGAGGAAGAAAAGGAACAGCAGCGAGCCGAAATAGACCACAATCCCGATGGCAGTATGGAGGCGCTCAGGGGTTATCCACTCAGCCAGGCGGTGGCTTTTTTGGATGCCTGGCAGGCAGAGCGGCAAATAGAGCGAGAGTATAATCCGAAAGCTATTAACCAGGATGGTAAATACATAAGAGGCAATAAAACTGACGCCCAGCCAGGCGATGCCTTCCTTCCTCCTTTGGATGCGGGGGAGGAAGGAGAAGAGCAGCAGGGAAGCGGACACAATCAAAAACTGGATACCGGAGCAGGAGGCAGCGATGACAAAACGGAACGAATGGCTGACGTATCCGGTGTGCGGCAGGTATTCAAAGGGGATTCCGGACAAGGTGCGCACCCACCAGGCAGTGGGAGCCAGGATCCATAGCAGCCCGTCACTGCCTGTCTGGCTATAGTATATTTTCAGTGCCAGCAGGAGGGACAGCCCAGCCAGGCAGGTGAGGCCGTGGGTTTGCCAAAAATTTTTTCGGTGTGCGTACATGGGTAGTTCCTCCTTTTCTTGTCAGTGCGGTGTATTTATGGAAACTTTTTGGTGTTTTGGGAAAAACGAGCCAATAGGGAGTCTGAGGGGCGGCGCATAACCAGGATAAGGATCAGCAGCATGGTTCCCAAAAGAAAAATCCAGGCGCCTGGCTCGGAGCCGGCAGTGTAGCCGCCGACAGCAAGGCCGGAGACATGCAGCGGCAATGCGGACGGCTGTGTGACATCGCATCCTTCCCCTGCCGGATTGCGGACGGTTTCCGTCACGGCGACGAAGGAAGTGTAGGGTGTCATCATGCTGTATTGGAGCCCGATAGCAGTAACCAGTTTTTTTGTAAGCTTAGAATCGGTGGACTGGGAGCCATAATCCATGAGGCGTTCTACTTTTTTGCGTGCCCACAGATAACGGAGCGCCTGGCTGTGCTTGGAGTTTTCCATGGAGGCGACATCAATCTCTTGCACAAAGCCTGCTTCGCCGTCGGTGCCGTTTAGGCTGACATCCCCCTCGCCGCCTTGCCGCCCGGTGATGCGGATCGTCCCGGCCTGTTCCCCTCGCCACTTGCCAAACAAAACGATGGGGCGCCGGGCAAAAAGCGTGGGGACGACAGGCGGCTCGATATCATAGGCCTCAAAGCCATCAAAATCCACTTTAATGTCAGAGAGGAGAGGAGCCTGGACGTAAGTGCGAAAACGTTCTGCCGTCTCGGCGGCATCCTCGGAATCGGTGACCACAAAGGCCTCTCCCTGCCCAGCTTTGGCAATCCCGTCGATAAGGTAACGGTTGACGGAATCCCCGATGCCAAAAGAAAAGAAATTGGTATTGCCAAGGTTTTTATGGATGATCCCGAAAATCTCCTTTTCCCCGGAAATGTAGCCGTCCGTTATGGTGATGACGCTGCGGGAAAACTCGGGATCCATTGGTATGGAGACAGCCTCGCGGAGTGCCTCCGCCAGTTCGGTGCCGCCTCCTCCGCTTTCCTGGTTGATCATATCCATGGCCTTTTGGATATTTTCTTTGGTGGCAGGCACAGAGCCGGGAGACATCTGCAAGGAGGAGTTGGAAAACAAAAGCAGGTTAAAGCGGTCGCTTTCCTTTAAGCCTGAGACCAGGTCACGGATCAGGTCTTTGGCAGTGTCTAGGGGATAACCGTACATGGAGCCGGAGACATCCAGCACAAAGATATATTCCCGGGGCAGCAGCTGGCCGGAGGTATAGCGTTCGGGCGGCTGCACCATCAGCATGAAATAATTTTCCTCTCCGTCCGAATCCAGGATCAGCCCACTGTTTATTTCCTCGCCGGTCAGCTGGTAGCGGAGGATGAAATCACGGTTGCCGGCATAATCCTCCGGATGTGCAAGGGTGACCGTAGCGGTGCTGTCGCTGCTTTTTTCTATCTTGACCTCATGGGATTTGCTGCTAAGGCTGGTGAGCGGGACTCCCGTGGAGAGGTTGACTGTGATGTTATATTTTCCGGGAGGGGTTTTGCCCTCTTCCAGATAGGGGGTGGCGACCCACTGGTTGGGCGTTTGGCTTCCGGAGCCGGGTTCGTTTTGGGGATCGTCCTCTTTTCCTTCGGCATTGCCGGCATAGCGGGGGCCGACTACGGTCGGGAATACAAACTCATAGATGCCTTCCGTGGAGACGACCATCTCGGTATAGTGCAGTTCAATACGTACTGTGTCACCGGGCATGATGTTTGCCACATCCATGGAAAAGACGTTGGGGCGCTGCTGTTCGAGCAGGGAGGCGCTCTTGCCTTCCTCTTTTGCTGCCTGGAAGGTTTCCTTGGCCTCCTCCCGTTCCTGGATCTTGGCAGTGATGACCTGGTCACCGATCTGCATTTTCATGCCGTGGATGGAAACGCTGTCCGAGGCCGGGAAAAGGTATCGGGCATTGATCGGTTTTTGGCCTTCATTGGCATAGGTCTGGGTGACGAAGGTCTCGGCAATGATGCCGTTGATGCTGGCGGAAACATCGGTTTCCTTTAAAGGGAAGGCATCGGTTTCGGGGTCAGCGCCTTCGATGACAAAATAAGGGGCCAAAGCAGGCTCGTCCTCCCCGCCACCGTTTTCACTGCCATAGGCAGCGGCAGGAAAAAGGAGAAGGAGCAGAAAGGTTAGCAGGATGCAAAACTGGTGGAGTTTTTTTCCCTTTTTCATGTAGTGTACCTCTTTTCTGTGATGATGTGTCCCGGATGGGATGACAGGGGGTTCCCTAAAAAACAGGATACGGCAGGATGGCATCAGAAAGGCTTCAAAGTTGTATCGGATTTGTATCATAAAGGATTTTTTGTTGATTTGTTAGGTAGAAGGCAGTATAATACCCTCAGCGGACAGGGGATGCACAATGCCGGCAGCCAGGCTCCGGGGTTCGGGCGGCGCAGGTATTTTCCCTGTAATGGGTGCGGGGAGCCAGGCAAGAGGCGCCAGGACGGAAAAGAGGAAAACAATGGACAGGATACAGTTAAAAGAGCAGCTGGCAGGCTGCGAGAAGGTATTGATAGGCCTGGGGGAAGAGTGGAAGTCCGGGGAGGAAGTCCGGCTTGGCAGGGCTTATCAAGCCCTATATGAGCTGGTGAAGGAGAAGGACTATTTTATTGTCACAATGGCCACTGATGCCAGGATTTATGAAACCGCGCTGGGAAGCAGGCAGGAGATGGTGCAGGCGGCAGGGCAGGCACCGGGAGAGGATCTGTGCTGTGAGGCGTTGGAGGAAGGGCTGAGGGAGAAGATGGACCGGATCTTCCCCCCTAAGCAGGAACTTAAGGAGAGCCGGTGGCAGAGGATAGTGGCGCCTTGCGGCAATGAGACCTGGCGGCAGTGCTCCCTGGCATGTACGAAGGATATCTGGGAACCGGGGGAGATCCCGGATGATCGCTGCCCGCATTGCGGGGCGCCGATGACGGGCAATACGACAGAAGCGCAGGTTTATATTGAGGAGGGATATCTCCCCCAGTGGGAGCGTTACACGCATTGGCTGGCGGGGACCCTCAACAAGAAAACCCTGATTTTGGAACTGGGGGTGGGTTTTGGCAATCCCGGGGTAATCCGCTTTCCCTTTGAGAAGGCGGCATATTTCAACCAAAAGGCATTTCTTTGCCGGGTCAATATGCGGTTTCCGCAGATAGCAGGCGAACTCCATGGGCGTGCAAGGGGGATTGCGGCAGATTCCGTTGAATGGATGGCCTCTTTTTTGGCAGACAATGAGCCGGACGGTTCCGGTGGAAAGGTTAATATTTGAATGATACAAAAAGAAGAACTGATACAATTATACCTAAGCGAGTACGAACGTGCAGGCAGGAAGCGGCGCACCTCTTCCGTGAAGGCAAAGGGAGCCGCGGAAAAGGTGGCCAGCCTGGCCCGTGCGCTAAAGCGTATGAAGAATACCCAGGTGACGAGAAACGCGCTGGAAAACTACCACCGGCAGACTAACAACCTGTATTATTGTGCCGTGCGCTGCCAGATCCAGCCCGCGCTCGACCGTATCCGGAGGGAGGTAGTGCCGGAATTGGTGCGTTTAGACCTGGCACTGCTGCTTCCGGAGGATGAGCGCCTGGTCGGCCCGGCATTTTATGAATACCTGGAAAAGGACGCCGCGGGGGAACTTTGCCGGACGCCGCTCTATGACCTGTTTCGCACCTTCCGGACAGAGGCGTTAAAGAACAAGATCCTGCAGCTGGTGCCTTCCCGGCCGGAACTGGAGTTTCCGGAGGCGCTGGAAATGAAGCGCCATTTTATCCTGCATATCGGCCCGACGAACAGCGGGAAGACGTTCCAGGCATTAGAGCGGCTGAAAAATGCCAGGGACGGGGTTTATTTGGGGCCTCTGCGGCTGCTGGCTTTGGAGGTCTATGAGAAGATGAAGGAGTATGGCGTGGCTTGTACCATGCTGACCGGGCAGGAGTGTATCTCCGAGGAGGACAGCCGGGTGACGGCATCTACGGTGGAGATGGCAGATTTTTATAAATCGTATGATATCGCGGTTATTGACGAAGCGCAGATGACTGCGGATCCGGAGCGGGGGCATTGCTGGACGAAAGCGATCCTGGGGATCCAGGCTCCGGAAATCCATGTCTGCATGAGTCCGGCAGCAGAGCAGGTGGTCAGCCACCTGATTGAGATCTGCGGGGACGATTTTGAGATTTGCCGGTATGAACGGAAGACAGCGCTGGTGTGTGAGGAAGTGCCGTTCCGGTTTCCGGAGGACGTGATGGAGGGGGATGCCCTGGTGGTGTTTTCCAAGAAGTCGGTGCTCGATGTGGCCGGGCGCCTGGAGGAGCGGGGGATTGAGGCCAGTGTCATATACGGCAGCCTGCCGCCGGAGATCCGCCGCCGCCAAATGCAGCTTTTTACCGGCGGCCAGACGAAGGTGGTGGTGGCTACGGACGCGATTGGCATGGGGCTGAATTTGCCGGTGCGCCGGATTATATTTATCCAGACAGAGAAATTTGACGGAATAGAACGACGGGGGCTGAAGATACCGGAGATCCTGCAGATTGCGGGCCGGGCCGGGCGCTATGGGATCTACGATACAGGATATGTGAATGCCATGGGTGCATCGGCGCTTGCGTATATACGGGAACGGTTTGAGGCCAAGGACAAGCCGGTGGAGACCGTCAGCTTAGGATTCCCGCAGGTGCTTTTGGAACTGGATGAGCCGCTGGATGTCATCTTGCAGGTATGGCATGCGGAGAAAGCCGAGGCGCCGTTTGAGAAGGTCAGCATCGATGACCTTCTGTGCCTGTACGGATACGCGAAGCGTTTTGAGGAGCGGATCATGGGGTTTGAGGACAAGACGGTTTTGTACCGGATGATCAGCTGCCCGATTGACGTGAAAGACCGCAAGGTAGTGAAGCAGTGGCTGGAATACTGTATGAATTATCCGGCGGATGCCGGCCTGGACCATCCGGTGATGGACGGAGCCCGTAAAAGAATTTCCGGGAAGGGATTTTCGGACAGCAGGGGCGAGAAGAATACCATGCAGAATTATGAGACTTATTATAAGAAGCTGGATCTTTATTACCAGTTTTCCTACCGCTTTGAGAAGGTGATCGACGAGGAATGGCTGGCAGGGGAGCGGGAGAGGACGGAGGCGGCCATTATGCGCTACCTCTCGAAGGGAAAGAAAGGCTATATCGCCCGCTGCCAGTACTGCGGGAGGCTGCTGCCGGTAGGGTATATGGCAGGGAAATGCAAACGATGTTTTGAAAAACGGGCATGAAAGGGGCTTTTTTGTAAATAAAAATCCGCACCGATGGATGGGTGCGGATTTTTATTGCTATTGGCGGGACGAAGGCTTATCCGTTGATCGTGATATATCTTGGGGCTTCCTCCACGGCTTTGGGGGTTTCTTTGGGGAACTTGAGTTTTAATACCCCGTTCTCGAAGCTGGCCTGGATATCCTCCTGCCTAAGCTGGTCGCCTACATAGAAACTCCTTCTGCAGGAACCGCTGTAGCGCTCCTGGCAAAGAACCTTGCCGCTTGTGTCTTTTTCTTCCTTGCTGTCCTCGTGGGAGGCAGAGATAGCCAGGTAGCCGTTCTTTAACTCAGCCTGGATGTCCTCTTTCTTGAAGCCGGGAAGTTCGATGTCCAGCAGGTAGTTGGCGCCGTCGTCGCGGATATCGGTGCGCATCAGCGGATTGGCGGGCTGGCTGAGGGAAGTGTTAAAAAACGGGTCATTGAAAAAATCGTCGAATAAATCAAAACCAGAGCGTCTTCTTGCAGGTGTAAACAACATAAATGATTCCTCCTTTTTATTGTGGCAGCTGCGTGCCTGGTAGCTGTCAGCTGTTTGAAATGTTTTATTTGTTATGGTTGTAATATAACACACATTATTAGCAATGTCAATGGGTGAGTGCTAAAATTGTGTGAAAATTTTGTGAAGTGTGATTTTATGCGGTTTCTAGTGCTTATATATTTCTATTTTACCCATTTTGACATACGATAGGCATATTTTTTCTTCTGACATACAAAAAACACCGCCGATATTGCCGACGGCGGATTCTGACTTGAAAATTGATTGCAATGAGAACTACAAAAGAAGAAATATAAAAAACTCTTGAACCTCTTTGCCAGATATGCTATATTGTAGATAGAAAAGGGAGAACCATGGAAGCGGCTCTACCCCCAAACAGTTAAAAGCTAATTTTCACATCAGCCGTCGCTATTGCAGTAGTGGCGGCTATTTCTTTTTTCCCTTGCAAATCTGATAAATCAAATTAGCAAGGGCAGCAATGAGTATACCTATCTGAATCAAGTCCTGATATGTAACATACATGGTATCGCCCTCCTTTCTTTCGTCTGGAGGGCTATTTTGAACCCTCCGAATGAAAAGAGGGGTAAAGCCGCCTTTGGCTTTATGGTTTCCCACATCGCGATTATAGCATATCTGCCCTTTTTCGACAATAACCCTTTTCCCGCAGGCTTCCAGGATGCGGGGAGGAAAAAAGGTTTCCTGTCATTTGTAAATATGGTATGATATGCTATATGTGAAAACGATTGGAGGAGGAAACGTATCATGTATGAATTGGTGCAAATTAGTGAGAAATGCTATTACATAAACTGCCCTGCGAAGATAGGTGTCTATGTTGCGGATAAGGATAATGCCTATCTGGTTGACAGTGGGAATGATAAGGATGCAGGGAGGAAGGCCAAGCAGATCCTAGACAGGAACGGCTGGCATCTGACGGCCATACTGAATACCCACTCCAATGCAGACCATATCGGCGGGAACAAATACCTCCAGGGGCAGACGGGATGTAAGATTTATTCTGGCGGCATAGAGGCGGCTTTTACAAAATACCCGGTGTTAGAGCCGTCTTTCCTTTATGGCGGTTATCCGTGTAAGGATTTGCGGCATAAATTCCTGATGGCGCAGGAGAGCAGCGTGACGGATTTTTCCGATGAAAGTTTCCCCCGGGAACTTGAGGTGATACCCTTGCCGGGGCATTTTTTTAACATGGTGGGGTTTGGTATGCCGGACGGGGTGGTTTTCCTTGCGGACTGCATCAGCAGCAGGGAAACGTTGGAGAAATATGCAGTGCCTTTTATTTATGATGTGGGTGCTTATCTGGAAACCCTGGTTATGGTGGAGGGGATGCAGGCATCCATGTTCGTCCCTGCCCATGCAAAAGCCTCTGCGGATATTAAGGAACTTGTCTGCTGCAACAGGGATAAGGTACTTGATGTGGCAGAACGGATCCTGTCGGTCTGTGAGGAACCGGCCTGCTTTGAGCATATTCTGCAGAAATTATTCCAGGGATACGGGCTTTCCATGAACTTTGAACAGTATGCGCTGGTTGGCAGCACGGTGCGGTCTTATCTTTCATGGCTGAAGGATAGTGAGAAACTGGCGGCTGTATTTCAGGACAGCATGCTGCTGTGGCAGAGGGCATAGGGGTGCAGTTCGGCCATTTTTTGCAGATTGCATGGAAGAACGGACTGCTGCATGAAAAATGATGCCGGTTTTCAGTGCCATGGATCCAGGATGCCGATATGCGGGTTAGGAAGGAGGAGATAAGAATGCAGCATATCACTACATATGAATCCCCCATAGGGAAGCTGTTCCTTGCAGAAAAGGCGGGGGCGCTTACCGGGCTTTGGATAGAGGGGCAGAAATACTTTATGGGTTCCTTGAAGGAAGAGACAAAGGAGCAGGGGGACTCCCCGGTTTTGGGGAAGGCAAAGAAGTGGCTTGACCGGTATTTTGCCGGGGAGAAGCCGTCTGTGGGGGAATGGGAACTGGCGCCTGCGGGCAGTGGTTTTTACAGGGAGGTATGGGAGATCCTCTGCGGGATCCCTTATGGGGAGGTAACAACCTACAAAGCAATAGCACAAAAGGCTGCCGCTAGGCGGGGGCTTTTGCATATGTCGGCCCAGGCGGTGGGGCAGGCGGTGGGGCACAATCCGATTTCCATTATCATCCCGTGCCACCGGGTGGTAGGGGCGGACAAAAGCCTGACCGGATATGCCGGCGGGATTGAGAAAAAAATCTATCTGCTTACGCTGGAAGGGGTGGATGTGGAAGGGATGGCTGTCCCCAAAAAAGGGACGGCTTTGTAAAAATAGGGTTTGAGAAGTCAGCCCGGATAAGATATACTATGGGGTAGGAAAAAGGGACAGAAACAGATAGCGGATAAGGAGCGGCAAGTGAAACTAATCCATTTATCGGATCTCCACATCGGAAAACGTGTCAATGAGTTTTCGATGCTGGAGGATCAGAGGTACATATTGAGGCAGATCCTGGCAATCACAGAGCAGGAGCAGGCGCAGGGGGTTTTGGTGGCCGGGGACGTCTATGACAAGCCGGTGCCCTCCGCGGAGGCCGTACAGGTGTTTGACGATTTCCTGACCCGGCTGGCGGAACTGGGGGTGCCGGTGTTTGTGGTCAGCGGGAACCACGATTGTGCGGAGCGGGTGGCTTTCGGGGCGCGGCTGATGAGCGGGCGGGGGGTGTATTTGTCGCCGGTGTATGACGGGAATGTGGCAGGGATCCCCCTTGGGGATGAATATGGCGAGGTGGTGGTGCATCTGCTGCCGTATGTAAGGCCGGCAGTGGTGCGCCATATATTTGAAGAGGAGGAGGCAGGCAGCTACCAGGATGCGGTACGGATTGCGGTGAGCCACATCGAGATGGATCCAGATAAAAGGAATGTGCTGGTAGCACATCAGTTCGTGACAGGGGCATCCCGGTGCGAGTCGGAGGAAATCTTAGTAGGGGGGCTGGACAATGTGGATGTGTCGGTGTTTGACCCGTTTGACTATGTGGCGCTGGGGCATATCCATAGCCCCCAGCATGTGGGGCGGGAGACCGTCCGCTATTGCGGCACGCCGCTGAAGTACTCCTTTTCGGAGGCAGGGCAGGAAAAAAGCGTAACCGTGGTGGAACTAGGGGAGAAGGGGCAGGTGAAAATCCGGACAGTGCCGCTGCGGCCGCTGCGGGATATGCGGCAGATCCGGGGGACGTATCTGGAACTTACCGCCCTGTGCTCCTACAAGGATACAGATACCAAAGATTACATCCAGGCGGTTCTGACCGACGAGGAGGACGTGCCGGACGGGCTCAAGAAACTGCGGGTGATCTACCCGAACCTGATGAGGCTGGAATATGACAACCAAAGAACCAGGGTCAGCCAGGAAATTTTAGGAGCCTGCGGGGTGGAGAAGAAATCAGAGCTGGAACTGTTTGAGGAGTTTTATGAACTGCAGAACAACCAGCCGTTCAGCGGGAAGCAGAGAGAGTTTGTGGAGCAGTTGATACAGAAGATTCAGGAGCGGTGAGGGGATGAAACCAAAGAAACTGACGATCAGCGCCTTCGGGCCTTATGCTGAGGAAACAGTGATCGATTTTACCCGCCTGGGAGAATGCGGGCTTTTTTTGATTACAGGGGATACCGGGGCCGGGAAGACCATGATTTTTGACGCGGTTGCCTTTGCCCTCTACGGCGAGTCCAGCGGGAAGGTGCGGGAGGCAGGGATGTTCCGCAGCAAATACGCCCGGGACGAGGTGCCCACCTTTGTGAAACTGGAGTTTGTGTATCAGGGGAAGGAATATTGTGTCACCAGGAACCCGGAGTATATGCGCCCCAAGGGAAGGGGGAGCGGCTATACGCTGCAAAAGGCGGATGCAGTGCTGGAATTCGGGGACGGGCGGCCTCCTGTGGCAAAGATGCGGGAGGTGACCCGGGCAGTGGAAGAACTGACCGGCTTAAGCTACCGGCAGTTTACCCAGATTGCCATGATTGCCCAGGGGGATTTCCAAAAGCTTCTGCTGGCAGGGACCCAGGAACGAAGTGAGATTTTCCGGCAGATTTTCCATACGGGGCTGTACCAGGAACTGCAGAACCGGTTAAAGGATGCCGCGAAGGAGCGGGGGAAAGCCTATGATGAGATGCGCAGGAGCATCAGCCAGTACTTAAGCGGCGTGGTGTACGCAGAGGATGCCGGGTTAGCAGGCCGAGAAAGCGCTGCCGGGGCGGAAGCGGCTGCGGATATCCAAAAGGATACCCCAAAGACAGAAGGGGAAGAGGGACACGAAAAAGCGCGGGGGGAGGATATCCCGGAAAGGATTTGCCGGATCCGGGCGGAGTGGGAACAGCTGGAAAAAGTACATTTTGAAGGGAAGGCAGAGCGTGGCCTTCAGCTGCTGCAGGATCTGCTTAAGTGCGACGAAGCTGTTTTGGCACAGATGGAGCAGGCCATGGGCATTTGGGAAGAAAGGATCCAGCAGGAAGACCGGCTTTTGGGCAAGGCAGAACAGGGCAGGCGGCTTAAGGAGGAACTGGAAGAGGCCAGGAAGGAACTGGCAAAGGAACTGCCGCTTTTAGAGGAGGCAGAAAAAGCCAGAGATGCCGCCCGGCAGCAGGCCGGTGAGGAGGAGTGCCTAAAGCAGCAGATCCGCACCGGGAAGGAGCATATGGAGAAATTCCGGCAGCTGCGGCAGCTGGAAGGCCAGATAGAAGAGAAAGCCGGGGAGGCCGCTAAGCAGCAGGAGAAAAGCAGCCAGGCAGCTGTAGCCGTTAAAGAGCAAAAGCAGGATGCCGGGGAAAAGAAAAAGGAACTGGAAACCTTAAAGCATGCCGGTGAGGAGCGGGAAAGGCTTGCAAACCAGCGGGAAAGCTTAGGCGGAAAAAAGCAGGAACTGGCCGGATTATTAGAGAGGCGGGAATCCTATCTCCGGGAAAAGGAAAAGGCCCGGGGCGCGTTAAAGGACAGCCAGGATCTTTCCGAAACACTGGAAAAAGAGGCGGAAATGTTCGAGGGGCAGGCAGCCGCCTTAGCGGGCCGGGATGTGCTCCTAGAGGGGCTGTCCGGAAAAAAGAAGGAGGCCATAGGGCAGCAGGAGCGGCTGCGGCAGAGTTTGGAGGACAAGGCAAGAGCCGAGGAAAACTTAGAGGAGGAAAGGATGGCAGCCGGCCAATTGGCCGCACAGGATAAGAGGTGGAGAGAAGAACTGGCATCGCTTCGCCAGGAGTTGGCCGGGCTGGAAGGCGCCGGACGGGAAGAGGCAGAGTGCCGCCACCAGGTGGCAGAACGGCGGCGTGTTTTTGAGGAATTTAAAAAGAAAGAAAAGCGGTTGCACGGATATGAAAGAGAGTACGGGAAAAGCCAGGAGGCCTACCAGGAGGCAAAGGCACGATGGGAGCAGCTAAGGGAGGTTTACCACAGCCGGGAAAAGCAATTTTTGGATGCCCAGGCCGGGCTTTTGGCAGCAACCCTGGATGAGGGAAAGCCATGCCCGGTATGCGGCTCAATCCATCATCCGAAGCCGGCGGCATTGCCCGGTGAGGTTCCCCAAAAGGCAGAACTGGAGGGAAAAAAGCAGGCATTGTCCCAGGCGGAGGCGAAGGTGCAGCAGCTTAGCGCCGATATCCGGCATTTGCGGGAGCAGATGGAGGAGGGGTGGTCAGAACTCCTAGGCATACCGGGTGCTTTGGGGGAAAAGGAAGAACTTTGGGACAGCTTAGCCAGCCTGGGCAGCCGCCTGGAGGAAGGCTTAAAGGAGGGGGAGGCATCGCTTGGGCTGGCAGAAAAAAGGAAGCAGAGGCAGCAGGACGGGGCAGAAACGGAAAGGGAACTGAAAACGCGGCTGGAGGAGTTGGGGGTGCAGCTCCAAAAGTGCAGATCCGGCCTGGCGGCCTTGTCCGGCAGCCGGGATGCCCTGTGCCAGCAGCTTGCCGCAGAGACGGCTGCGGCAGAAAAATTGCTGGAAGGAAGCACAGAGGGGATGCCTGCAAAGGCAATCCTTGGCCGTCTGGCCGAAGCAATCGAGGCCATATCCTGCCAGGAGGAAAATGTCCGCCAGGAACTCCATACACGCCGCCTGTGCCAGGAGAAGGCAGGGGAGAGGCGTACCCGGTTAGAGGACTGCCAAAGGCGGATACAGGAGGAGAAGAACCGCCTGGAGATCCTGGAAAGCAAGAATACGGAGGACAAGAAAAGGCTGCTGAAATGTTTGGATCCCAAGCAGCCCTGGGGGCAGCCCTACGAAAGCCCGGCATGCCAGGCGGAGGAGGAATTATTTGAAAGGGGCGCCCAGGCAGCAGAGATTTTGGGAAAGATGCTTGAGGAGACGGACAGGAAGATCGGGCAGAACAAGCAGCAGCTGGCCAGAAAAGATTTCCTGGAGCACGAACTTTCCGGGATCGGGCAGCAGGTGGAAGAGCAGGAAAGGATCCTCTCCGAGGCAAGGCTTGCGCTGGCACGGCTGGAAACGCAACAGGGGCATCTGGCAGGGCAAAAGGAGCAGCTGGCCGCCGTATTGGAAGGGCAGACAGAAGAAGGGCTGGCCTGCCAGGTGGCAGAAAACGAACAGCGGCTTGCCCGGCTCCTGCAGGAACGCACACAGGCAGAGGAGGCCTTTGGGGAGTGCCGGAGGCGGATAGACGGGCTGCAGGCGAAAATCCAGGCACTGGAGGGCCAGGAGGCGGGCATGGTGCTGCCTTCGGAGGAGGAGATCATGTCCAGGAAGCAGAGGTGGCTGGACAAAAAGGCAGAACTTTCCCAAAAAAAGGAGGAGCGATACGCTTCCTATAAAAAGAACCAGGGCATCTATTGCTGTGTACAGGGCAGCTGGCAGGAACTGGCAGCTGCAGAGCAGGAATATGTGTGGGTCAAGGCTCTGTCTGACACGGCTAACGGTACCCTGCCAGGCAAACGCAAGATGGAACTGGAAACCTATATCCAGACGGCATATTTTGACCGGATCCTGCGGCGGGCCAATCTGCGCTTTCTGGCCATGAGCGGCGGGCAGTATGAGTTAAAACGCCAGGAAAGCGGAGATAATAAAAAGGAAAAGGCCGGGCTGGAACTGAACGTGACGGACCATTATAACGGCACGGAGCGGAGTGTCCGCACTTTGTCCGGAGGGGAGTCTTTCCAGGCATCCCTCTCCCTGGCCTTGGGGCTGTCGGACGAGATCCAGTCGTATGCAGGCGGGATCCGCCTGGATACCATGTTCGTGGATGAAGGGTTCGGCTCCCTGGATGAGGAGGCGCTGGAACAGGCAATGCGGGCTCTGTCCGGGCTGGCAGAGGGAAACCACCTGGTGGGGATCATTTCCCATGTGGCGGAGTTAAAGGAACGGATAGACAAGAAGATCCTGGTGACCAAGCACAGGGGAAAATCCGGGATCGGCAGCCATGCAGAGGTAGCAGGCGGGTAGGCGCCTGCATGAAGCAAAGGAGGAAGAACAAAACCATGAATACCATCCACCGGGATATATTCAAGGCGATCCATGAAGGGAAATGGATGACAATCGAATACCGCAACCGGCAGGAGCAGGTGACGCGGTACTGGATTGGCATCCGCGGCCTTAATGCTGCCAAAAGGACGCTGACGGTGGAGGGGCTTCACCTGGGGAAATATTCCTTAGAAGAGTATGACCGGATCTATATCGACTCGATTTTGTCCTCGCATGTGCTGGACGGCTCCTACTGTGAGGTCAACCGGCAGCTGGTAAAGGATATCCACGAAAACCCCGGCAAGTACAAATCCTTGTTCGGCCATGTGGCGAACCTGAAGGTGCTGGATTACCTGGAGGATTGCAGCCGGATGGATACGGCAGTATACCAAAAAGATTTTGCCCTGGTACGTTATTTGGACAGGGAGAGTTTTTGCGGGGGATTATATCCGCTCAGTGATGAGCAGTTTAGGCATATCGTGCAGGAGTTTCAGCTTAAGGCAGAGAAACAACAAGAAATACCCGGCCAGATGCCAAAAAAGCATCAAAACGTCCAGCGCCTGGCGATGAATGTCATGAGCATCCATACCCCCAAAGGGCTATATGTGCTGGCTTACCGGAGGCTGGATTTGGATGTAAGGCGGCGCTGCCTGCGCCCGGACGAGGATATCACCATCTGCACGGAATTCACGGTAGGCGGCAGGAAAGAGAGCATCCGCAGGTACCTGGATGCGGAGGATTATGAACTTTTGCAGGATTTTGAGGCAAACCAGGAAAAGGTCAAGGATGCAATCACCCGCAGCCGGTGTTGGGTACAAGGGGTTGATGATATGCCTTATGTGATTGGCTTAGGGCTGGATCTGGTGGTGGATCTTCATCGGGAGTATAATGCGATTCTGGAAATGTACCAGCGTGAAGAGGTTCCGGTGCCGATCCGCGCATTTTTCGGGGATTTGCTGGACCGTCCCCGCAGCCGGCGCATGCTTCCGGTCACCCCCCTTGACCGCCGGGTCAACTTGGACCAGCTTTTAGCGATCAACCATGCCATGAAATATCCGGTGGCTTATGTACAAGGGCCGCCGGGAACCGGGAAAACCAACACCATCATCAATACCATCATTACCGCATTCTTTAACGAAAAGACGCTGCTCTTTGTGGCATACAACAACCATCCGATCGATGGGGTGGTGGATAAGCTGAGCCATATTGCCTACCAGGGGAGGCAGATCCCGTTCCCGGTGGCACGGCTGGGCAATGCGGCGAAGGTGCGTGGAACCCTGGCAGCCCTGGCCGGGCTGTATGTGCAGGTGCACCAGGTTCCGGTCTATGAGCGCACCCTGGACCGCAACCGGGACAGCCAGGCGGGGCAGATGCGGCAATTGTCAGAACTTCTGCGCCGGTATGAGGATATGCTGGATTTGAAGGAACGGCGGGAGACGATCGAGCAATTGCTGGAATACAGCCGCGGCAGCAGCCGTTCCATGCAGATGCTGCCTTTTGAGGCCGACCTGGGCGGGCGGCAGCTTCAGCAGCTGAACCTCCAGATGGAACGCCTGGGGGAGATCACCGACCAGGATGCTTTATCGCTTCTGACGGAGGATGTGGAGGAACTGAAAAAGTTTCTCTACTATGCATCCGTCAAATGTATCCGCCGGTTAGACGAGCCCGGCAGCCGCCGGCTGAGGGAAATATTGCTGACCGAGGATGAAGACCGGCGCCTGGAAGCCTTTCAGGAATACCTAAAAAACGGGGAAGGGCTGAAACGCTTTCTGCGGGTATTCCCGGTGGTGGCAACCACCTGCATTTCCGCGCACCGGCTCGGGAACCCGGAGGTGTACTTTGACATGACAGTGATGGACGAGGCCAGCCAGTGCAACACCGCGGTGGGGCTGGTACCGGTGCTCCGCGGAAAAAACCTGATGCTGGTGGGGGATCCCCAGCAATTAAACCCTGTGATCCTGCTCGACGAGATGACGAACCAGCGGCTCAGGAAGAAATATGGGGTACCGGAGGAATATGACTACCGCAAAAATTCCCTGTATAAGAGTTTTCTGGCCTGTGATTCGGTCAGCGATGAGGTGCTGCTGCGCTGCCACTACCGTTGCAACCGCAAGATCATCAGCTTTAACAACCAGAAATATTACAATTCCCGGCTGCTGATCCGAACCGAAAGTGAGCAGCCGCAGCCGCTTATCTATATCAATGTCGAGGACGGCAGGACCAGCCAGAAAAACGTGGCGCCGGCCGAGGTGGAGGAGATCCTGCGTTATGCCATGGGACATAAGGACAAGTCCATCGGGGTGATCACACCTTTTGTAAACCAGAAAAATGCCATTGAAGAGGAACTGAAAAAAAGAGGCCTGGGCCATGTGGCCTGCGGCACGGTGCATGCGTTTCAGGGAGATGAAAAGGATGTGGTGCTTTTCTCCACGGCGATTACCGACGATACCTATAAAGGAACTTATGATTGGCTGAAGAATAATAAAGAACTGATTAATGTGGCGACGTCCCGTGCCAGGGAGCAGCTGATTGTGCTGGCCAACAGCCGCAATTTAGAGCGCCTGCACCAGCAGTCTGCAAAGGATGACCTTTATGACCTTGTCCACTATGTCCGCTCGAACGGGACATCAAAGGTTGCGGCGCGTGAGACAGATTCAAGAGCCTTGGGGATCAAGCCCTTTTCTGCTGCCACGGAAGAGATATTTTTGCAGACCCTCAACCATGCGCTGGAAAATATCTGGCTGTCGCAGAACCGCTTTGTCGTGGGGAAGAAGGTGGCGGTGTCAGAGGTGCTTGAGGGGGACGGAAGCTATGGGGATCTTTTTTATTCCGGCAGGTTTGATTTTGTAGTGTACGAGCAAAGAGAGGGGCAAAACCATCCGGTGCTGGCGATTGAACTGGATGGCAAGGAACATTTAGAGGAGGGCGCGGCGGCAGTGAGGGATAAGAAAAAGCAGGAGATCTGCCAGGCGCACCAGGTGGAACTGATCCGGGTGGAGAACAGCTATGCGAGGAGGTATCAGCATATCAAAGGGGTATTAGAGGCTTATTTCCGGGTGCGCCGGTGACCCTTTCTATATTTTATGGGTAGACATTTGGGTGAAATCTGGGTAAAATGTCATCAGGACAGACCATTTAGAAAGAGAGGCGGACAGAGAAGAGAATGATTGATTTGCACGGGCAGATTTCCTTTGCCTTTTTGAAAAAGAGCCGCTTTACAGGGAGTTATAAGGGGATGCGTTATCTGCTGCAGAAGCAGGAACGGGAAAAGGAGGCGCCAAAGGAGGAACCGCCTGCGGGGGAGGATCCCGGAGAGAAACAGGCACCGGTTACAAAGACTGTGCTGGAGGCAGTGATTTGGCCGGAACCGTTCAATTATGAAGTGACAAAAGCAGATAAGAAACATGGGAAGGATTTCCCTTTTTGCGAGGATGGGCTCTGGGAGGCGGTAGGATGGCTGAACAGGGAGTTTGAGGCGGGACATTTCTAGGACATGCCTTAAAATACAAAAAGACAGTTCAGGAGGGAGAAGCGATGAATATCAAGCAGGTTACCAGTGTGTATTTCAGCCCCACAGGCAATACAAAGACGGCAGTGGAATTGATTGCCGGTCAGCTTCCCTGGAAACAGGGGCGTCTGGACCTGACGGATGCCGGCCGGCGGCCGGAATACCATTTTATGGAGAATGAGGCTGTGGTCATCGGGGTTCCCGTCTATGGGGGGCGGGTACCGGCGACAGCTTCGGAGCGCCTAAAAAAGCTGCATGGCCGCAAGACGGCTGCCGTACTGGTGGTGACGTACGGGAACCGTGCCTATGAAGATGCCCTTTTGGAACTGAAGCTGATTCTGCTAAGGCAGGGGTTCTGCCCGCTGGCTGCTGCTGCGGTGCCGGCAGAACACAATATTGTGCGCAGCATTGCATCGGGGAGGCCGGATAAGGCAGACCGGAAGCGCTTAAAGCAATTCGGCAGGGAACTGGGGAGGCGGTTCTGGGAACTGTCTAGCAATTACCGGATCGGGGACCTGAAGGTTTCGGGGCACAGGCCGTTCCGCAAATACCACGGGGTGCCTTTAAAGATAAAGGTGGGTTCGTCCTGCAAGAACTGCGGCACTTGTATCCAAAAGTGCCCGGTGCAGGCAATCTCACGGACGGATCCGCGTATCACGGACACGGAACGCTGCATTACCTGCATGCGCTGCGTGAAGCAATGCCCGTCGGGAGCGCGCAGGATCAATACGATGGTGCTGTTAGCGGTGGCGCAGAGGCTGAAAAAGGTCTGCGGGGAGCGGAAGGAAGCCGAGTTTTTTATCGCATAGGAGTGTGGCGGATGGCGAAGATACGGAAACATTTTTATTTTTCAGGCCGCGTGCAGGGGGTGGGGTTCCGGTACCAGGCCTGCCGGATCGCACGGGGGCTGGGGCTTACCGGATATGTCCAGAATCTTTGGGACGGACGGGTGGAGTTGGAGGCGCAGGGGGAGGAACCTGTGATATGGGACTTGGTGTCTGCGCTGCACAGACAGCCGTATATCCAGATTGAGGATATGGAAACCGCGGATATGGCGCTTAAAGAGGAGCGGGGGTTTCAGATGGCAAACTGAGGGCTCTTAGGCTTTCCGGCTGATAGGGCTGCGATGACACAGAAGGGAGAGGATGAAGGATGACACAGAAGGAAGTGCTTGAACAGGCGAGGACGTGCCTGGGGCCGTACTGTAAGGGCTGCGAGACCTGCAACGGGCGTGCCTGCAGAAACCAGATCCCGGGGCCGGGTGCGAAGGGGGCGGGGGACACAGCCATCCGCAATTATGACAAATGGAAAGAGATCCGTGTGCTGATGGATACGATCGGTGAAAACAGGCCGGTGGATACCAGCTGCCGCCTGTTTGGCCAGGAGTTTGCCTACCCGTTTTTTGCCGGCCCGGTGGGGGCGGTCAAGCTGCATTACGGGGAGAAATACGGGGACAGGCAGTACAATGAGATCCTGGTTTCTGCCTGCGCCAAAGCAGGGATAGCTGCCTTTACCGGCGACGGGACAGACCCGGAGGTGATGCGGGCGGCGACGTCGGCCATCCGGGCCGAGGGCGGGCGGGGAGTCCCTACCATAAAGCCGTGGAACCTTGGCACCGTGCAGGAGAAGCTGGAACTGGTGAGGGAGTCCGGCGCCTTTGCGGCCGCCATGGATATCGACGCTGCGGGCCTGCCCTTCTTAAAAAACATGACGCCGCCTGCAGGGAGCAAGACCACGGAGGAACTGGCGCTGCTCATCCGGGAGGCGGGGGTTCCCTTTATCGTCAAAGGGGTCATGACGGCCAGGGGCGCCTTGAAGGCGAAGGAAGCCGGGGCGGCGGCAATCGTGGTATCCAACCATGGCGGCAGGGTGCTGGATCAATGCCCTGCCACGGCGGAGGTGCTGAAAACGGTGGCGGAGGCAGTGGGCGGCTCCATGGCGGTGCTCGTGGACGGGGGCATCCGCAGCGGGGCGGATATTTTTAAGGCGCTGGCCCTGGGTGCAGACGGTGTTTTGATCTGCCGCCCCTTTGTGACCGCGGTCTACGGCGGGGCGCAGGAGGGCGTGGCTGAACTGGTTGCCCGCTTAGGTGCGGAACTTAAGGATACCATGGCCATGTGCGGGGCGCATACAATCTCCGAGATTACCTCTGACATGGTGTTAAGGTAAGCTGCCCATAACCAAAAGGAATCCCTCTCATTCTTTTTATTTAGTTGACAAACGGCACCAGGATTGCTATGATTATATGAACGTGAGAGAAAGGGTGAAATACCATGGATAGGATCGTTTTATCATTGCTGGTGGACAACACCGCCGGTGTTTTAAGCCGGGTGGCGGGATTATTCAGCCGCCGGGGCTATAATATTGAGAGCCTGACGGTCGGCGTGACTGCGGACGAGCGCTATTCCCGGATGACGGTGGTATCGCTGGGAGACCAGGAGATCCTTGAGCAGATAGAGAAACAGCTGCGGAAATTGGAGGATGTCCGGGACATCAAGGAACTGAGGCCGGGGCAGTCCGTATACCGGGAACTGATCATGGTCAAGGTGAAGGCGAACGCCAGCGAACGCCAGGCGATCGGCGCGATCTCCGACATTTTCCGGGCAACGATTGTGGATGTGGGCAAGGATTCGCTGACGGTGATGCTGACTGGCGACCAGTCAAAGCTGGATGCACTGATCAACCTTTTGGAGGACTATGAGATCCTGGAACTGGCAAGGACCGGCCTGACCGGGCTGTCCAGGGGGTCTGAGGATATCCGTTACCTGCCGTAAGGCACCGCTATAGGCAAAAACAGCAAGTATTGGCAAAGCAGAAAGAAACATGAGGAGGAAAAAGACATGGCAAAGATTTATTATCAGGAGGATTGCAACCTGTCCCTGCTGGAGGGCAAGACGATCGCAGTGATTGGCTACGGCAGCCAGGGACATGCCCATGCATTGAATGCCAAGGACTCGGGCTGCAATGTGATCATCGGCCTCTATGAGGGCAGTAAGTCCTGGGCAAAGGCCGAGGCGCAGGGATTTGAAGTGTTCACGGCGGCAGAGGCGGCGAAAAGGGCGGATATCATCATGATCCTGATCAATGACGAACTGCAGGCAGACATGTATAAGAATGATATTGAGCCGAACCTGGAGGAGGGCAACATGCTGATGTTCGCGCATGGCTTCAACATCCATTTCGGCTGCATCAACCCTCCAAAGAATGTGGATGTCGCCATGATCGCCCCCAAGGGGCCTGGGCATACCGTCCGCTCGGAGTACTTAGAGGGCAAGGGTGTGCCGTGCCTGGTAGCTGTCGAACAGGATGCCACCGGCAAGGCGATGGAACTGGCGCTGGCCTATGCGCTGGCGATCGGCGGCGCCCGGGCGGGAGTGCTGGAGACCACCTTCCGCACCGAGACGGAGACCGACCTTTTCGGGGAGCAGGTAGTCCTCTGCGGCGGCGTATGTGCACTGATGCAGGCAGGCTATGAGACCCTGGTGGAGGCAGGCTATGATCCGAGGAATGCCTATTTTGAGTGCATCCATGAGATGAAGCTGATTGTTGACCTGATTTACCAGTCTGGTTTTGCCGGTATGAGGTATTCCATCTCCAATACGGCGGAGTACGGCGATTACGTGACCGGGCCGAAGCTGATCACCGAGGAGACAAAAAAGACCATGAAAAAGATCCTGGCAGAGATCCAGGACGGCACTTTTGCCAAGGAGTTTTTGCTGGATATGTCCCCGGCCGGGCGCCAGGTGCATTTCAAGGCTATGCGGAAACTGGCAGGGGAGCATTCTTCTGAGAAGGTCGGTGAGGAGATCCGGAAGCTGTATAGCTGGAATGATGAGAGCGATAAGCTGATTAACAATTAATGAGTGGCAGTAACGGGGGGAGAGAAAGGCAAAGGCCTTATCTTTCCCCTGCTTTGTTTTATGAAAGGAAGGAGGACAAAAGAATGAGGAAAAGAAAGGCCTGTATGGGCAGGATTGGGATCCGGCTGGCATGTGCCCTGGCTTTAGCAGCCGGGCTGGCCGTGACCCCGGCGTATGCAGCAGGTTGGAGCCAGGAGGGCGACGTCTGGTATTATTATGACGAATACGGGGAGCAAAAAAGCGGATGGGTGCAGGCAGCTGAGGACGGACTGTGGTATTACTTGGACAGTGAAACCAAGAGATGGGTGCGGCGCCCGGCCCTGGATACGGAGGCGGCAGTCCGCCTGATGGAGAATGCCGTCAAAAAATTGGGCTATTACCAGAACGAGGAACAGCCGGTAGAGATCCGGGAGGACTGGAGGGACGAGAGGACGGTCTATATGTCTGTCCGCATGGTCACCGGGCCAAACAGCGACACAAGGCTGAATGACTATGAGGTCAACAGAAGGACCGGGGCAGTGAAGGCAGCAGTGGGGGAATCGTTTAATCTCTATGATTAGGCTCCCCGCCCGGCCCATTGTATTCCCGGCAGAAGCGGAGGAAGGCTTCCAATGCCTCTGAGGTGTGGCCGGGCTGGCAGGCAAAGCCGACCGTGCGCTTGCGGATGGGGCGGTCAAGCGGGATCTCCACCAGCCTTCCCTTTTCCAGGTCTTCTTTGACAAATTCCTTGATGACACAGCCGATGCCGAGGCCGATGCGGGCAAATTCGATCAACAGGTCCATGGTGGTGACCTGCAGCAGGTTGTTGGCCTCGATGCGGTTGGTGCTCATATATTCATCGATGTGCGAGCGGGTGATATTGTGCTTGTCCAAAAGCATGATATTGCCCGCCTGGAAAATGCCGCTGCCTGTGCCTTCCCGCAGGCGCAGGTTCTGCAAGTAGCTTGGGGCGGCGACAAAGATATCTTCGATTTCCATCACCGGAAGGAAGGAGAGGTTCTTTTGGTTCACGGGCTGGGCCACTAAGCCGATGTCAATCTGCTGCTGCTCCAGCATGGCGAATGTGCGGCTGCTGGACTGGCTTTCGATTGTGATCTTGATATGCGGGTACTTTTCGATAAATCCCTTCAGATAAGATAACAGGATAAAACGGCATAAGGTATTGCTGACGCCGATCCGGATGTGCCCAAGGTGGAATTCGTGGATGCGGCGCAGCTTTTGTTCGCCTGCGGCCAGCTCCTCAAAGGCCGCCTGTGTGTGCGCAAAAAGGATCCTGCCCTCCTCGGTCAGCTGGACACCGCGGGAATTGCGGGTGAAAAGTATTGTGTGGAGGCTGTCCTCTAACTTGCTGATGGCCTTGCTGATGGCGGGCTGGCTGATATAAAGTTCGCGGGCTGCCCTGGAAATATTGCCGGTTGAGGCCACGGCATAGAAAATGCGGTACTGGGATAAATTCTGGTCCATAGGCACTCCTTATTGTTTCCGTCCGGTTCGTCTGGACGTTTATTTTTTATAACTTAACGTTATGATAAATATGAGCATTATGTATTGTCATTATAGCAGGCAGGGTGATATAATGCAATCAGAAAAGAAAACCTGACAGGAGGAAAAATCTGTGGGAAGGATTTTTAAATTTCATAACGATCTGGATACCGACCAGATCATTGCGTCGCAGTATCTGCTGCTGCCGACAGTGGAAGAGATGAAGGTACATACGTTCGAGTCTTTGGATCCGGAGTTCCCAAGGAAGGCAAAGCCCGGGGATTTTGTGGTAGGGGGCGAGAATTTCGGCTGCGGCTCTTCCCGGGAGCAGGCACCGGCAGTCTTAAAAGCCCTGGGGATCCAGGCTGTGGTGGCCAAATCGTTTGCCCGTATTTTTTACCGCAATGCCATCAATATCGGCCTGCCGGTGATCGTCTGTAAGGAACTGCCGGATGCAGTGGGGGACGGGGATGAGATGGAACTTTCACTGACAGAGGGCCTGGCTAAGGCAGGGGGGAAAGAGTTTGCCTGCACGAAGCTGCCGGAATATATGCAGCAGATCTTGAACCATGGCGGCTTGATTGCTTCATTGAACGGGGAGGTGTAGGGATGGGAATGACAATAGCGGAGAAAATTATCGCCCGGGCTGCCGGTGTGGAGTCGGTGCGGGCAGGGGATATCCATACCGTTGCCTTAGACCGGATGATGAGCAATGACGGGACGACCCATTTGACGGTTGACATGTACCATAATAAGCTGAAAAACCCGCGGATTGCAGATGTGAAAAAGATGGTGTTTATCGTGGACCACAATGTGCCCTCAGACAGTGCCAAGACGGCAGGGTCACAGAAGAAAATGCGGGATTTCGCAAGAAAGCACGGCATCGACTTCTGGGAAGGGAAGGGCGTATGCCACCAGATTATGATGGAACATTATGTGTGCCCGGGAGAATTGATCTTCGGTGCGGACAGCCATACGTGTACGTATGGGGCGCTGGGGGCTTTTGGGACGGGCGTGGGCTGCACGGACCTGCTGTACGGGATGGTGACAGGGACTTCCTGGGTGCTGGTGCCGGAGACGGTTAAGTTCAACCTAACAGGCAGGCTGCCCGAGGGGGTATACCCGCGTGACCTGATGCTGACGATTATCGGGCAGATCGGGGCAAACGGCGTTAATTACCAGGTGATGGAATTTACCGGCGAGGGGGCAAAGGCCCTTAGCGTCAATGACCGGATGGTGCTGTGCAACCTGGCAGTGGAGGCCGGGGCAAAGACGGCTGTTTTTGAGGCAGATGAGGTTGCGCTGGCATATCTAAGGGCGAGGGGCCGGGAGCCGAAGGCAGTGTTCAAAAGCGACGCCGATGCCGTATATGCCAGGGAGTATACGTTTGACCTTGCAAAGGTTGTGCCGGTGGTGGCAAAGCCTGACTTTGTGGATGCGGTCGTTCCGGCAGGGGAAGTGTGCGGCACACGGATCGACGAGGCATTCCTGGGCTCCTGCAACAACGGGCGGATCGATGACCTGCGCGTGGGGGCTGCGGCAATGAAAGGCAGAAAGGTGGCAGGCCATGTGCGCTTCCTTGTCGTGCCGGCGAGCCAGGAGGTATACCGGCAGGCGATGGAGGAAGGGCTGATCCGCACGTTCATGGAGAGCGGCGCGATCGTGATGAACCCAAACTGCAGTGTCTGCTGGGGCAGCTGCCAGGGCGTGATCGGGGAAAACGAAGTCCTAATCAGCACGGGCACCAGGAATTTCAAAGGGCGGGCGGGCCATCCCAGTTCCAAGGTATACTTAGGCTCGGCCGCGACGGTTGCGGCCTCGGCGGTGAAGGGGGAGATCTGCACGGCAGATATGCTTTAGCGGGGCAGGGAAGCCAGGTGACTGGTTTTATTTAAGAAGAAATAGAAGATGAGGGACAGCCATGGAACAGTTTACAGGAAAGGCCTGGGTGCTGGGGGACGATATCGATACGGATATCATAATCCCGACCGAGTATCTTGCCTTAAAGACGATTGAAGAGATGAAACAGTACGGGTTTTCGCCCCTGCGCCCGGAACTGGCGGCGCAGATTGGCAAAGGGGATATCCTGGTGGCCGGGAAGAATTTCGGCTGCGGCTCTTCCCGGGAGCAGGCGCCGGAGGTGGTAAAGGCGCTGGGGATCCGCTGTGTGATTGCAAAGTCTTTTGCGCGTATATTTTTCCGCAATGCCATCAATAACGGCCTGCTGCTGATCGAGCAGCCGGATTTGTATGACGATATGGCAGAAGGGGATACGGTTGCCGTTACCGTCAACCAGGATGTGGAGTACCGGGGCAAACGTTATCCGATCGCGTCGCTGCCGGAGAACCTGATGGAGATTATCGCTGCCGGGGGCCTGGTGAAGGCGATGCGGCGGCGCAACGGGCTGGATGGCGAAAGGGGGCAGGCAGATGGGACAGACGGTTGTTGAGAAAATTATCGCACACAACATTGGCGCAGAGTCGGTAAAGCCGGGGGAGATTGTGACGGTGGATGTGGACCGGGTGATGCTAGATGACATCATGATGCCGTTTATTGTTGACAAATTCCAGGAGATGGGGTTTGACCGGGTGTGGGATCCGGATAAGGTGGTGCTGGTCTACGACCATTTAGTTCCGGCCAGCCAGCAGGACGACACCCGCCATTACCGGGTGGGGGATGCATTTGCGGCGAAGCACGGCCTCAAGAATGTGCACCGCAGCGACGGCATTTGCCATCAGCTGATGATGGAGGCAGGGTATGTAAAGCCGGGTGACGTGGTGTTCGGCACGGACAGCCATACCACGACCTACGGGTGCGTGGGCGCTTTCTCTACCGGGATCGGCTATACGGAGATGGCTGCGATCTTAGGGACGGGGCAGCTGTGGATGAAGGTACCGGAGACGATCCGTGTGGTGATTGACGGGAAGCTGCCGGACGGCGTGATGTCCAAGGACATTATCCTGCGTATCATCGGCGATTTGGGGGCGGACGGCGCTACGTACCGGGCGCTGGAATTTACCGGCCGGACAGTGGAGGATATGAGCGTATCCAGCCGGATGGCGATGGCAAACATGGCCATTGAGGCAGGGGCGAAATGTGCTGCCTTTACGCCGGACGGGAAGACGGCACAGTATTGCGGGATTTCGCTTAATGAGTTCCAGCAGGGGCTGAGGGGGGATCCGGATGCAACATATTTAAAGACCGTTGTTTACCGCGCAGAAGATTTCCGGCCGGTGATGGCATGTCCGTCGCAGGTGGACAAAATCCGCAATGTCAGTGAACTGGCGGGGATACCGGTTGACCAGGTGTTTATCGGCTCTTGTACCAACGGGAGGCTGGAAGATTTGCAGGCGGCGGCAGCGGTCCTGAAAGGGAAGAGAGTGGCTCCTTTCGTGAAGCTGATCGTGACACCGGCCAGCCGAAAGGTCTATGAGGAGGCCTTGGAGTGCGGGGTTTTGCAGATCCTGGCGGAGGCGGGGGCGATCATCACCCACCCCGGCTGCGGCTTGTGCTGCGGCCGCACCGGGGGGATCCTCTGTGACGGGGAACGGGTGGTGGCGACCAACAACCGCAACTTTTTAGGCAGGATGGGTACGTCTAAGGTAGAGATTTATTTGGCATCCCCGGTGACGGCTGCGGCGTGCGCGGCTGCGGGGAAGATTACGTTTTAATATGGGAGTCACCTGATTATTTCTAACATAGCAGCAATGTCCTCGGTTGCCATTGCTGCTTTTGATTTTTCGATTAAAATGTTTTTCCCTGTCATGATGTATGACGGCATTATCCGGATCCCCTTATAATAGATTTCACTATTCCGCAATTTATAGGTGGAAACGGCCGGGATGGCATTTTTCTTTGCTGATTTTTTCGTAATCATGTTAAAGGCTTTTTTGGCAACATCACCCATAAGCATAATAACTTTTATGTTGGGGAATAAAGAAATTTCTGCTTCTAAATAAGGCAAACTGTTTTCTATGCTGCTTTTATCAACGGCATATTCTGTCTTTGGGGTTTTTACGGCATTTGTGATATAGATCCCCTTTTGTAATATGTCTTGTATGGAAGTAACCTCTGCACCTGCCCCCTGCAGAAGAGGGATCGTTGTTTTGAGGTAATCAGCATCGGGGATTCCATAAAAATCCTGTAAGGGGTCAGAAGGGACAACTTCGTTTATCATGATTGCCTTAATCGTAAGCGGGTCAATCTCAATGTTGTTGAGATAGATGCCGTTTGCCGTGCCTGCTTTTACTTCAAGTTCCTTTTTCACATTCATATCTTCATTCTCCTAGTATAATGATGGTTTCTTGTGGCTTCCTGTTTTGTTTTCATTGCCCGGCGAATAAAATTATTTCCATAGCTTGATTATAATATAATAACCATGACAACGTCGTGTCAAGGTTTTGCTGTATGCCCTATTTTAGTTATCAAAATTTGTCTTTTCTTTTCTGCCTTGTGGAAAACAGAGAAGGAAATGGCGTATTTTGGCGAAAATTGAAATTTAACTGTAATAATTTTGTAATATAATATGGACTAAATGCATATAAAATAGCGATTTCAAGCAAGAGTTATAGAGCAAAATAGATAATATTTTTAAAAATCAGAAAAAATAGGATTAAAATATGACAAAAATATTAAGCAGCTATTGACTTTGTATTATATTCCCCACTATAATATCTGACAAAGCAAAAAAATACGTTATTTTTGGAAACAGTCCCCATTTTCGGCTTGTTTTTCGGTTGATTTTGGGAATCGATTATTTGGATAGAAAGGGGCGTGTCGGTTTGGGAAGGATAGCGGGGATTTTAAAGGGTATTTGCCGGTATTTGGTTGCTGCGGCTGTGGGGGTGGCTTTGTCGGCAGCGGTAGCAGCTGTGACAGCACAGCTGGGGAAAGACGGCAGTGCGGTGATGGCTGCCTATGCAGAGGCTGCTCCGCCGGCCGCTAAGGAGAAAGCCTTAAGAAAAACAGGGTCAGAGAGGGAGGGGGCAGGGAAAAAGGAGGCAGGAAGAGAAGAAGCCGGGGAAGGGACGGCAGGGGGCTGGAAAGAAGGACGGATGCTGGCAGGGGAAGCTTTGGCAGAGGACGTCTTGGCTTTGCGCCAGGCACGTAAGCAGCGGCAGGAAGGCATAGCACAGACGAAGGAAGCCAGGCAGGAGGCAGAGAAGGGGCAGGCAGCAGAAAAGGGGCAGGAGGCAGGAAAAGGGCAGGAGGCAGAAGCAAGCCGGGGCGCAGAAGACGGGCAGCAGGCGGCAGCAGGGGGGGAGGCCAGGCAGGCGGCTTCCGTGATCCGTTATTCACAGGGGGATTATGAGGTTTTAAAGAGGATCGTGGAGGCAGAGGCAGGCATTTGTGATACCAAGGGGAGGATCTTGGTGGCCAATGTGGTGATCAACCGGGTGAGGGACAGCGGCTTCCCGGACACCATCACCGGGGTGGTATACCAGAAATCACAGTTTTCCCCGGTATCCGACGGATCCCTGGAGTCGTGTACCGTGACTCCGGAGACGGTGGAGGCGGTAGACCGTGCCTTAGCAGGGGAAGATTATTCCCAGGGAGCCTTGTATTTTATGAACCGCAGGCAGTCGAAGTCCGGCAATGTCAGCTGGTTTGACAAGAGCCTTACGTACCTGTTCCAGCACGACCGGCATGAATTTTTTAAGTGATGAAAAATTTGTAAAATTCCTTGACAGAGCAACAGGCTATGTTGTATAATACCATCGTTGCTTGTCAACATTCCTCGATAGCTCAGTCGGTAGAGCACGCGGCTGTTAACCGCGCTGTCGTAGGTTCAAGTCCTACTCGGGGAGTTGGTCCATGGTGACCGGCAGTCATGGCCCCATGGTCAAGCGGTTAAGACATCGCCCTTTCACGGCGGTAACACGAGTTCGAATCTCGTTGGGGTCATTTGCAACAAAGTTTCGGACCTTTAGCTCAGTTGGTTAGAGCAACCGGCTCATAACCGGTCGGTCCTGGGTTCGAGTCCCCGAAGGTCCATTTGTCGTTGTTACCAATTGCATAGTTGAAGATCTGGCCCGGTGGCTCAGCTGGTTAGAGCGCCGCCCTGTCACGGCGGAGGTCGTGGGTTCGAATCCCATCCGGGTCGCTATCTGGCAAAACGCGTCAAAGGCGCGTTTTGTTGGGTGTACAAGCTGTTGGTAAGAATGTGCGGGTATGGTGGAATAGGCAGACACAAGAGACTTAAAATCTCTCGGGAGCAATCCCGTGCCGGTTCAAGTCCGGCTACCCGCATTGGGCAGTTTTAATTGAGCATATGGTTTTGTGCCGAAGGGGGCGGTAGTATCGAAGGGATACTGCCGTTTTTGTATATACGCGATATTGTAAGCGCTTTCCAAGCCTTCCGCGGACAGAGGGAGGCGGTTTTGATTCTGCTGTTAGGGTATATATGTCCCCCGGATGGTTATAATCCAAGGGAAAAGAGCAGAAAGCGATAGAAGGAGGGCAGAAGGGATGAGCCGGTTTCGTGTGAGGTTTGAGAACCCGGGGGAGGTGGCAGACTTTGTTACCCGGGTGGAACGTTACCCGTATGCGATGGATTTGAGCAGGGGCAGCGTGGTGGTGGATGCCAAGTCGCTGTTAGGGGTCATGGTATTGGGGTTCGGGCAGGTGATGGACTTAAGCATCTATGCAGATGACTGCAGCCAGCTTCGCCAGGATATCAGGAAGTACATTGCAGCGTAAAAGGCTCCTAAAAGAGCCTTTTTTGTTCCTGGGGCCTTGGCAGGAAAAGGTTATTTGGAGGCATTGCCTTAGCAGGCGGCTTTGGTATTGAGGGGAAACGGATAACAGCAGAGAAAACACCAGAAGGAAGAGGGAGGATACCATGTATAAAATTGTTTCCAGGTTGCTGATTTACGGCGATATGCCGAAGGATACGATCCTGATGGAACTGGCAGATATTGTCCGGCGGATGGATGACGGGAGCCAGGGGAAGGAGGAGTTGCTGACGCGGGTGCTGACCCAAATCAAGCACCTTTTGCAGGTGGCGACAGATTATGGCTTTGACAAAAACCTGTGGCATAATTACCTGACCTTTTTGCTGATTACCAGCGAAAACCCGTTCAGCATCACCTGTGAGAAGGTGGGCGCCAATGAGGGCAGCGTGAATTACTTTGCCAAAAGTGATTTTAAAGCGTTTAAGGAATTATTTGACTACGATTTCGGCAGGCTGGAGGAGTTCTTGGGAGTGGACTGCTTTAGCCGGATTTCGGATTACCGGGCGATCGGCAAGAAGGAACTGATGTATAATAAGAATGTCAGCGAGAAGGTGCAGGCGCTTAGCCTCCGCCTGGAAGACGCCAGGGATGAGGAAGAGTTTTTTGGCTGCGTGACAGGATTTTACAAGGATTACGGGGTGGGGATGTTTGGCCTCAATAAAGCATTCCGCATCTCTTCCGGCGCTGCAAACGAGGTGGTGTTCCACGCGATTAACAATATGGACGCGGTAATGTTAGACGACTTGGTAGGCTATGAAATCCAGAAGAAAAAACTGACTGACAATACGGAAGCCTTTGTGCAGGGGAAAAAAGCGAATAATGTGCTGCTGTTCGGGGACAGCGGGACAGGGAAGTCAACCAGCATCAAGGCGATTGTCAATGCCTTTTACCCGCAGGGGCTGCGGATGATCGAGATCTATAAGCACCAGTTCAAGGATCTGTCCGCAGTGATTGCCCGGATCAAAAACCGCAACTACAAGTTCATCATTTATATGGATGACCTTTCTTTTGAGGAATTTGAGGTAGAGTACAAATTTTTGAAGGCGGTGATTGAAGGCGGCGTGGAGACCAGGCCGGACAATATCCTGATCTATGCGACATCGAACCGCCGCCACCTGATCAAAGAAAACTGGAGCGACCGGGATGATATGGAACATGGCAATGGGATGCACCGCTCGGATACGATGGAAGAGAAGCTGTCCTTAGTGAACCGCTTCGGGGTGACGATCTGTTATTCCAAGCCTTCGCCGAAGGAATATTTCCATATTGTGACGGAATTGGCCAGGAAGGCGGGGATCACGATGGAGGAAAAGGAACTGTGTGCAGAGGCCAATAAGTGGGAACTGAGCCATGGGGGGATCTCCGGGCGGACGGCACAGCAGTTTATCAATTACCTGCTGGGGCAGATGTAGGGAAGGCAGCCCGGATGGGGCATCGGTGAACGAAAAAGGGAGCCTGCCGGCACACTAGCCGAACAGGGCTCCCAGCAAGCCGTAGGATACGAGGGACATGATCACCGTGGCAATGACGATTCCCAGCAAGATGGCGGGGAAGGATTTGCGGATTTCCATGTGCAGCAGGGAGGCGACCAAGGAGCCGGTCCATGCCCCGGTGCCGGGGAGCGGGATGCCCACAAAAAGAACCAGCCCCCAGAAGCCGTAAGCCTCCACCTGCCCCTTATGTTTGTCTGCTTTTTCCCTTACCCAGAGGGCGATGCGGTCCAGGACCGGGATCTGCTCCATGATGTCAAGCACCTTTTCTATCAGCAGCAGGATAAAGGGGATCGGGAGCAGGTTGCCGGTGATACATAGAGGGATGGCCTTTAAAATCGGCACATCCAGCAAGGCGGGGGAGGCGGCTAGGAGGCCTCCTCTCAGTTCCAGGATCGGGATCATGGAAATGATGAAAATGATGGCTTCTCCGGAAACCTTTCCGCCCAAAGCGTCGGCGAGCCATTGTACCAGGGAATCTGTCATAGCGGGTCCTCGATTCTTTTTTTATAGGGTATCCGGCGCTTTGCCGGGATAAATCTTTACCATTATATGCGATATCGGAAAAAAATTCAATGGCTGAACTGTAATTTAAGAGGCAAAGGAGTTTGGAAATAAGATGAAACGCTTGTGGAGGCTGCTGGGCTGCCTGGCATTGGCAGCCCTGGCGGTTAACGTGACGATAGAATTTGCCAGCCGCAAATCCCTGCCAGCCGTGGCAGGGTATCTGTTTGGGAGCCCGCTGGTGTTTTTAGTAAACACCTTGCTGGTGCTGGCTCCTTTTTTGCCGGTGTTTTTTGTGCGGCGCAAATTTTTTGCGGCGGCAGTGGCAGCGTTTTTATGGATTGCGGCAGGGGTGGCCAACGGAGTGCTGCTGATGTTTCGGACTACGCCCTTTACGGCGACGGATTTTAGGCTGGTCAAATATGCGGCCTCGCTCCTGACGACTTATCTGACCTGGCCCCAGATTTCCATTGGGGGAGCTGCTGCGGCAGCGGTGCTGGCTATCTGTGTGGCCGTGTGGAGGAAGGTACCGGCAGACCCGCAGCCGGTCAACCTGACCCAGTCGGCCTGTGTGGCGGCGGTAGGGATGGCGGTTATCTGGGGATCCTTGAACCTGGCAATGTTGAGCGGCCTGGTGGCGGTTCGTTTTGGCAATATCGGGCAGGCATACGAGGCATATGGGTTTCCGTACTGCTTTGCAAATTCGCTTTTTAATACCGGGATAGCCAGGCCGGACGAATATAGCCGCGAGGTGGTGGCAGAGGTGGAGGCAGAGGCGCTGAAGCCGGAAAAGCTGTACTCCTTAGAGAGCAATAAGACGCCCAATGTCATTATGGTGCAGCTGGAGTCTTTTTTTGACCCGACACTCTGGCTGAAAAACCCGGTGGAGAAGGATCCGATCCCTTTTTTCCGTTACCTGGTGCGGGATTACCCTTCGGGCTACCTGAACGTGCCCTCGGTGGGGGCGGGGACGGCTAACACGGAATTTGAGTGTATTACCGGCATGAACCTGGATTTTTTCGGGCCGGGGGAGTACCCCTATAAGACGGTGCTGCAGAAGAGGGTATGCGAGAGCATGGCATATACCATGCGCGGCCTGGGTTACCGTGCCCATGCCATCCACAATAATGAGGCAACCTTTTATGACCGGCATAAGGTGTTTGCCCAGCTGGGCTTTGAGACCTTTACCCCCATCGAATACATGTACCGGACCGAGAAAAACCCTACCGGCTGGTGCCGGGATGAGGTGCTGGTGGATGAGGTTTTTAAGGCGCTGGACTCTTCGGTCGGCCAGGACTTCATCTATGCCATTTCCGTGCAGGGGCATGGAAAATACCCTTCCTTTGAGTATTATTGTGAACAGATCCGCGACATGGACCGGTTCGTGAAAAAGCTGGTATACCAGCTGGCCCGCCGCCGGGAGCCGACCGTGCTGGTGCTTTACGGGGACCATCTGCCGGGGTTTGAGTGGAGCCAGGAGGAGATGGCGAACCGTTCGCTTTACCAGACCCAATATGTGGTCTGGAATAATATGGGCCTGCCGGATGTGAAGATTGACCTGGAGGCGTACCAGCTGACTGCCCATATCCTGAACCTCTTAAACATCCATGAAGGGACTATGCCGCGCTTCCACCAGCATTATATGAAGAAAAGCGTTATGGAGAAAGAAGAGTACTTAGAGGCCATGGAACTGCTGGAATATGATATCCTTTATGGAGGCCAGGAGGTCTATGGCGGGGAGTCCCCGTTCGAGGCGGCAAAGATGGAGATGGGGACCGTGCCGATCATCCAGAAGGAGTCGGCCTGCTATGCAGGGAGGATCGTCGTTTACGGTGAGAATTTTAACGAGTATTCGGTGGTCTGTGTGGACGGCAAGCCGGTGGAGACCGTGTTTGTCGGGCAGGACTGCCTGACAGGGGACGGGGGTACCTGGGAGGAAGGCAAGAAGATTACGGTCCAGCAGATCGGGCGGGACAAGGTGCCGCTGGGGACTGCGCGGCAGATGTTTGAGCCTTGAGAAAAAATATCATTTGTGGTAGACTGTGTTTGATAAGGAGGATGGATACTATGAGCCAGAATTTGTCACGGGAAACAATCTGCGTCCAGGGAGGATGGCAGCCGAAAAACGGGGAGGCAAGGGTGCTTCCCATTTACCAGAGCACCACATTTAAATATGAAACCAGCGAACAGATGGGGCGCTTGTTTGATTTGGAGGAGAACGGATATTTTTATACGCGCCTGGCCAACCCGACCAATGACGCGGTGGCGGCAAAGATCTGTGCACTGGAGGGCGGCGAGGCGGCGATGCTGACCTCCTCCGGACAGGCGGCAAATATGTATGCGGTATTGAACATTTGCTCTGCGGGTGACCATGTGGTCAGCGCGGCCACAATATACGGGGGGACTTCCAACCTGTTTACGGTGACACTGAAACGCTTTGGCATCGAGTGCACCCTGGTGGACCCGGATGCGCCGGAGGAAGAACTGGAAAAGGCGTTTGGCCCTAAGACCAAGGCAGTGTTCGGCGAGACGATTGCCAACCCGGCGCTGGTGGTGCTGGACATTGAGAAGTTTGCCCGCCTGGCACACCGCCATGGGGTGCCCCTGATCGTGGACAATACCTTTGCCACCCCAATCAACTGCCGGCCTTTTGAGTGGGGGGCGGACATTGTGACCCATTCCACCACCAAATATATGGATGGCCATGCGATGTGCGTGGGCGGCTGCATCGTGGACAGCGGCAATTTTGACTGGGAAGCACATGCGGACAAGTTTCCGGGGCTGACTACGCCGGATGACTCTTACCACGGGGTGGTTTACACCAAGAAGTTCGGGAAGGGGGCGTACATCACCAAGGCGACGGCGCAGCTGATGCGCGATATGGGTTCGATCCAGTCGCCGCAGAATGCGTTTTTGCTCAATATCGGCCTGGAGACGCTGCATCTGCGCATGCCGCGCCACTGCGGGAATGCCAAGAGGGTGGCAGAATACCTAAAGGCGAGGGAGGACGTGGCCTGGGTGTGCTATCCGGGGCTTGAGGGCGATAAATATTATGGGCTGGCGCAGAAATATATGCCGGGCGGCACCTGCGGGGTGATTTCCTTTGGGCTAAAAGGGGGAAGGGCAGCGGCAGCAGAATTTATGGACCGGCTGAAGCTGGCGGCGATCGTGACACATGTGGCGGATGCCAGGACTTCGGTGCTGCACCCGGCCAGCCATACCCACAGGCAGCTCAATGACGAGCAGCTGATCGAGGCAGGGGTGGATCCGTCGATGATCCGTTTCAGCGTGGGCATTGAGGATGCGGAGGATATCATAAAGGATTTGGAACAGGCGCTGGCATAGCCGTGGATGCGTTAACCATGCGTGCGCTGGGGGTGCTGCTAGCGGGCCGGGGAGCCTGCGCATTCCAAAGGGGGTTTTTTGGATGAACCGGAAAAAATGGAAAAAATTCCTGCGGGTAATTTTTGGCAGGACAGCGTTCGTAACCTTGTTTTTGCTGATACAGATTGCCGTATTGTTCGGCGCTTTCAAATGGCTGGGCGACCATATCTTTTTCCTGTACGGCGGTTTTACCATGCTCAGCGCGGTGGTAGTGGTCTACATTATCAACAAGCGCCAGAATCCGGTTTACCAGCTGGCCTGGGTGATCCCGGTCCTGGTATTTCCGGTCTTTGGCGCGATGTTTTATATTTTTATCGAACTGCAGGTGGGGACGCGCAGGATAGCCGGGCGGCTGAGGGAAGTCCTTGCACAGACGGCGCCGTATTTAAAGCAGGACGAGGCGGTGATGGCGCGGCTTTTGCAGGAGGACAAAAGGGCAGCCCATCTGGCGGGATATATGGGGCGCTATGGCGGCTATCCGGTATACGGTAACACCAGCGTGGAGTATTTCCCGCTGGGGGATGACCTGTTCCCGCGGCTTTTGGAAGAACTGGAAAAAGCAGAGCGTTACATCTTCATGGAATATTTTATCGTGGAGGACGGAAAATTCTGGGAGAATGTGCTGGGGATCCTGGCGAAAAAGGCGAAAGCAGGCGTGGAAGTAAGGTTTATGTACGACGGCATGGGCTGTTTGACGCTGCTGCCGCACCGCTATCCGCAGCAGCTGGAACGGATGGGCATCCGCTGCAAGGTGTTTTTCCCGGTGAAGCCGGCGCTTACGAGCTACCAGAACAACCGGGACCACAGGAAGATCACGGTGATTGACGGGCACACGGCATTTACCGGGGGGATCAACTTAGCGGACGAGTATATCAACGAGACCGTGCGCTTCGGCCATTGGAAGGATACGGCTGTGATGCTCAAAGGAGAGGCGGTTACCAGCTTTTTGATGATGTTTCTGCAGATGTGGAACGTGTCGGAACGGGGGACGGAGGATTACAAAAGATACCTGCAGGATCCCGGTTACTGCTATCCCCCCGGCCTCAATATGGACGGATATGTGATGCCTTACGGGGACAGCCCCCTGGACGAGGAAGCGGTGGGGGAATGCGTGTATCTGGACATACTGAACGGGGCCAGGGACTATGTGCACATCATGACGCCATATCTGATACTGGACAGGGAAATGATCACATCCCTGGCCTTTGCCGCCAAGCGCGGGGTGGAGGTGGCCGTCATCATGCCCCATGTGCCGGATAAGGTGTATGCCTATCTGCTGGCCAGGTCGTATTACGGGGAACTGCTGGCGGCAGGGGTGCGGATTTTTGAGTACACGCCGGGCTTTGTGCATGCGAAGGTATTCAGCAGCGACGGCGAGAAGGCGGTAGTGGGGTCAGTAAACCTGGATTACCGGAGTTTGTACCTGCATTTTGAATGTGCGGTTTATCTGTACCGGAACCAGGCAGTGGAGGATGTGGAAAAAGATTTCCAAAAGACCCTTATGCAGTGTGAGGAGATTACGCAAGAAAACTGCAGGAAATACCCGCCCATGAAACGTCTGGCCGGTGCAGGGCTGCGCCTGTTTGCGCCGCTGATGTAGGAGGGCATAAGAGAGGAAAGGCAGAGACGGGGAAACGGGCTGTTGCTACCAAGCAACAGCCCGTTTCCCGCGAAGGATACCTCTTGTCAGGCCCTGATATCGATGTTTTGCCCGATGCCGCTTAATGCTGCTTCCATCATCTGGGCAATGGCATCGCCGCTTTCTTCCACGGTATCAAGAACCTTGGACATAATGGCAACCCCCATATCGCTGTACAGATTAGCTGTGGACAGGGACACGGAAAGGGAAGAAATATCCATCATGATCGCCTCCTTGCCTGAAAAACGGATATGTTTTCGGGTGACCCCTAAAAACCATCCTGGCCTTATTGTAGCAGATCCGGGAAGGAAATGCAACGCCATCTGAAGTGCAAAAAGGCATTGCATAAAAGCAGGGCGCAGGGTGAATAATAGGGGAAAAGCTGGTTTGGATGAAGCCATAGGCCAGGGAAAGGATGGGAATTATGGGAGATAAGCGGGCTTTGGAGGCCGATAGCAATGACAAGAAAAAGCAGGAGAGGGAACTGGAGCAGAAGGAGAACGAAAAATTAGAGGAGTACGGGCAGCTGACCCTGGAGAATAACCAGGGCAGGAGGAAGATCCAGCTGCTCTCCATCATCGGTGAGGTGGAAGGGCATGAAAACCTTTCCGGGAATGCCAAGACAACCAAATATGACCATGTGCTTCCCAAGCTGGCCTCCTTAGAGGACGACGACAGCATGGACGGGCTTTTGGTGCTGCTAAACACTTCCGGCGGGGATGTGGATGCAGGCCTTGCAATTGCAGAGATGATCGCCTCGCTGACCATGCCGACGGTGTCTTTGGTGCTGGGGGGCAGCCACTCGATCGGCGTGCCCTTGGCGGTATCCACGGACTATTCCTTCATCGTGCCCACGGGGACGATGATGATCCATCCTGTCCGCATGACGGGCATGGTCATCGGAGCTTCACAGACCTATGAATATTTTAATATGATCCAGGACCGGATCTTAAGCTTTATCAGTGAACATTCACAGATGGAATACGGCCAGGTAAAAGCACTGATGCATAATACAAAAATGCTTACCCGTGACCTCGGGACCGTGCTGGTAGGCGCACAGGCCGTGCAGGAAGGCCTGATTGACGAAGTCGGAGGGATCCGAGAGGCACTGCAGAAGCTTTATCGGCTGATTGACAGCGAAGCTTAAAGCCATAAAATGGAATTTATTTGCCTGTGGTTGCAATTCCTGCTATTTTTTTGTATACTATCCTGGGGACGCTTTTTATAATCCAAAAGCGTTCCATTGGAGGATAGGAGGCATAGATTAGTGGCAGCGACAACCAACAAAAACGCAGCATCCAAAAGAGGCGGCAAGGCGGAAAATGCCAAAAGCCGGGGCAGTGCCGCTTGCAGGGCAAAGGGCTCCGGGAAAGCGGCGGCTTCGCGGGGTGCGAAGAGGACGAGGGCAGCCCAGGTGCCGGAGCAGGAGGATTTTATCGGTGCAGAGGTACTGGTTATCCTTTCCTTCGCCGTTGCCGTGCTGCTGTTTTTAAGTAATTTCCACCTGTGCGGCGCAGCAGGCGGCTACCTTCGCGGTTTTCAGCTTGGTATTTTCGGAATGGTGGGATTCATAGCCCCACTGCTTTTATTTGTGGGGACATGTTTTTATTTTTCAAACAGGGGCAACCCGGCAGCGATGCGTAAAATGCTGGCATCGGTGGCACTGGTGTTTGCATTATGCGGGCTGATCCAGCTTCTTTTCGGGAAAAAACCTGAAGACGGGGCAGGGCTTATGGGGTATTACCACATGTCTTCGGTGAGCGGTGCCGGAGGAGGCCTGGCCGGAGGCCTGATCTGTGCCGGTTTGACGGCAATACTGGGCAATATCGGCGCATTCCTGGTGCTGATTGTCTGCCTGGCTATCAGCGTGGTCTGCATCACGGAACGTTCGCTGGTGAACGCGGTAAAGAAGCAGGGGGATGCGGCATACCGCTTTGCCAGGGAAGACATGGGGCGCAGAAGGGAACTGCATGCCGGACGCAGGGAGCAGCAGCGCCTTGAGAAGGAACAGAGGATCCGGGGGGTAGACCTGGCCGTGACCGACTTTTTGGCACAGGAAGGCAGTGCCGGTGAGGGGATATATGAAGCGCCGGCAGAGGAGCCGGAAGGCATGGAAGAAGATACGGCCGGGGCAGCGCAGGGCGGCAGGAAGGAAAACGTTTCGGACACAGAGCCTGCCACAGACCCGGCAGATGTGTTTACGGGGAAAATTACCATGCCAGGCAGCCCTGCCGGTGAGGACATGGTTCCGTTTGAAGCGGATGAGGTGCTTTCAACGGCAGAATCGGCACAGCGCCTGGTGGAAGAAGGCATTTCCCGCCTGAGTGATTATGAGGGAGTCTTTGGCCGCCCGGCCAAGGCGCCGTCGTTCCAGGGGCCGGCATCGGAGCCTTCCTTCCATGGGCTGTCAGAGGCATTTACGGAGCCTGCGGCGGGGCAAAAGGGGAAAAAGACGGATCTGCCGGAGCCGGAAGGCGGGAATGGAAGCCTGCCGGAAGAAGAAGGATGGGGACAGCAAGAAGATTCTTCGTATGGCCTTAAGCCGCTTCGCCTGGCACCGGCGGCATCACGGTATGAGGAGGAAGCCGACGAGATTTTTATGGAGGAGCCTGTGCTTTTGGGGGAAGCCGGGGAGGATTTGCAAGATTTACATAGGCAAGTGCCCAGCCAGCCCGAAGACGCACCGGTAGCCCTTTACCGGGCGGATCCGCATGGGTATGCGGATTTGGAGGAACAAGGATTCCCGGCAGGAGGGGAATGGGAAGAAAGCCTGCCGGAGGAGGCCTGGGAAGAGGAAGAGCCTGCCGGGCAGGCAGGAGCCGGATTGGAAGATTTTGTGGTTTTGCAGGAAGAGAAACGGGTGGTGACAGCTTCCGGCAAGGTGATTGAGAGTGATACGGAGGCATTGCATAAAAAGCTGGAAGCAAAACGGAAGGAGGCACTGGAGGCAAGAGAAGCCGGGGAGGCCAGCGTGCAGCAGCAGATCAGGGCGAAGCAGGAGGAGCCTAAGAGGGAATATGTGTTCCCTTCGGTTACCCTGCTAAAAAGAGGGAACCCGCTATCCTCTGCCAGTTCCCGCCAGGAATATAAGGATACGGCAGTCAAGCTGCAGCAGACGCTGCGGGATTTCGGGGTCGGCGTGACCGTGACCAACATCAGCTGCGGGCCGTCCGTGACCCGGTATGAACTGCATCCGGAACAAGGGGTCAAGGTCAGCAAGATCGTGGGACTGGCAGACGATATCAAGCTGAGCCTGGCAGCCGCCGATATCCGGATCGAGGCGCCGATCCCCGGCAAATCCGCTGTGGGGATTGAGGTTCCTAACAAGGAAAATACCACGGTATATCTGCGGGAACTTTTGGAATCCGAAGCGTTTAAGGGGCACCCGTCCCGCATGGCTTTTGCGGTGGGCAAGGATATCGGCGGCCAGGTAGTGGTCACGGACATTGCCAAGATGCCCCATCTTTTGATTGCCGGTGCCACGGGTTCCGGAAAATCGGTCTGCATCAATACTCTGATTATGAGTATTTTGTTTAAGTCAAGCCCGGAGGACGTAAAATTGATCATGGTGGATCCGAAAGTGGTGGAACTGAGCGTTTACAACGGCATCCCCCACCTGCTGATCCCGGTGGTGACGGATCCGAAGAAGGCATCCGGAGCCCTCAACTGGGCGGTAGCGGAAATGCAGGACCGCTACAAAAAATTTGCCGAGTGCAATGTGCGCAACTTAAGCGGATACAATGCCAGGATTGACCGCTTAGGAGATGTGCCGGAACAGGAACGGCCGAAAAAGATGCCGCAGATCGTGATTATCGTGGACGAATTGGCGGATCTTATGATGGTGGCGCCTGGTGAGGTGGAGGATGCCATCTGCCGCCTCGCACAGCTGGCCCGTGCGGCGGGGATCCATCTGGTGATTGCAACCCAGAGGCCGTCCGTCAATGTAATCACAGGCCTGATTAAGGCGAATGTGCCGTCCCGGATTGCATTTTCCGTGTCCTCCGGTGTGGACTCGCGGACGATCATTGACATGTACGGGGCAGAGAAGCTGCTGGGGAAGGGCGACATGCTGTTTTTCCCCTCCGGGATTCCCAAACCGCAGCGGGTGCAGGGGGCGTTTGTTTCGGATTCGGAGGTGCAGAAGGTGGTGGAATTCCTCACCGGGCAGGGGCTGGATGCCGGATATGACCCCGATGTGGAGAAACAGATGAATGCCGCCCCGGCAGCAGGCCCTGCGGGGGGCAGCGGCGGAGGCAACGGCAGGGACGAATATTTTGAACAGGCGGGCAGGTTCATCATCGAGAAGGACAAGGCGTCCATCGGCATGCTGCAGCGGATGTTCAAGATTGGTTTTAACCGTGCCGCCCGGATTATGGACCAGTTGGCGGATGCCGGGGTGGTCGGGGATGAGGAAGGGACAAAGCCCAGGAAGATCTTAGTCACCATGGAGGAGTTCGAGGAACTGCTGTCCGGCAAAGACTAGTGTCTTGACCACATTATATCTGGCGAAACTTTGCAGGAGGTTTTGCCAATACTAAAAATAAGGAGGAAGCAAGAGATGAAGACAGACATTCAGATTGCACAGGAAGCCACGATGAAGCCGGTACAGCAGGTTGCGGCAGCGTATGCCATTGGAGAAGAGGACCTGGAACTGTATGGGAAATATAAGGCCAAGCTTACGGATGAATTATGGCAGAAAGTGAAGGATGGCCCGGACGGGAAGCTGGTATTGGTGACTGCGATCAACCCGACCCCGGCAGGGGAAGGGAAGACGACCACCAGTATCGGGCTGGCGGATGCTCTTAGCCGCCTCGGGAAAAAGACGATGCTGGCACTGCGGGAGCCGTCGCTGGGGCCGTGTTTTGGCATCAAGGGAGGGGCTGCCGGGGGCGGTTATGCCCAGGTAGTGCCGATGGAGGATTTAAACCTGCATTTTACCGGTGACTTCCATGCGATTACCTCGGCCAACAACCTGCTGGCAGCGCTTTTGGACAACCACATCCAGCAGGGGAATGCGTTGCAGATCGATACCCGCCAGGTGCTGTGGAAACGCTGCATGGACATGAATGACCGGGCACTGCGCAATATCGTGGTCGGGCTGGGGGCCAAGGCGGACGGCGTGGTGCGGGAAGACCACTTTGTGATTACCGTCGCCTCCGAGATCATGGCGATTTTGTGCCTGTCCAATGATATGAAGGACTTAAAAGAACGGCTGGGACGGATTATTGTTGCATATAATTATGCAGGGGAGCCGGTGACGGCGGCACAGCTGAATGCCGTGGGCGCGATGGCGGCGCTTTTGAAGGATGCCATTAAGCCTAACCTGATCCAGACGCTGGAGCATACCGGGGCGCTGGTCCACGGCGGGCCGTTTGCCAACATTGCCCATGGCTGCAACAGTGTCCGCGCCACAAAGACAGCCCTGAAGCTGGCGGACATTGTGGTGACAGAGGCGGGCTTCGGCGCAGACTTAGGGGCAGAGAAATTCCTTGACATCAAATGCCGGATGGCCGGCCTAAAACCGGATGCAGTGGTGTTGGTGGCAACGGTACGTGCGCTCAAATATAACGGGGGAGTGCCCAAGGCAGAACTGGGCAGCGAGGATCTGGAGGCATTGGACCGGGGGATTGCCAACCTGGAAAAGCATATTGAGAACATCCAGAAATACGGTGTGCCGGTGGTGGTGACGCTGAACTCCTTTACGAGCGACACCGAAGCGGAATATGACAGGATCCGGCGTTTCTGCGAGGAGCGCGGCTGCGAGTTCGCCCTGTCGGAGGTATGGGAAAAAGGCGGCGCAGGCGGTGAAGCCCTGGCAAAGAAGGTGCTGGAAACCCTGGAGAATAAGGAGAGCCATTATAGCCCGATTTACCCCGATGAGATGAGCCTTAAGGATAAGGTCCACACCGTGGCGGCCGAGATTTACGGCGCCGACGGCGTCAGCTACGCGCCGGCGGCGGCAAAGGCCATGGCCCGCATCGAGGAGATGGGGTTTGGGAACCTGCCTGTGTGTATGGCAAAGACACAATATTCTTTGTCGGATGACCAGAACAAGCTGGGCAGGCCGTCCGGGTTTACCATCAATGTAAGGGATGTGTATGTGTCGGCAGGGGCGGGGTTTGTGGTGGTGCTGACCGGGGCTATCATGACCATGCCGGGCCTCCCGAAAAAGCCCGCAGCGGACGGGATTGACGTGGACGGCGAAGGCAGGATCACGGGGCTGTTTTAAAGAAAAGCAGGAGGATGCTATGTTAAAGGATTGGCTGGATGGCCTTGAGTATAAGCTGGTACAGGGGAGCCTGGAGGCAGAGGCAGACGAGGTGGTTTTCGATTCGAGGAAGGCAGCGCCGGGCACCGTGTTTGTCTGCATGGAAGGGACACGGGTGGACTCCCACTCGTT
Source organism: bacterium 1XD21-70 (assembly GCA_003669055.1). Lineage (GTDB taxonomy): Bacteria > Bacillota > Clostridia > Lachnospirales > Lachnospiraceae > Brotaphodocola. Next base: position 43,682 of record RAYB01000033.1, read on the forward strand.
TATCCCCCAGGTGCTGGAGAGCGGCTGCCGGATACTGGTGGTGGAAAAGCCGGTTTCGGTTATGCCGGAGGTGACGGTGCTTATGGTGGAGAACGGGCGGGAGGCGCTGGCGCTTTTGTCAGCCGCCCGCTTCGGGCACCCGTCAAAGGATCTTCTGATGATCGGGATCACGGGCACGAAGGGAAAGACAACCACTGCCCACATGGTGCGTGCCATCCTGGAGGCCTCCGGGAGGCGGACGGGCATCATCGGGACAAACGGGGTAAGCTTTAAAGACGAACATTTCCCCACCGTGAATACAACGCCGGAATCCTACGAACTGCACCGGTATTTTGCCCGGATGAAAGAGGCAGGCTGTGAGTGCTGCGTGATGGAGGTATCCTCGCAGGCGCTTAAAATGTGCCGGGTGGCAGGGATCACCTTTGATTATGCCCTGTTCACCAATATCTCCCCAGACCATATCGGGGCAGATGAGCATGCGGATTTTGCGGAGTATATGTATTACAAAAAGCAGCTTTTCCATCAGAGCCGTTTTGCCTTTGTCAATGTGGATGATGCTCATTTGGAAGAGGTTACTAAGGGGATGCCCTGCCAATGGGAAGGCTTTGGGGTGGTACATACGGCAGAATACCATGCACAAAAGATCCGCTATGCCTCCGAGCCGGGATTTATCGGGCTGGAATTTACGCTTATTAAGGCAGGGGGGAGGCAGATACCGGTGCGGGTGAACATCCCCGGGAGGTTTAACGTCAGCAATGCGCTGGCTGCTGCCGCAGTATGCTTAAAGGCGGGGGTGGGAGAGGATGCTTTGTGCCATGCCCTAAAGCATTTAAAGCTGGACGGGCGGATGGAGATCGTCTATACCTCCGAGAGATGCAGCGTGGTGGTGGACTATGCCCACAATGCGGTCAGCATGGAAAGCCTGCTGGCGGCCTTGCGGGAACACCGGCCGAAACGCCTGGTGTGTGTGTTCGGGTGCGGGGGCAACCGCTCGAAGGACCGGCGCTATTCCATGGGCGAGATCGCCGGGCGGATGGCTGATTTCTCCATTATCACGGCAGATAATTCCCGGTATGAGCGGGTCGGGGATATCATAGCGGATATCCGGGGAAGCATCGAGAAGACGGGCGGACGGTTTATTGAGATACCTGACCGCCGGGAGGCGATTGCCTATAGCATAACCCATGCAGAAAAAGGCGATATGATTGCCATCATCGGCAAGGGGCATGAGGATTACCAGGAGATCGAGGGCGTGCGTTACCCGTTCCTGGACCGTGCCGTGGTGCAGGAAGTGGTGGCCGGGCTGTAGGCGGCAGGCGGCTGCTGCGGCAGGGAGGCATATCAGGAAACGGAGGAAGGTCAGAGCATGGAGCGGATGACGGTAAAAGAGGTTTTGGAAGCAACCGGGGGCAGGCTGCTGTGCGGGGACCAGGGGACTCCCCTGGCCCACATCAGCACCGATTCCCAGACAGCCAAGGATGGGGATTTGTTTGTGCCGCTGGTGGGCGAGCGTGTAGATGCGCATAAGTTTATCGGGCAGGCGCTGGCGGCGGGGGCTGCGGCGGCGCTTACGGCAGAGCATGACGCCATGGACGATGTGCATCCCTGGATCCGGGTGGAAGATACCAAGAAGGCGCTGCAGGCGATCGGCTCTTATTGCCGGAAACGTCTGAGCCTGCCGTTGGTGGGGGTTACCGGGAGCGTGGGGAAGACGACCACCCGGGAGATGGTGGCGGAAGCCTTGTCCGCCGGGTTTCGCGTATTCCGGACCCCCGGCAATAAAAACAGCCAGGTAGGATTGCCGATAACCCTGACGGAGATTTCCGGGGAGGATGAGATCGGGGTGCTGGAACTGGGGATGAGCATGCCGGGGGAACTGACCGTGATTGCCCGGATTGCGCAGGTGGACCTGGCGGTCATTACCAACGTGGGGGTGGCCCATATCGAACAGCTGGGGAGCCGGGAGAACATCTGCCGGGAGAAGCTGTCCATCCAGGACGGGCTGAAGGACGGGGGGATTCTGCTGCTCAACGGGGATGACCCGATGCTAGGCAGGATACAGGCCAGGGCAGGATACCGCACCCTCTATTACGGCGTGGGAGAAAACTGCAATTACCGGGCAGAAGAGATCCGGCTGGAGGGCGGCTGCCCGGCATTTACGGCCGTTTGCGGCAGTAAGCGCGTGCCGGTGAGGCTAAAGGTCATGGGGCGCCATCACATAAACAATGCCATGGCGGCGCTGGCAGTGGCAGATTTGTACGGGGTTTCCCTGGAAAAGGCGGCAGAGAGGCTGGGCGGCTACACCGGCTTCCAGGGGCGGCAGCAAACCTTTGAACGCGATGGGGTGACCATTATCGACGATACCTATAATGCCAGCCCCATATCTATGCTGGCGGCGCTGGAGGTCTTAGAGTCCATAAAGACCGGCGGGAGGCGGCTGGCGGTGCTGGCGGATATGAAAGAGTTAGGAGATGAGGCCGGGCGTTTCCACCGGGAAATCGGGGATTGGTTAAGGCAGCACCCGGTAGATATGGTGTTTACCCTGGGAGAATTATCTTCCGTGATTGAGGCAGGGGAAGTATGCCTGCATTTTGAGGCCGGGGATCTGGACGGTTTGCATGGGGAGTTGGCGAAAACCTTACGGCCTGGGGACTGTGTGCTTTTAAAAGGCTCCAACAGCATGAAACTGGGTGAAGTAGCAAAACGCCTGATTCAGGAAAAAAGGGAGTGAACTGCCAGGGGCAGGCTGCGGACAGGAGAGGACATGGCGGTACAATATGCCAATATCATCATAGATATTTCCCATGAAAACGTGGATCGGGTCTTCCAATACCGGATTCCAAAGCAGATGCTTTCGGATGTCCGGATCGGGAGCCAGGTCTGCGTTCCTTTTGGTGCGGCAAACCGTACGCGCAAAGGGTACGTGGTCGGGATCACCCAGAAGGCGGATTTCGACGAGGCGCGGATCAAGGAGGTTGCGGGGCTGGTGGAGGGCAGCGTGACCGCAGATTCACGGCTGATCGAACTGGCCTGGTGGATGAAGGAACGGTACGGTTCGACGATGAACCAGGCTTTAAAGACGGTGCTGCCGGTAAAAAAGAAGGTGCGGGCGAGAAACCGCCAGGTTCTGGAAAACCTGGTGGCCGCACAGCCGCGCCGCCCGGCGCCCGGAGATAGGGAGATTTGCTTAAACCCGGAGCAGCAGGGGGTTATAGAAGCATTTTGCCAGGATTATGACGGGGGCAGGAGAAAGCCTTACCTGATCCATGGGATCACCGGAAGCGGCAAGACCGAGGTATATATGGAGATGATCCGCCATGTGCTGGCGCGGGGGCAGGAGGTGATCGTGCTGATCCCGGAGATAGCCCTGACTTATCAGACGGTGATGCGCTTTTATGACCGGTTTGGGGAAAACATCAGCGTCATGCATTCCCGCCTGTCCGCGGGAGAGCGCTATGACCAGTTTGAGAAGGCAAGGGAGGGCAGGACCAAGATCATGGTCGGGGCAAGGTCGGCGCTGTTTACCCCTTTTGCCCACCTGGGGCTGGTGGTTATCGATGAGGAGCACGAGGGTGCCTACCGGAGTGAAGGGGCGCCCCGGTACCATGCCAGGGAGGCGGCGGAGCACCTGGCAGAGATGTCGGGGGCTTTTTTAGTGATGGGGTCAGCGACCCCGTCCCTGGAGGCGTTTTCTAAGGCAGAGGCCGGGATCTATAAGCTGTTTTCCTTAAAAACAAGAGCCAGCCGGGGCAGTGCCCTGGCGGTTACGGAGGTGGTAGACCTGCGCAGGGAACTGGAGGCAGGCAACAAGTCGATATTCAGCAGGAGGCTTACGGAACTGATTGCAGACAGGCTGGCCAAGAAAGAGCAGGTTATGCTGTTTATGAACCGGCGCGGCTATTCCAGCTTTGTATCCTGCCGCAGCTGCGGGAAGGCAGTCAAATGCCCTCACTGCGACGTGTCCCTGACCCTCCACAATAACCGGCAGCTGGTCTGCCATTACTGCGGATATAAGATCCCCTTGCCCAAAGCGTGCCCCGGCTGCGGGTCGGAGTACCTGGCAGGGTTCGGGGTCGGCACCCAGAAGGTGGAGGAGATGGCTGCGCAGACGTTTGCACAGGCACGGATCCTGCGGATGGACCTGGATACGACTTCCAAAAAAGGCGGCCATGAGGCGATCCTGGCATCCTTTGCCAGAGGGGAGGCGGATATCCTGATCGGCACCCAGATGATTGTCAAGGGGCATGATTTCCCGGGGGTGACCCTGGTGGGGATCCTGGCGGCAGACGTATCTTTGTATGCACCGGATTTCCGCTGCACGGAACGGACCTTCCAGCTTCTGGTACAGGCGGCCGGGCGGGCGGGCAGGGGGCGCCGCGCCGGGATTGCCGTAATCCAGACCTACTTGCCGGAGCATTACGGGATTGGGGCCGCGGCGGCCCAGGATTACGAGGCCTTTTACCGGCAGGAGATGGGCTACCGGCAGCTGATGCACTATCCCCCGGCCTGCCATATGCTGCAGCTGCAGGTCTCCGGGAGGGACGAACAGCTTACCGGGCATATGATGGATCTGGTGCGGGATTCCGTGGTGCGCCATTTCGGCGCCTGCCTGGAGGTGATTGGCCCGGTACCGGCGCCGGTCTATAAAGTTAATGATATTTATAGAAAAATTTTATATATGAAACAGGAAAATTATGATATACTAATAAGAATCCGGAATTATGTCCAGGAACGGTGGGACGAGACGGAAGACTGCAAGCAGCTGGCAATCCAGTATGATTTCAGCTGAACGGGATTTGACGACAGTGCATAAGCAGCCGGGCGCAGGCAGGCTTTCGCCGTGCATGGCAGGGCGGCTGCAAAAAGAATACCGGGGCCGGGAGGCTTTACGGGGGAAAGGGGTATCGGCAAATATGGCAATCAGGCAGGTCAGAACCATGGGTGATGATATTTTAAGGAAAGAATGCAAGCCGGTGAAGGAGATGAACCGGCGGACAAAACAGCTGATTGAAGATATGTTTGAGACGATGTATGAGGCAAACGGCGTAGGGCTGGCAGCCCCGCAGGTAGGTGTTTTAAAGCAGATCGTGGTGATTGATGTGGAGGACGGCAACCAGTATGTGCTGATCAACCCGGAGATCTTAGAGCAGAAGGGCAGCCGCACGGAAGCGGAGGGGTGCTTAAGCATCCCCGGCAAGCATGCGATGGTGACCCGCCCGGCTTATGTAAAGGTAAGGGCCTGGGACGAGGAGATGCAGGAGTACGAACTGGAGGGAGAGGAATTGTTGGCAAGGGCAATCTGCCATGAATGCGCACATCTGCGAGGCGAACTGTATGTGGATGTGATGGAAGGCGAACTGATGGACAATGAGGAGGAAGCGGATAAAGAATGAGGATCGTATTTATGGGGACCCCGGATTTCTCGGTCCCGGTGCTGGAAAGCCTGATAGGCTCCCGCCATCAGGTGGCGGCAGTGGTGACGCAGCCGGATAAGCCCAAAGGCCGGGGGAACGGGATTGCGATGTCCCCGGTGAAGGAAACGGCGCTAAAACATGGCCTTACGGTATTCCAGCCGGTGCGGGCGGGGGAAGAGGCGTTTATCCAAAAAATGAGGGAACTGGCCCCGGATGTGATGGTGGTGATTGCCTTCGGGCAGATCCTGCCAAAGGAACTGCTTGGTGTGCCGCGCTACGGCTGCGTGAACATCCATGCCTCCCTGCTCCCCAAATACCGGGGGGCGTCCCCCATCCAGTGGGCGGTGATCAATGGCGATCAGGAGACCGGCATTACCACCATGATGATGGACGAGGGCATGGATACGGGGGATATGCTGGAGAAGAGGGTGATCCGCCTGGAGAGGAAGGAGACAGGAGGCAGCCTGTTTGGCCGCCTGAGCCTCTTAGGAGGGGAACTGATCTTATCTACCCTGGAGAAGTTAGAGGACGGCACGCTCCAGAGGACCCCCCAGAACCATGGGGAGGCCACTTATGTGAAAAAGATCCCCAAATCCTTGGGAGAGATAGACTGGAGCAGGGATGCCGACGTGATTGAGCGCCTGATCCGGGGGCTGAATCCCTGGCCGAGCGCCTATACATGGCTGGGCGGGAAGATGCTGAAGCTTTGGGAGGCGGATGTGCTGCCGGATGCGGGCATGGCAGGGGAAGGGTGCGGAAAGGTGCTTTCAGCCTCGGAGTCCGGCCTGCAAATACGGACCGGCCGGGGGATCCTCAATATTACGAGCCTGCAGCTGGAAGGGAAGAAACGGATGGATACGGCGGCGTTCTTGCGGGGTTTTGCCGTGGAGGCGGGAACGCAGCTGGGAAGGAGTTGATTAGATGATGCCTTATTACGGTGGTTATTACGGGTTTGACCCGACATATCTGTTGGTGGTGGCCGGCGCCCTGCTGTCCATGTGGGCGTCCTCGCGCGTCAACGGTACATTTCAGAAATATTCCGGGGTACGCAGCCGGGCCGGCATGACCGGGGCGGAGGCGGCGAGGAAGATCCTGCATTCACAGGGGATCTACGATGTGGCCGTACAGGCTGTGCGCGGGCAGCTGACAGACCACTACGACCCGCGGACAAAGACGGTGAATTTATCAGAACCGGTATATGCGAGCACTTCCGTGTCGGCCATCGGGGTGGCTGCCCATGAGTGCGGCCATGCGATCCAGGACCATGTAGGCTATACCCCGCTGCGCCTGCGGGCGGCTTTCGTGCCGGTGGCCAACCTAGGAAGCACGCTGTCATGGCCTTTGATCCTGTTAGGGCTGGTGATTGGGCTGACCCCTTTTATCCAGGTCGGGATCTGGATGTTTGTGCTGGCGCTCTTATTCCAGGTGATCACATTGCCGGTAGAATTCAATGCATCCGGGCGTGCGGTTGCCCTGTTAGGGCAGATCGGGATTTTGCAGGAAGCCGAGGTGGGTGATACCAAAAAAGTCCTGGGGGCGGCAGCCCTTACCTATGTGGCGGCAGTGGCAGCCTCTGTGCTGCAGCTTCTGCGCCTTTTGATCCTGTTTGGGGGACGGAGGAGAGATGACTAAAGCGGCTGGAAAGACATCCCGCGCCACCAAATCCAGGGAGGTCATCCTTGATATCCTGTTTGAGGTATTGGAAAGGGACGGTTTTGTCCATGGCAGCTTGCGCATGGCCCTGGAAAAATACCAGTACCTGGAAAAGCCGGACCGGGCGCTGATTACCCGGGTGGCAGAGGGCACGGTGGAAAATCTGCTGGCAATTGACGAGGTGCTGAATTGCTGTTCGAGCATCCATACGGCAAAGATGAAGCCGGTGGTCCGCACGGTTTTAAGGATGTCCGTTTACCAGATTTTGTGGATGGACCGGGTACCGGACAGTGCGGTATGCAATGAGGCGGTGAAGCTGGTGCAGGGTCGCCGCTTAGGAGGGCTCGGCGGTTTTGTCAACGGGGTCCTGCGGGGGGTTGCCCGCAGAAAGGATGAATTTTTGTTTGAGGACTGGTCTTTGCGCTACTCCATGCCACGTTGGATCCTTGAGATGTGGGAGGAGCAGTACCCGAAGGAGACGGTAGAGGGGATGCTGCGGGCTTTTTTGGAGGATGCCCCGACTGCTGTCCGCTGCAACCTTTCCCTTGCATCCATGGAGGAGGTCAGGGAAAGCCTGGAAGGGCAGCAGGTAAAGGCAGAGCCCAGCCCGCTTTCACCGCAGGTCCTGCTTTTGGAAGGCTATGACTGCCTGGAACGGCTGGAAGCCTTCCGCCGGGGGTGGATCCTGGTGCAGGATGCGGCCTCGGCGCTGGTGGCAGATGCCGCGGACCCAAAGCCGGGCAGCACGGTACTGGATGTGTGTGGTGCACCGGGGGGCAAAGGCCTACATATGGCAGACAGGCTAAAGGGCACCGGGCAGGTGGTGGTGCGGGACCTGACAGAAGGAAAGATCCGCCTGGTGGAGGAGAATATAGCCCGTGCAAGGCTGGGCAATATCAAGGCAGAGGTGTGGGATGCGAGGGAATTTGACGGGCGCTGGCAGGAAAAGGCAGACATTGTGGTGGCAGACCTTCCCTGCTCGGGCTTGGGGGTGATCGGCAAAAAGCCGGATATCAAATACCATGCCAGCAAGGAACGGATCGAATCCCTGGTTCTTTTGCAGAGGCAGATCCTTACGGCGGCCGCCCGCTATGTAAAGCCCGGGGGGACATTGGTTTACAGTACATGCACCGTCAGCCGCCAGGAAAATGAGGGACAAAGGGAATGGTTTCTTGAGAACTTCCCCTTTTCGCCGGAGGATATAAAAGGCAGGATGGGAACCGCAGTGAAGGAAGAAAGCATGAAGGACGGCTATGTCCAGCTTTTGCCGGGGAGATATCCCTGCGACGGGTTTTTCATTGCGGTATTTCGGAAGGAAAGAGAATAGATGGAAAAAATAGATATCAAGTCCTTGTCTTTCCCGGAACTGGAACAATTGCTTGCGGGGATGGGGGAAAAGCCTTACCGTGCCGGGCAGGTATACGGCTGGCTTCATCAGAAGCTGGTGACCGGTTTCGGGCAGATGGGCAACCTTCCCCGGAAACTGAGGGAACGGCTGGAGGAAAGCTGTTTCCTGGCAGTGCTTGAGACGGCGGAGGTAAAGGTTTCCCAAATTGACCATACCTACAAGTATTTGTTCCGGCTGGCGGACGGCAATGTGATAGAAAGCGTGAAGATGGAGTACCGCCATGGCAGTTCGGCCTGCATTTCCTCGCAGGTAGGATGCAGGATGGGCTGCAAGTTCTGCGCATCCACTTTAGATGGTTTAGAGAGGAACCTTACGGCCTCGGAGATGCTAGAGCAGGTATACCGGATCCAGGAGCAGGGGGGCGGCAGGGTGTCCCATATCGTAATCATGGGCTCCGGCGAGCCATTTGACAATTATGAGAATGTAGTACGGTTTTTGCGGCTGGTCTCTGATGAGAGGGGGCTGAATATCAGCCTGCGCAATATCACGGTTTCCACCTGTGGGATTGTGCCGGGGATCCGCCGTTTTGCGGGGGAGGGGCTGCCGGTAACCCTGGCGCTTTCCCTCCATGCGCCAAATGACAAGGTGCGGCAGACGTTGATGCCTGTGGCAAAAAGATACCCGTTGGAGGAGGTGCTGGCTGCGTGCCGGGAATATTTTGAGAAAACCGGGCGCAGGCTGACCTTTGAATACAGCCTGGTAAAGGGGGTCAACGACAATCCAGGGGAGGCGGCGGCTTTGGCGAAGCTTCTGAAAGGGCTGCATGGCCATGTGAACCTGATTCCGGTCAACCCGGTCAGGGAGAGGGAGTTTATACGTTCCGATAAGAAGGCAATCCACGAGTTCAAGGGAATCCTGGAACGTGCCGGGATTGCCGTTACCATTCGGCGGGAGATGGGCCAGGATATCCAGGGAGCCTGCGGGCAGCTTAGAAGAAGCTTCCTAAAGAAGCAAGAGGACAGGTCGCCTGGCCTGGGGAAGGAAAATGAAGGAGGTTGATGGCGGTGCAGGCATGTGCATTTACCGATGTGGGAAGATACCGCAGCATGAATCAGGACTATATCTATTCTTCAACAGCCCCTCTGGGCTCTCTGGATAACCTGTTTCTTGTAGCAGATGGCATGGGAGGCCATAATGCCGGGGATTATGCGTCGCGTTTTGCGGTGGAGAATTTGGTGGCGTTTTTTGGGAAAAGGTTTCCGGATAAGGATGTGCACGGGATACTCAAGGAAGGCATCCGGAAGGTGAACCAGGAATTGTACCATAAGGCCAGCAGCGACCCCGCGCTGTTTGGGATGGGGAGTACGCTGGTGGCGGCCACAGTCAAGAAAAGCGTGCTTTATGTGGCCAATATCGGGGACAGCCGCTTGTATTTGCTGCGGGAGAAGCTGGAACAGGTGACAAGGGACCATTCCTATGTGGAGGAGTTGGTGGCATTAGGGAAGATGAAGCGCGGGAGCCGGGATTACCAGGAGCAGAAGAACATCATTACCCGGGCAGTGGGGACGGCAGAGACCGTGGATATCGACCTGTTTGCGTTGAAGCTAAAGCCGGGGGATTATATCCTGATGTGCTCGGATGGCCTCAGCAACATGGTTGACGAACTGGAGATAGAATATATCATCCGCACGGAGGATGGGATAAGGACGAAGGCGGAGGCATTAGTTGAGGCGGCGAACCGCGGAGGCGGCCGGGACAATATCTCCGTAGTCCTGATAAGGCCAGAGGCCGCGGAGGTGTCCTTATGATGCTCAGGCCCGGGGTGTACCTGCAGAACCGTTATGAGGTGCTCGAACAGGTGGGCTCCGGCGGGATGTCGGAGGTTTACAAGGCGAAATGCCATAAGTTAAACCGTTTAGTGGCGGTTAAGGTGCTGAAGGAAGAGTTCAGCAATGACGGCGGTTTTGTCAGCAAGTTTAAGATGGAAGCCCAGGCGGCGGCACGGCTGAGCCACCCCAACATTGTCAATGTGTATGATGTTATCGATGAAGGGAAACTTCATTATATTGTCATGGAATTGATTGAAGGGGTCACATTAAAGGGCTATATTGCCCGGAAAGAGAAGCTGGAAGCCAAGGAGAGCATCGGAATTGCGATCCAGGTGGCGCAGGGGATTGCGGCCGCCCATGAACAGGGCATTATCCACCGGGACATCAAGCCGCAGAATGTGATTATTTCCATGGACGGTAAGGTGAAGGTAACCGACTTTGGCATTGCCAGAGGGGTATCCACCCAGACATTGACATCGGCAGCCATGGGATCCGTTCATTATATCTCCCCGGAACAGGCCAGGGGAGGCTACAGCGATAACCGGAGCGATATCTATTCCCTGGGCATTACCATGTATGAGATGCTGACCGGACGGGTGCCTTACGAGGGGGAAAACACGGTGGCGATTGCCTTGGCACACCTAGAGGAAGCCATGGTGCCTCCCAGCGAGTATAATCCGGGGATCCCGGTCAGTTTAGAGCGGATTATTCTAAAATGTACGGCCAAGAAGCCAGAGAACCGCTACGGCAGCGCCAATGAACTGATCGCCGATCTGAGGAAGGCGCTTGTACAGCCGGAAGGGGATTTTGTACAGGACCCGGACGGGCAGATGGCGCTGAACGGGCATACGGTGAAGATCAGCGGCAAAGATTTAGCGAGGATTAAGGAGCAGTATACCCCGCTCCGGGAAGAGCCGGTGAGGGAGTATGTGCGCAAGCCGACGGGGGAGACGGCGGCAACCCGGTACCCGCAGAGTAACCGGCGCCAGGCAAAGGAGCCGGAGAGGAGGCCGGTGAGGGAGCAGCCGGATGAGATCAACTCCCATATTGAGAAGATCTTAGCGGCGGCAGGAGTCGTGGTGGCTATCATCATCGTGGCGGTATTGATTGTGGTATTTTCCAAGTTAGGAGGGATTTTCCAGTCCGGTTCCGGGCTGTTTGGAAAGCAGTCCACGGCTCCTAGTGCAGATGCCGTAGTCCAGACCGGAGAGAACGGGGAGATTTTAAAGGATACGGAGGTCTATATGCCGGATGTCCTGGAACTTCCGGAGGATCTGGCAGAGGCGAAGCTTAAGGAGAATTTCCTGGGGATGAAGCCGACCTACCAGGCGTCGGATGTGGTGGAGAAAGGATATGTGATCTCGCAGGATCCGGAGTACGGCACAGTGGTGGCCAAGTATTCCAATGTCAATGTGGTGGTCAGCCTCGGGTCGGATAAGATTGACTTGACTGCCCTGGACTTAGAGGCCATGAGTGTTGCTTCCGTCCGCAGGCTTTTGGAGGACAAAGGCCTGACAGTCCAGGTCACGGAGGAGGAAAATGAGACCGTAGAGAAGGGGATGCTGATCCGCTATGAGCCGCAGAAGGCATCGGAGGGCGGCACGGTTACGCTCTATGTCAGCACAGGCCCCCATGTGGATCTTGTGCCGGTGCCGGACCTGGTAGGAAAGACGGAGACGGATGCGTTAGCGCTGCTTGGGGAGTCCGGGCTTTTGCCGGGGAATACCTCCACGGAGACCAGTGATACGGTTCCCAAAGGCAGCATTATCCGCCAGGAGGGCGGGGAGAACGGCCAGATTCAGGTTGGCGGGCAGATCAGCTATGTGGTCAGCAGCGGGCCGGAGGAACGGCAGCAGCGGTACGTGGCATCCATCAGCGATGTATATGATCTGAGCAATTTGATCGGGCCGGGGGCGATTGGCGCCAACGTCACGGTGCTGGTGCGCCTGCATCAACAGGATGCGGACGGCACCTCGATTTACCGCACTTTGAGTGAAGCCAGGACAATCAACGGCTCGTCCCTGCTTCCCATCAATTACACCAGCATCGAAAGCATGAACGGGAGCGATAAGGGGGAAGTGGAGGTCGTGGATGTGGAATCGGGGGCAGTCTTAAAATCCTACCCGCTGACGTTTTTCCCGATGGACTGACGAGGGGGAGTATGACAGGCAAGATTATTAAAGGAATCGCAGGATTTTATTATGTCCATGACAGACAGGGGCAGGTGTATGCCTGCAAGGCAAAGGGGGTATTCCGCAAGCGGGGGGTTAAGCCGTTAGTGGGGGATGACGTGGAATTTACCGTCCTCAATGAGGCGGGCAGGGAAGGGAACATCGAGGAGATCCTTCCCCGCAAAAACCAGCTGGTCCGCCCGGCGAGCGCCAATATCGACCAGGCTCTGGTGGTGTTTGCCATCACGGAGCCAGAGCCTAACTTCAACCTCCTTGACCGGTTCCTGGTGATGATGGAGATGCAGCAGGTGCCGGTGACCATATGCTTTAACAAGACAGACCTGGCAGAGGAGGAGAAGCAGCATGCCTGCCGGGAAATATACCGCGAAAGCGGATGCGGGATTTATTTTGCCAGCGTATATAAGCGGCAGGGGATCGACGGGCTTCTTGGCCTTTTGCGCGGGCGGACGACGATCCTGGCCGGTCCGTCCGGCGTGGGCAAGTCTTCCCTGACCAATCTTTTGCAGCCGGAGGCGGGGATGGAGACCGGGGAGGTCAGCCGGAAGATCAGGAGGGGAAAGCACACGACCCGCCATGCGGAATTGTTCTGCGTGGAGGAGGATACCTACCTGATGGATACGCCGGGGTTCAGTTCCTTGTATCTGGAGGAGATGGATGCGCGGCAGCTGAAGGATTATTTCCCGGAATTTGCCCGCTACCGCGGGGGATGCCGGTTCGGGGACGGCTGTGTGCATGTGGGGGAGACGGCCTGCGGCGTGAAGGAGGCGGTCTGCCGGGGGCAGATCAGCCGGAGCCGGTACAATAATTACCGGCTGCTCTACCAGGAACTGAAGGAGAGAAGGAGATATTGACATGAGAATGATATTGGCTCCGTCGATATTGGCGGCAGACTTTGCCCGATTGGGAGAGGCAGTGGGGCAGGCGGCCTCAGCCGGGGCGGAATATATCCACATCGATGTGATGGACGGGATGTTTGTGCCCAGCATTTCTTTTGGGATGCCGGCCATAAAGGGCATCCGGCCTTGTACGGATAAGGTATTTGATGTGCATATGATGGTGGAGGAGCCCGGCCGCTATGCCGAGGCCATGAAGGAGGCCGGGGCAGACCTTTTGTGTGTGCACCAGGAGGCATGCCGCCATTTGGACCGCACACTTAGCCAGATCAGGGACCTGGGGATGAAGGCAGGGGTAGCACTCAATCCTTCAACCCCGGTATCGGCGCTGGATTGTATATTGGAGAAGGTGGACATGGTGCTTATCATGACGGTCAACCCCGGCTTTGGAGGCCAAAAACTGATCCCGTATACGCTGGAAAAGGTAAGGCAGCTGAGGCGCCGCTTAGACAGCCTGGGGCTGGATAAGGACATCGAGGTGGACGGAGGGGTGACCTTAGGAAACGCCAGCCAGGTGCTTGCGGCAGGGGCCAATATCCTTGTGGCCGGTTCGGCGGTGTTCGGAGGGGATATCACGGAGAATGCACAGGCATTTCTCAGGAAGTTTGAGGAGTTTTCAAGATGAGGAAGTGCTTGGTTGTGACTGGCGGCAAGCTGGATCTTGCTTTTGCCCGGGGATTTCTGAAGGAAGAAGCTTTTGACAGGATAATAGCGGTGGATGCGGGGCTGGAGGCAGCGGAGGCCTTGGGACTGGTGCCGGATTATGCAGTAGGGGATTTTGACACCGTGAAAACTTCCGTGCTGGAGCATTTTCGGGGGATCCCCCATATTGTGTGGGAACAGCACAAGCCGGAAAAAAATGAGACGGACACAGAACTGGCCCGCAGCCGTGCCCTGACCCTGGGGTGTGGGCGTATCGTGTTCTTAGGAGCCACGGGCGGGCGGCTTGACCATACCCTGGGGAATATCCACGTATTGTTTGCCTGTCTCCAAAAAGGGGTGGAGGCCTGGATTGTGGATGCCCAGAACAAGGTTTATCTGCTTGACCAGGGGAAGGCATTTTACCGGGGACAGCTGTGGGGGGACTATGTCTCTTTCCTGCCCTATACGGAGGCGGTCACCGGGATCACCCTGAAAGGCTTTAAATATCCCCTGAACCAGAAGGATATCTGCCGGGGGGAGGAGGCCGGGCTTTGCATCAGCAATGAACTGGCAGCAGACCAGGCATTTTTAGAATTTGAAGAGGGTGTCCTGGTCTGTGTGGAATCCAGGGACTGACGGCAGGCCAGGCGAGCAAGAAGCACCGGCTGGCCTGCTGCCGGCCGCAACTGGCATGGTCAAAAAGAAAGGAACTGGTTATTTATCATTATGATCCTGCATGCTATGATGGGGAACAATATAGAAAACAGCATAAGGAGGATATGATGATGGAGAACAATAAAAACGATAAGGTATATAAGATAGCCCTGACGGCATTGATGACAGCCCTGTGCTACGTGGCATTTACTTTCTTAAAGATACCGATCCCTACCTTCGGCGGGGATTACGTGGCTCTGCATATCGGCAATGCGTTCTGTGTGCTGGCCGCCCTGCTTCTGGGGGGCGGATACGGCGGCCTGGCAGGCTCGCTGGGCATGACGATTGCAGACCTGCTGGATCCGGTATATATTACCAGTGCGCCAAAGACTTTTGTGCTGAAACTCTGCATTGGGCTGATTTCCGGGTTTGTGGCCCACAGGATCGCACATATTACAGAAGACCATGATACCAAATATGTGTTCAAATGGACATTGATTGCGTCGGTAGCAGGCCTGGGGTTCAATGTGGTTATGGATCCGATTGTAGGGTACTTTTACAAAAATTATATTTTGGGAATCCAATCGGATGCGGCGAAGATCATGTCAACCTGGGCTGCGGGCGTGACGTTTCTGAACGCGGTGGCCGGCACAATCGTGGTGGTTGTGGTGTATATGGCCGTGCGCCCGGTACTGAAGAAGTCGGGGATGTTTTTTAGGATTTGAAAAAACGGAGGGGGGGGGACGCCCCTGCGAGGGTTAAGGGCGGGGGG